>JAUXSD010000162.1 GCA_030681525.1 Solirubrobacteraceae bacterium
GACGCGCCGGGTACGGATATCGCACCTGGCGCGTCACGACCACCTCCGCGCGCTCGGTGGCGAGCGGCGGCCGGGCTGACAGCGGCGGCGCACCGGCGCCGCGCCTCTCACCGCAACGGGATGGTGCTCACCGCGATCGAGCTGACGGGATCCTGGCCGAGCCAGAGGTGGCGCCCGGTCGCCACGCGACCGGCGCAGTACTCGTACACCGCTCGCTCGGGGTGCGCGGTCGCGCCCGTCGACGTGTCGCAGCGCAGCGTCGGATGCGCCCGGTGAGCGTCATAGAGCGACTAGGCGATCGTCGTCGATGCCCGCGCGGGCCGCGTGGGCGGCGTGCGCCTCGGCGACCCACCGTCTGCCGCCGCCGCGACGTTCGGCCCGGGCCCGGCCGACCTCAACCACGGCCCTCGGTGCCGCCCGCGCCGTGCACCGTCGGGTCGCCGCATCCGGCCGTGAGCAGGCCGGCCAGCGGACGCGCCGAGCAGAAGCGGCCAGCGTGCGCGAGGTCGGTGCGAGCGCGCGCTCATCGTCACCCGGATCCGGCGGCGCGCGAGGCCGAGGCGCGGGCGCGCTGCCTCGCGCGCCGCGCCAGCCGGAACCCGCCGCGCACCAGCAGCGCGAACCCGAGCAGGTTCAGCGCGAACCCACCGGGCGCGATATCGGTCTCGCCGGTGCTGCCGAAGAAGGCTCCGGTGGCCGCCCACAGCCCGAACGTCGCGGCGACGGCCGCGACGATGCCGAGGACCGGCACCCGCCAGCCGAGCGCAAACGCGGAGCCGAGCGCGACGAGCAGCAGCGCGTCGAGACCGAGCTTGAACGCATCGGTCACCACGAGGCCGTTGAGCAGGACGAACGCGACGGCTACGACCGCCGCCACGGCATGGCGCAGCCAGTCGCGGCGAACCATCACGTCGGTCTGCGGCACGGTGACATCAGGTCCGTATCGTCAGGGCCGCCGCCCCGCATGAGCCGGATCGGCGACCACCCCGCACAGTTCCCTCACGTTCATCTCATCGACCCTCCCTACGTTGGGTAGCCAAACCAGCAGGAAGGAGATCCGTGTCACGAAATCTCAAGCGCATGCTCATCGCAGGAGCCGTGGTCGTCGTGGCGGGCGCCGGCGGCGCTGCGGCGGTGCAGGCGGGCAGCGGTGACGACGACGTCGCGACCGGCGCGCAGGCCGACCGGGCCGCAGCCGCGGCCGTGAAGATCGCCGGAGGCGGCAGCGCGGCCTCGGTCGAGCGCGACGCCGAGGGCGATCGGGTCTGGGAGGTCGAGGTCACCAAGGCCGACGGGACCTCCGTCGAGGTCGATCTCGACGCGGCGCTCAGGCGCGTGGCGTCCGAGGCCGAGGACAGCGGCAGCGGCAGCGGCGAGCCCGACGACGCCGACGACGGTCCGGACGACGACGCCGACGATGACGCCGACGGCCCGGACGACGACGCCGACGACGGCCCCGACGACGACTGAGCCGCCCCGCGGGCGCGCGGCAAGAACGCGTCCGAAGTTCATCCTGTCCTCATCTCCGCTCTGAAAGACTCGCGATATGCGGGTGTTGATCGTCGAGGACGAGGTCAAGATGGCGAGCCTGATCCGCCGCGGCCTGCGCGACGAGGGCCTCTCCGCCGACGTCGCCACGAAGGGCGAGGACGCCCTGTGGATGGCCGGGTCGACCGAGTACGACGCCATCGTCCTCGACGTCATGCTGCCGGGCATCGACGGCTTCGAGACCTGCCGCCGCCTGCGCGACGCGGGCGTCTGGGTGCCGGTCCTCATGCTCACCGCCCGCGACGCGATCGAGGACCGCGTGGCGGGCCTCGACGGCGGCGCCGACGACTACCTGACCAAGCCGTTCTCGTTCGGCGAGCTGCTGGCGCGGCTGCGCGCGATCGCGCGCCGCGGCACGGCCCCGCGGCCGGCCGTGCTGACCGTCGGCAACCTCTCGCTCGATCCCGCCCGGCGCCAGGTGTGGCGCGGCGAGGAGGAGATCGCGTTGTCGTCGAAGGAGTTCGCGATCCTCGAGAGCTTCATGCGACGCCCCGGCGAGGTCATGTCACGCTTTCAGCTGCTCGAGCACGCATGGGACTACGAATACGAAAACCGCTCGAACGTCGTCGACGTCTACGTGCGCTATCTGCGCGAGAAGATCGACCGGCCGTTCGGGGAGCACTCGATCGAGACGGTGCGCGGGGCGGGCTACCGCCTGCGCCAGGAAAGCGCAAACGGGAACGGCCGCTCCTGAGCCGCCGGCCGCTGCCGATCCGGCTACGCGTCACCCTGGCCTTCGCCGGGGTCATGGCCGTCGTGCTGGCCGTCATCGCCAGCGGTCTGTACCTGCGCTTCGAGTCGCAGCTCGACGAGACGATCAACCAGGGCCTGCGGTCGCGGGCGGGCGACGTCACGCTGTTCCTGCAGCGCCCGACCGGCGGCCTCGGCGGCGCGCAGCGGCGCCTCGTCGACCGTGACGAGAGCTTCGCGCAGGTCCTCGAGCTCGACGGCAGCGTCTACGACGCGAGCGCCGCGCTGCGCGACCAGCCGCTGTTGACCCCCGCCGAGGTCCGCTCCGCCGCGGGACGCAAGCAGACGATCCTCAGCCGCCGCAACCCGTTCGAGGCCGAGCCCGCGCGGATGCTCGCGACGCCGGTCAGCGTGCAGGGCCGGCGCCTGCTCGTCGTGGTCGGGACCGACTCCGACGACCGCGACCAGGCGCTGCGCAGCCTGCTCCTGCTGCTCGTGATCGGCGGGCCGGTGGCACTGCTGCTGGCGTCGCTGGCAGGCTACGGCGTGGCCTCGGCGGCGCTGGCCCCCGTCGAGCAGATGCGCCGCAAGGCTGCGCAGATCACCGAGCACCGGCCCGGCGAGCGCCTGCCGGTCGGCCACACCGACGACGAGATCGCCCGCCTGGGCTCGACGCTCAACACGATGCTCGAGCGCCTGGAGCGCGCCTTCGAGCGCGAGCGCGCGTTCGTCGCCGACGCCTCGCACGAGCTGCGCACCCCGCTGGCGATCCTCAAGACCGAGATCGAGCTCGCGCTGCGCGAGGGACGCACGCAGGACGAGCTCGTCGCGGCGCTGCGGTCGGCCGGCGAGGAGACCGACCGCCTCGCCGAGCTGGCCGAGGCCCTGCTGATCATCGCCCGCGCCGACGGCGGCAGGCTCGCGCTGGCGTCGGCGTCGCTGCGCAGCGACGAGCTGCTCGACGGCGTCCGCGCGCGTTTTGCGGCGCGCCTGAGCGCGAGCGGCCGCGAGCTCGTCGTCGACGACGACGCCGCCGCGACGCTGACCGGCGACCGGCGCCGGCTCGAGCAGGCGCTGGGCAATCTCGTCGAGAACGCGCTGCACCACGGCGCGGGCACGATCCACCTCGCGGCGCACAGCGCTGGCGACCGGATCGAGCTGCACGTCCGCGACGAGGGGCCTGGCTTTCCGCCGCAGTTCATCGCCGAGGCGTTCGAGCGCTTCACCCGCGCCGACCCGGCCCGCGCGCGCGGCGGCAGCGGCCTGGGCCTATCGATCGTGCAGGTCATCGCGCGCGCCCACGGCGGCGTCGCCCGGGCCGCCAACCACCCCGACGGCGGTGCCGACGTGTGGATCGAGCTGCCGCTCGACGCGCCGGTTCCCGAACGAGCCGACGTGCTCGGCGCCTCGCGCGCGTAACGGAGCGCCGCCGTTCGGCGGGGCACCCGGAGGGATCGCCGAAAAAAGTTCCGCTTGCGCCCTTGACACAGATGTCGCAAGTGGTGTCTGGTTGGCCAAACTGAGAGGCACATGAGAGGGGTCATCTCTCATGGGCTCCTTCCGGAAGGGGATACCGGTGCTCACCGAGCAAGCCACCAGCCAGGGAGGCGCGACATGATCGGCGTCGTCGTTCGCAGCGCACTGCGTTTCCGCGGCCTCGTCGTCGGGATCGCGGCCGCGATCATCGTCATCGGCGTCGTCACCCTGCGCGACGCCCCGGTCGACGTCCTGCCGGAGTTCACCCCTGCCTACGTGGAGATCCAGACCGAGTCGCTCGGGCTGTCGGCCGCGGAGGTCGAGCAGCTGCTCACCGTCCCGCTCGAGGCCGACCTGCTCAACGGCGTCGAGGGCGTCGACGTCATCCGCTCCTCCTCGCTGCCCGGCCTGTCCTCGATCGTGCTCGTCTTCGAGCCCGGCACCGACCTCTACAAGGGCCGCCAGCTCGTCCAGGAGCGCCTGACGCAGCTCGGCGGCGCCGCGTTCCCCAACGTGTCCAAGCCGCCGACGATGCTGCAGCCGCTGTCGTCGTCGAGCCGCGTGATGATGATCGGCCTCTCCTCCGAGAGCCTCACGCCGATCCAGAAGTCCGTGCTCGCGCGCTGGACGCTGCGCCCGCGCCTCATGGGCGTCGAGGGCGTCGCCAACGTGGCCGTCTGGGGCATGCGCGACCAGCAGATTCAGGTGCAGGTCGACCCCGAGCGGCTCCGCGACAAGAACGTCAGGCTGTCGCAGGTCGTCTCGACGGCCGGCAACGCGCAGATCGCCTCGCCCGTCAGCTACCTCGAGGCATCGGTGCCCGGCACGGGCGGCTTCATCGAGACGCCGCAGCAGCGCCTGCAGGTGCGCAACGTCTTCGACAAGATCGCCGACCCCAAGGAGCTCGGCAAGGTCACCGTCGAGGGCTCCGGCGGCAAGCTGCGCCTGAGCGACGTGGCGAACGTCGTCCAGAACCACCAGCCGCTGATCGGCGACGCCGTCGTCAACGACAAGGACGGCCTGCTGCTCGTCGTCGAGAAGTTCCCGGGCGCCGACGCCAAGGACGTCAGCGAGGGCGTCGAGGACGCGCTGGAGAAGCTGGCCCCGGGCCTCAGCGGGCTGCAGACCGACACCTCGGTCTTCCGCCCGGCCGACCTCATCGACGAGGCCGTCGGCAACCTCAGGACGGCGATCATCATCGGCGCCCTGCTGCTCGTGCTGGCGCTCGTCGCGGTGCTCATGCGCTGGCGCACCGTGCTCATCGTCCTCGTGACGATCCCCACGTCGCTCGTCGCCGCGGCGATCGCGTTGGACCTGCTCGGCGAGACGTTCAACGCGATCACGTTCGCGGGCCTGGCGCTCGCCCTGGCGATCATCGTCGACGACGCGGTGACCGGTGCGGAGAACATCGCGCGTCGCTTGGCGCAGCGGCGCGCCGCGGGCAGCGAGGTGCCCGTCGCCACGACCGTGCTCGACGCGACGCGCGAGATCCGCTCGCCGCTGGGCTACGCCACCCTCATCGCGCTGCTCGTCATCGTGCCGGTGGCGATCGTCGAGGGCCGCCCGGGCGCGTTCCTCGCCCCACTGGCGATCGCCTACGCCGTGGCGGTCGTCACCGCGACGATCATGGCGCTGACGCTGACGCCGGCGCTCGCCGCGCTGCTGAAGCCCGCAGAGCACGGCTCGCCGCTGCTGACGCGCCTCGCCGGCGCGTACGGCGCGCTGCTTGGCAAGGTAATCGGGCGGCCCGCGGCGGCGCTCGCCGGCGTCGCCGTGCTCGGCCTCGCGGTCGTCGTCGCGCTGCCGCTCATGGGCCTCTCGTTGCTGCCGACGCTCAAGGACCGAAACGTGCTCGTCCGACTCGATGCGCAGGCCGGGACGTCGAACCCGCGCATGACCGCGATCGCGACCGAGCTGAGCCGCGACCTGCGGCGGATCTCCGGCGTCCAGAACGTCGGCGGGCAGGTCGGCCGCGCGGTGACCGGCGACCGCATCGTCGACGTCAACTCGGCCGAGGTCGTCGTGAGCATGAAGTCCGGCGCCGACTACGACGAGACGCGCGCGGCGATCGATGCTGCCGTCGGCCGCGTCGAGGGCGCGCGGGCGCAGACGACGACGTACTCCGCCCAGAAGCTGCGCGACGTCGGCGCGCTGACGAGCGGTGAGAACCCCGCGACGGGCGATGGGCTCAGCGTCCTCACCGGCGAGGGCAAGCCGCTGACCGTGCGCCTCTACGGCCAGGATCTCGCCACGCTGCAGCGTGAGGGGGCGAACGTCCGCCGGCTCATGAACGGCATCGACGGCGTCGTCGGCGCGACCGTCGAACGACCGACGGCGCAGCCGACGCTGCGCATCGAGGTCGATCTCGATCGTGCGCGCCGCTTCGGCGTCAAGCCCGGCGACGTCCGCCGCTCCGAGGCGATCCTGTTGCAGGGCATCCTCGTGGGCAACACGTTCGAGGAGCAGAAGGTCTTCGACGTCATGGTCCAGGGCGACCCGAAGCTCGCCACGAGCCAGGCGGCGGTGCGCAACCTGCTCATCGACCGGCCGGACGGCGGCCACGTGCGCCTCAGCCAGGTCGCCGACGTGCGCGTCGCGAGCACGCCGACGGTCATCAAGCGCGAGGGCGTCTCGCGCAAGCTCGACATCCAGGCCGGGGTCGAGGGGCGCAGCGTCGCCGACGTCCGCGACGAGGTGCGCGAGCGGCTGGCCGACCTGCCGCTGCCGCTGGAGTACCACGCGCGGGTGCTCGACCGGTCGCTCGCCGAGGAGATCAACCAGGGCCAGGTGATCGGCTTCGCGCTGGCCGCCGCGCTCGCGATCTTCCTGCTCATGCAGGCCGCGTTGCGTTCCTGGCGCCTGGCGGTACTGGCCTTCGTCAGCCTGCCGGTCGCGCTCGCCGGCGGCGTGCTGGGTGCGCTGCTGCTCGGCAGCGCGGTCACGCTCGGCGTGCTGGTCGGCCTGATGGCGCTGCTCGGTCTGGCGGCGCGCAACACGATCGTGCTGCTGCGCCATTTCCAGCGCCTCGAGCAGGTCGACGAGGTCGAGTTCGACGAGGGGCTCGTGCGGCGTGGGGCGCAGGAGCGCCTGACCCCCGTGCTCGCCGGCACCGCCGCGCTCGCCGCCGCGCTGCTGCCGTTCGTGCTCATGGGCTCGCCGCCGGGTCTGGAGGTCGTGCACCCGATGGCGGTCGTCGTGCTGTGCGGCCTGGCCACCTCGACGGCGCTGAGCCTGTTCGTGCTGCCGACGCTGTACCTGCGCTTCGAGACAGGGCGTCCGCGCCCGGTGCTCGAGTCGCCCGCCGACGACGCGCAGGATGCCCGCGAGCTCGCCTTCGAGTTCGGCGACGAGTCGTCCGTCACGACCCCCGCGCGATGAGCATCGGCGTGACGCTGCGACGCTCCGGCCGCCGCGCCGCGGCGGCGCTCGTCGTGCTCGGCGCCGGGGCGTCGCTCGGCGCCTGCACCGAGGTCAAGTCGGCCGACAAGGAGCACTACAGCCCGTCGTCGATCACCCCGGTCAAGGGTGAGAAGGACCTCGTGTCCGTCACCCTGACCCGCGAGGGCGCCGACCGCATCGACCTCGCGACATCCACGGTGGGAGCGCGCAGCGGCGGCGGCAAGGTCATCCCGTACGCGGCGTTGCTCTACGAGAAGGACGGCGGCGCGTTCGTCTATACGAACCCGAAGGGCCTGACGTACGTCCGCGCGCACATCGAGGTCGACCGCGTCGCCGGCGATCGCGTGCTGCTGCGCGAGGGGCCCGCGGTGGGCACGCGGGTCGTGACCACCGGCGCGCCGCAGGTACACGGCGCCGAGCTCGAGTTCGGGGAGTACTGATGGCGCGCGTCCGAGGCGGGCGGGGCTGATGCGCTGGATCGTCTCGCGCAGCCTGCGCTACCGCTGGCTGGTCATCTTCGTCGCGACCGGGCTCATGGTCTTCGGCGTGGCCTCGATCCCCGGCGCCAAGGTCGACGTCTTCCCCGAGTTCGCGCCGCCCCAGGTCGAGATCCAGACGATCGCGCTGGGCAACTCGTCGGCGGAGGTCGAGGAACTCGTCACCGTCCCGATCGAGGAGGTGCTGCAGGGCATCCCGGGCCTGAAGGAGCTGCGCTCGAAGTCGGTCTCGCAGCTGTCGTCGATCCGGCTGATCTTCGAGAAGGGCACCGACGAGACGCGCGCGCGCCAGCTCGTCCAGGAGCGCGTGGCCCAGGTCGTCCCGAACATCCCGACGTGGGCCAGCCCGCCGTGGATGATGCCGGCGGCCTCGGCGACGAGCCGGATCATGAAGATCGGCCTGACGTCGGAGACGCTCGACCTCACCGAGCTGTCGGCGATCTCGTACTGGACGATCCGCCAGCGTCTCATGCGCGTGCCCGGCGTCGCCTCGGTCGACATCTACGGCGAGCGCCTCAAGCAGCGCCACATCCAGGTCGACCCCGCCAAGCTGGCCCGCCACGGCATCACGATCGACCGCGTCATGGAGGCGGGCTCGGAGGCGCTCGACGCCGGCGTGCTGCAGTACGCCAAGAGCTTCACCGTCGGCCAGGGCGGCTTCGTCGAGTTCGCCGGCCGGCGGCTGAACATCGAGAACGTCCAGCCGATCACCGGCCCGGAGGACCTCGCCAAGGTGGCCGTCGCCAAGCGCGGCGACCGCGTGGTGCGGATGGGCGACCTCGGCCGCGTCGTGCAGGATCACCAGCAGCTCTGGGGCGAGGGCGTCGTCAACGGCGGGCCCGGCCTGCTGCTCATCGTCCAGAAGTACCGCGGCGCGAACACCGTCGAGGTCACCGACGGCGTCGACAGCGCGATGGCGCAGCTCAAGGCGGGGCTGCCCGGCGTGGAGGTCGACGCGGAGATCTTCCGGCCCGCGACGTTCATCGAGCAGTCGATCGACAACCTCACCACCGCGCTGCTGATCGGCGTGCTGCTCGTGATCGCGATCATCATCGCCTTCCTCTTCGAGCTGCGCACGGCGTTCATCAGCCTGATCGCCATCCCGCTGTCGCTGCTCGCCGCCGTGCTCGTGCTCGACGTGCGCGACACGACGATCAACGTCATGGTCCTCGCCGGGCTGGTGGTGGCGATCGGGGTGGTGGTCGACGACGCGATCATCGACGTCGAGAACATCGTCAGACGCCTCAGACAGGCGCGCGCGACGGGCGCGACGCACTCGACCTTCCGCATCGTGCTCGAGGCCTCCGTCGAGGTCCGCACGGCGATCACGTACGCGACGATCATCAACGTCATCGCGATCGTCCCGGTGCTGTTCCTCACCGGGCTGTCGGGCTCGTTCTTCCAGCCGCTCGTGCTGTCCTACGCGCTCGCCGTCCTCGTGTCGATGCTCGTCGCGCTGACCGTGACCCCGGCGCTGTGCCTGCTCATGCTCTCGCGCGGGATGCGCACGAAGGAGGCGCCGCTGCTGCGCGTGCTCAAGCGCGGCTACGGCGCGGTGCTCGCGGTGATCCTGCGCCGGCCGAGCCCGGCCATCGGCTTCGCGCTCGTCGCGACGATCGCGGGACTCGCGATCTACCCGTCGCTGGGGTCGCAGCTGCTGCCGAACTTCAAGGAGCGCGACTTCCTCATGCACTGGCTGACCGAGCCGTCGACGAGCGTCACGGACGAGTACCGCATCTCGGTGGCGGCCTGCCAGGACCTGCAGAAGATCCCCGGCGTGCGCAACTGCGGCTCGCACATCGGCCAGGCGCTGCTCAGCGACGAGGTCTACGGCGTGTACTTCGGCGAGAACTGGGTCTCGATCGACAAGGACGCCGACTACGACAAGACGCTGGCGGCCGTGGAACGGGTGGTCGACGGCTACCCCGGCATGCAGCGCGACGTCCAGACGTACCTGCGCGAGCGCGTCAAGGAGGTCCTGACCGGCACGAGCGGCGCGATCGTGGTGCGCGTGTTCGGACCCGATCCACAAAAGCTCGACGAGCTCGCCGACGGCGTCGTCAAGCGGATCTCCGACACACCCGGCCTCGTCGAGGCGCACGCCGCGCTGCAGAAGGAGATCCCGCAGATCAACATCGAGCTCGACCTCGACAAGGCGCGGCAGTACGAGCTCAAGCCGGGCGACATCCGCCGCCAGACGTCGGCGCTCATCGCCAGCGAGGAGGTCTCAGACATCTTCGCCGGCGGCAAGGCGTACGACGTGCACGTCTGGTCGATCCCCTCGGCGCGCGACAGCTTCGACGACGTCAAGAACCTGCCGATCGACGTGCCCGGCGGGCGCAAGATCAAGCTCTCGGACGTCGCCGACGTCACGATCGGGCCGAGCCCGAACGCGATCCTGCGCGAGCAGCAGTCGCGCGTGATCAACGTCGAGGCCGACGTGGCCGAGGACGCCGACCTCGGCGCGGCGGTCGACGAGGTCGAGGATCGCATGGACGGCTTCGCGTTCCCGATCGGCTACCACGTCGAGGTCGTCGGCGAGGCCTCGGAGCTGGCCACGGCGCAGAGCCGCCTCGGGATCTACGGCCTCGCCGTGGCGATCGCGATCCTGCTGTTGCTGCAGGCGGCGTTCGGCAGCATGCGCCTGGCCGCGCTGGCGTTCCTGCTGCTGCCGATCTCGCTCGTCGGCGGCGTGCTCGCCGTCAAGCTGGGCAGCGGCATCCTCTCGCTCGGCTCGCTCGTCGGCTTCCTGACGGTGTTCGGCATCGCCGCCCGCAACGGGATCCTCATGATCAGCCACTTCCAGCACCTCGAACGCGAGGAGGGCATGCCGTTCGGGCCCGAGCTCGTGCTGCGCGGCGCCAAGGAGCGCCTCGCGCCGATCCTCATGACCGCGCTCGCGACCGGCCTGGCGATCGTGCCGCTGGCCTACGCCGGCAGCATCCCCGGCCACGAGATCGAGCACCCGATGGCGATCGTCATCCTCGGCGGCCTGACCACCTCCACGCTGCTGAACCTCTTCATCATCCCGTCGCTGTACCTGCGGTTCGCCAAGCCGCGCCGCGAGCGTCGCCGCGAGGCCATCGCGGCGCCGCCGCAGCCGGCCGAGACGACCGTCTCCGTCTGACCCGCCCATCGCCGTTTTGTCCGCACGTCCCGCGGGCACCCTCATGGTGCTCTCAGAAGCGTCCGATACAAGCCAGAGACGAGTCGGAAGGAGGACGGCGATGACCTTCACGGTGTTGATGTACGCGGTCGGCGGCTACGCCGTCGTCTTCCTGGCCGGCATGCTCGTGCTCGAGCACACCCGCGGACCGGTGCGCCAGACCGCCGGCTTCTCGCACGCCGGCGATCGCCCGCCGCTGCGGCCGTGGCCGCGCGTCACGCGAACCTGCGCGCTCGGCCACGAGCGCGTGCTGCCACTGCGCTCCGCGCAGCGCAGCGTCCCCGTGCGGCGCAAGCGTCCGGCGCCGACGACCTGCCGGCGCTGAACGCGCGCCGCGGCCCGCGGACCCGCTTCATCTCACGGTCCTGTCCTCGAGGTGGGCGACGCCGGGCGCCTCGACGGCCCGGACCTGCTCGAGCCGCACCTCCGCGTCCCGGAGGTTGTCGAAGAGGCGAGTACCGTCGCCGCGCACCACCGCGACGACGTGGAGCTCGAGCTTGACCAGACCGCCGCCGAGCTCAACGGCCGGCCCCGCCAAACGCTCGGCTGGAGCAATGCCAGCAGAGAAGATGAACGAACTGCTGTTGCAATGACCGCCTGACGCCGCCGCACCGCGCGCGCCACCACCGCGATCACGAGCCCAGCGGCCTGACCTGGCGCAGCAGCTCGGCGTTGTCCTCGCGGAAGCGCGCCTCCTTCTCGCGGCGGACCGCGTCCTCGGCGTCGGCGATGTGCTCCTCCTCGCACGCGAGGTCCTTGTTGGTCCACTCGACCTCGAGGCGCGCGAGCTCGGCCAGCGCCGCCTTGTCGTAGGAGCCCTCGGGCGCGACCTGCCCCGGCGCCAGGACCTCGCCGACGATCTGCTCGAGGCGCTCGCGGATCGTCTCCTCGACCGCCTCGGAGTCCTCGAAGTCCTCGCCGGTCGCCGCGCGCATGCAGCGCGACCATGCCTCCTGCGCGCGCACGACCCGCGTGTCGGCGAGGATCGCCTCGTCGAGCTCGTCGAGCTCACGCTGCAGCGTCGTCAGCAGCCGCGTGCCGCCGAACGCGTCCTCGGTCGCCTCGCGCGTGCAGCCGCCCAGCTCGCTGAAGTCGCCGTTGTCGATCGCGTACGCGAACGTCTGCTGCGGATCGCCGCCATGCAGCGTGCGGTCGTAGGCGCGCCGGTCGGCGTCGCCGAGCTGGGCGCGGATCCGCGCGTTGGGATCGCTCTGCGCCGAGCCCTTGCCGTACAGCGTCGCGATCCCGTGGCCGTACGTGCGCTCGAACTCCTCGTCGCTCATGTTCGGCTTGCCGGTCAGCGCGGCCTGCGCGGCGACGGGGTCGCTGGGCACGTACTCGAAGCCCTCCGCCTTCATGCAGGCGGCGATCGCGTTCTCGACCTTGGCCTGCGCGGCGGTGATGCCGTTGCGCGTGAAGCCGAGCTGCTCCTCGACGTCGAGGTCGGACTGCGCCTGCTGCGCCTGCGTCTGTGTGCCCCCTTCGCCGGCGGGCTCGTCGTCCCCGCCGCAGCCCGCGAGCAGCGCGGTGGCGAGCAGCACCACGAGCAGCGCCAGCAGCCGCGGGTCGGGGCGCGCGATCATGTCCCGGCTCGCAGCGCGTCGACCGGCTCCATGCGGGCAGCGCGGATCGCGGGGTACGTGCCCGACAGCAGCCCGATCAGGGCGCCCAGCAGCGGCGCGGCGAGTGGGATCCACGGGTCGAGGACCGGCGTCCAGGTCCGGGCGGCGGAGATCGCGACGATCACGAGCGTGCCGATACTCGCACCGATGATCCCGCCGAGGGCGCCCATCGCGCTGCTCTCGACGAGAAACTGCGCGGCGATGTGGCGGCGCGCGGCCCCGAGCGCGCGGCGCAGGCCGATCTCCCCCACGCGCTCGAGCACCGAGACGAGCGTGACGTTGGCGATGCCGATCGCGCCGACGAGCAGCGACACGCCGCCGAGCAGCACGAACAGCGCGTTGAGGTCGTTGCGGATCGCGCCGCGCAGCTCGCGCGGGTCGGGCGGCGCGGCGACGCGCAGCTGGCGCGCCTGCGTCGGCGCGAGCGCGACCGGCGCCTGACGCGCGATGAGGTCGACCGCGCCGACACGCGTCTCGATCTGCGCCAGCGCCGGGGCCGCCAGGCCGTACTCGCGCGCCGCAGTCCCCTCGGGCATGACCATCGCGCCGAGCAGCGACGGCTGGCGCTCGACGCTGTCGAGGATCCCGATGACGACGTACAGCCGGTCGTCGAGGAAGACCGCGGGCTGCTGGTCGACGCGCGTGATGTTCAGCCGCCGCGCCGCGTTCGGGCCGAGCACCACGACGCGGTCGGCGCGCGCGGAATGGCCGGCGTCGGGCACGCGGCCGGTGCGCAGCCGGGCTCGCACCGCGCGCCACAGGCCCGGCGAGGCGGCCTTCACCGGAAGCTGGAAGCGCGTCTGGCCGAGCGGGTCGTTGACCGGCACCGAGCTGACGAGGTGCCCGCCGACGTTGACGTCCGACAGGGTGCCGGCGGCGACGACGCCGTTGAGGCGCTGCAGGCGATCCTCGGCGCGGAACGGCAGCACGCTCGCCGCCGTCGTGGCGCCGCGGCGGGCCGGCGAGACCACCACGTCGGTCGAGGCGACCTCGTCGAAGTGCCCGACGATCTGGTTGGAGGCGGTCTTCGAGAGGCCGAGCGTCGCGACGAGCGCCGCGATGCCGACGACCGTGCCCAGTACCGTCAGCGCGACCCGCGCGGGGCGCGCGAGCAGGCCGGCCCCCGCCTCGGCGAGCAGGTCGCGCAGCGGCAGCCGCGGGCGCCGGTGCGGGGCGCGCATCAGGCGTGCTCCAGAAGCCGGCCGTCGACCATGCTCGTGCGCCGCGGCATCCGCTCTGCGACCGCCTCGTCGTGGGTGATGAGCAGCATCGTCATGCCGTCGGCGACGAGCCCCTCGAAGAGCTCGAGCATCGCGGCGGTGTTGCCGGAGTCGAGGTTGCCGGTCGGCTCGTCGCACAGCAGCAGGCTCGGCTCGCCGATCAGCGCGCGAGCGATCGCGACGCGCTGCTGCTCACCACCGGAGAGCTTGACCGGCGCAAAGGCGGCGCGATGGGCGACACCGACGCGCTCGAGCGCGGCGAGCGCCCGCTCGCGGCGGCCCTCCCGGGCGCCGCCGCGATAGACCTCCGCGAGCATCACGTTCTCGACCACGCTGCGGTGGGCGAGCAGGTTGAACGTCTGAAAGACGAAGCCCAGCAACCGCCCACGCAGCGCCGACAGCTCGTCCTCGTCGAGCAGCGCGACGTCCTGTCCCTCGAGCAGGTAGCGCCCGCCGGTCGGACGGTCCAGGCAGCCGATGATGTTCAGCAGCGTCGACTTGCCCGAGCCCGACGGGCCGACGATCGCGATCGCGTCGCCCCGCGCGACGACGAGGTCGACGTCGCGCAGCGCGAGCACCGGCGGATCGGCGCCGTAGGTGCGGCTGATCTTGCGCAGCTCGACGACGGGCGGGCGGGGCAGGACCGCCAGACCTCCCCGTGGCCGCGGCTGGGCATCTGCGGCCGCCCGCCGGCGGGGCTCACGGTCCACGGAACGTCCCTGGTGTCCCGGACGGCGCCCCCGGCTCGGGCGCGGCGTCCGGTGCCGCCGGCTCGGCCGGCGTCGTCGTGGTCGTCGCCGGGTCGATCGGCCCGCCCGCGGTGGCGCCGCTCGCGCCGCCGCCGTTGGCGGATGGCGGGGGCGGGCTGGGCGTCGTGGTCGTGCCGGCCGGCGTGGCCGGCGCGCCGGAGCGGGTCGGCCCCTTCGTCGCCGCGCCGCCCGACCCCGAGCCGATGACGACGAGATCGCCCTCCTTCAGCTCGCCCGCCTCGCGCGGCGAGACCTCGACGAGGCCCTGCGCGCGCAGGCCCGTGCGCACGAGGACGAGCTCGGCGCGGCCCGCGCCGCGGTCGACCTGCACGCGCTCACGGCCGTCGGCGCCGACCGACAGCGCGTTTACCGGCACCGCAAGCACCTCGCCCTCGGTGCTCTGGACGGCGATCGACAGCTTCACCGAGGCGCCGACGAGCGCGGCCGGCGCGTCCAACGGCGTCACCTCGAAGTACGTGCGCCCCGGATCGAAGCTCGCGTTCGTGCCCGGCCGGTCGGCGACCTGGGCGACCCGCCCGCCGATCGAGATGCGCAGGTCAGGCTCCTCGATGCGCACGCGGTCGCCGCGCCGCACGAGGTCCTGCTCCTGCGGCGACAGCGACGAGTCGATCGCCAGCCGCGTGTTGCTGACCGTCATGATCTCGCCGCTGACCTGGCTGCCGCTGCGCGCCGCGACCGAGTCCACCCGCACCGGCGTCTGCGCGAAGAAGAGGACCTCGTCGGCCGGGACCTGCACGCCGCTGCGCGCCGCCAGGCCCGCGTACTCGCCCTGCACGCGCCGCAGATCGGCCATCGCCGCCGCGATGATGTCGGCCTCGACGAAGTGGTTCGGCGCCTGGTCGAGGATGCTCACGCGCGCGAGCGCCAGGCGGTGCTTGCGCCCCAGCGCGCTCAGCGTGCGGGTTCCCTCGACGGCCTCGGCGCGGGCGAGGGCGAGGTCGCGGCTGGCCTTGCGGTGGTCGTCGCGCGCCTTGCGGATGGACTCGTTGACGACGCGCACCGCCGCCGTGCGGCCCGCCTGGGCGGCTGCCAGGTCGGCGCGCGCGCTGTCCAGCGCGGCCAGCGCGACGCGCAGGGCGGTGCTCGCCGCGGCGCGCTCGGTCTCGGCGTCGGGCGGCAGCGTGTTGACGTCGCGCTGGGCGTCGTCGCGCGCGCCGATCGCCTCGTTGAGCGCGTTCTGCTTGGCGGTGACCTCGGACTCGGCGGCGGCGAGATCGCGCCGCGCGCTCGGGTCGCCGCTCTTCTCCAGGCGCTTGGCGATCTTCAGCAGGTCGCGCCCCTCGGCGATCCGCGTCCGCGCGGCGTACACGGCGGCACGGGCCGGCGGGATGGCCTCGGCGGCGGCGGCCGCGTCGAGCCGCGCCTGGTTGACGTCGGCCGTCGCCCCGCGCAGCGCGACGCGGGTCTGCAGGAGGTGGTCGGTCGCGGCGCTCACGGCGCTCGCGGCGGTGCTGAGCCGTTCGGTCTGGCTCTCGGTCAGCCCGAAGGGCGCCGCGTCGTGCCTGCGGTACAGCTGGGCGACGGCGGCTGCGGTCGCGCCGTCGTACCGACCGTCGACCGCGCCGGGCGCGTGGCCCAGGCGCGCCAGCGCCTGCTCGAGCTGGCGCACGTCCTCGCCGCTGTCGCCCGGCCCGAGGTCGCGGTGCATCGGCGTCTCGCCGCGCAGCACGAAGACCGGCCGGCCGGACACCGTCAGTGCGACGGCGCCGTCGCGCAGCCGGCTGTCGGGGCGCGGCGCGCGCGACACGACCTGCGTGGAGCTCTTCAGTCCGGAGGTCGGCAGCGTGACCTCCTGCGGCTTGCCGTAGCGGACCGTCCCGCGCACGATCACCTCGCTCGCCAGCGCGCGACGCTCGACCGGGACGCTGATCAGCGAGGCGTTCGGCGGCGCTGCATCGGCGGCGACCTGCGCGGGCGACTTGATCTGGCGAGCGGCCAGCCAGCCGCCGATGGCGAGCAGCACGACGGCGACGAGCGTCACGCCGAGGTTCCGTGCGTTGCCTGTGAACTTGATGCGGTCCACTCCTGTCGCCCTGCCGAGATGACGCTGCAGCGCGCAACCTCGCACAGCGAAGATGAGCGAAAGATGAGGACCGCGCCGCTGTCCCTACGCGTCCGGCGAGAACGCTCCGCGCAGCGTCAGGAGGACGGCTCGAGCGCCGCCGGGGGGCTGCTGCGGCGGGCCTGTGCGCCGCCGTCCCAGCGCACGAGCTCGGGCTCGCCGCGCTCGGGCAGCGGCACCTCGATCGTGTCGAAGTCGCGGGGAACCTCGGTGTCGGGGAAGACCTCGCGCGCCTCGTCGCGGATCTCGCCGCCGGAGTAGCGCGAGGAGAGGTGCGTCAGCGCGAGCAGCCGCACCTCGGCGTCGGCGGCCACCTGCGCGGCCTGCCGTGCGGTGCTGTGCAGCGTCAGCGCGGCGCGGTCGGCCTCGTCGTGCGCGAACGTCGCCTCGTGGACGAGCACGTCGGCGCGATGCGCCGCGACGACGACGGCGTCGGTCGGCGCCGTGTCCCCGGTGACGATGATGCGGCGCCCGGCGCGCGGCGCGCCGACGACCTGCTCGGGCGCCACGCCGGCGACCGTCTCCCCGCGCTGCAGGCGCCCGAAGTCGGGTCCCGGCGTCACGCCCAGCCGCTGCGCCAGCTCCGCGTCGAAGCGACCCGGCCGCGCGTCCTCGAGCAGCGCGTAGCCGAACGCGGTGCCGCGATGGCGCACGGCGAACGGGACGATCTGCAGGTCGTCGCGGCGCACCGCCTCGTCGGGCTCGAGGTCGCGGATCGTCAGGCCGTAGCGCGGGCGGCCGTAGACCGGGCGCAGGCGCTCGAGCAGCGCGGTCGTGCCGGGCGGCCCGTGCACGGTGAGCGGCTTGTCGCGGTCGCGCAGCTCGAAGGACTTCAGCATCCCCGGCAGCCCGAGCCAGTGGTCGGCGTGCAGGTGGGTGAGAAACACGTCGGTCAGGTCGGCGAGGCCGACGGAGCGCACGAGTTGGCGCTGTGTGCCCTCGCCGCAGTCGATCAGGATGCGCTCGGCGCCGCGCCGGACGAGCAGCGCCGGAAGCCCGCGCCGCGCCGACGGAACGGAGCCCGCGGTGCCTGCGAAGAAGAGCGACAGATCCATTGCGGCGAGAGTACTGCGGGCCGGTAGGGTCGCCCTGGAACCCGTCCCGAGGAGACCCCCATGCTCAAGGAGTTTCGCGAGTTCATCCTGCGCGGCAACCTGGTCGACCTGGCGGTGGCGGTGGTGATCGGCACCGCCTTCACGGCGATCGTGACGTCGTTCGTCGAGAACATCGTCACGCCGATCATCGCGGCGATCGGCGGCAAGCCGGACTTCTCGGACCTGTCGTTTCAGATCAACGGCAGCGAGTTCGGCTACGGCGCGTTCCTCAACGCGCTGATCGCGTTTCTGATCATCGCCGCGGTCGTGTTCTTCTTCGTCATCAAGCCCGTCAACCTGCTCATGTCGCGATTTCAGCCCGACACCGCGGTCGACGTCGAGACCCGCGCCTGCCCCGAGTGCCTGAGCGACATCCCGAGCGGCGCGACCCGCTGCGCCTTCTGCACGTCGCGCGTGGCGGCGCCGCCGGCGGCGCCGGCCGCGCCCGAGCCGGCGTAGCCCAGGTGTAACCACGGGGCGCTCCCGGGGTCTTGTCGACCAATGGTCAACAAGCTTCGGGAGGGCCGCATGGATTCGCTCGCGCGCAGGGCACGGACCGCCGGGCAGTGGGCCTGGCGTCACTTCCGCCTCGTCGCCGGGATCGCGCTGGTCGTCGGCCTGACGCTGACGCTCGTCGCCCACCGCGCGGCGATCGCCGCCGTCGACTGGTCGATCGACCCGCTCGCGCTCGCGGGCGCCGTCGCGCTGCTGGCCGTCGCGCCGCTCGCCCAGGCGCTGACCCTGCGGATCGCGCTGCGCCGGCTCGGCGCCGGCGCGCCGCGCGTCGAGACCCTGCGCATCTGGGCCCGCTCGTTTCTGCTGCGCTACGAGCCCAGTGGCGCGGTCGGCTTCGTCTACCGCGTGCGCGAGCGCGAGCGCCTCGGCGCGACGACGCCGCAGGTGCTGACGGCGACGGGCTACGAGCAGCTCGCCGCGGTCACGGCCGGCGCGCTCGTCGCGGTGGCGGCGTTCGTCGCCGCGGGCGGTCGCCCCCCGCTGACGGCGCTGCTGATCGCGGCCGTCCTCCTGACCGCCGCCGTCGCGGCGCGCCCCGCGCTGCTCGGCGACCGCGTCGCGCGCTGGCTGTCGCGCCGCGGCGTCGCCGTGGCGGGGCCGATGCGTGGCCGCACGCTCGCGCTCATGATCGCGGTGAACGCCGCCGGCTGGGCGGCCACCGCGGCCGGCGCGGTCCTACTCGCCGGCGGCCTGCTCGGCGCCGCCGCGCCCAGCGCCTCCCTGCTGCTCGGCGCGTTTGCCCTGTCGAGCGTCATCGGCGCGCTCATGCCGCTGCTGCCGGCCGGCCTGGGCCCGCGCGACGCGGCTCTGACCGTCGCGCTCACGCCCGTACTCGGGCCGGGCGCCGCGGCGCTGCTCGCGCTCGCGCTGCGCCTGGTGTCCTTCGCCGCCGAGCTGCTGGCGGTGGCGGTGGCGGAGCTCACGGCCGTCGTACTGGCGCGCCGCGAGCGCGGCTCGGCGGTCGTCGCGGCGCCGGATGGCGAGTTCTGGGCGTCCACGACCCCAAAAGTGCCATCCACCAGCGGGGAGAGCCTGCGCACCATCGTCGTCGTCCCGACGTACGACGAGCGCGATTCGCTGCCGCTGCTTCTCGAGCGCTTCGCGGCCACCGGCTTCGAGCTGCTGATCGTCGACGACTCCTCACCCGACGGGACGGGCGAGCTGGCCGACGAGCTCGCCGCCACGCGGCCGTGGATGCACGTCCTGCACCGCGCGGAGAAGGACGGGCTGGGGATGGCGTACCGCGCCGGCTTTCGCTGGTGCCTGGAACGCGGCTACGGCGTGATCGGCCAGATGGACTGCGACCTCTCCCACCCGCCGGAGAGGCTCGCCGAGATGCGCGCGGTCCTGCTCGAGCGCGACGCGGGGCTCGTGCTCGGCTCGCGCTACCTGCCCGGCGGCGGCACCGACGGCTGGAGCGCGACGCGCCTGGCCATGAGCCGCATCGGCTGCAGCGCCTCACGGATGGCGCTCGGCCTGCCCTTCAGCGACCTCAGCGGCGGCTTCAAGCTCTGGCGCGCCGACTGCCTGGCGGCGATCGACCTCGACGAGCTGCTCAGCGCCGGCTACGCGTTCCAGGTCGAGACGACGCAGCTCGCGCATCTCGCGGGCGCGCGCATCGAGGAGGTCCCGTTCGTCTTCTCCGAGCGCATCGCGGGCGCGTCGAAGATGACGCTGCGCATCTCGCTGGAGGGCATCCGCGTCACGCTCGCCCTGCGCCGCCACCGTCGCCCGTCGCGCCGCCACGGATCGCTGCAGGCCTTGTAGCCTTCGCCTCGCACGCGCCCGTAGCTCAGTGGATAGAGCGCCGCCCTCCGGAGGCGGAAGTCGCTGGTTCGAATCCAGCCGGGCGCGCTGGCACGGCGACGACCGTGCGCGCGGGCGAGCGGGGCGCACGCATCGTGCGCCAGCCGCCCGCCCGCGGCGCCGGGGCTGACCGACCCTTCAGCCTCCTGCGACCGAACCCGCGCTGATCGCCGTGATGCTGCGCGCGCGGTAGCTGCCCGCGGAGACGGTGTTGCTCGTGTTGCAGATGACCGCGGCAGGTCCGCCGCCGGCCGCAGCGCCGGTGAGCGTGTTGCTCGTCGCGCCCTGGTCGAAGTCGATGCCCGCGCCGGGTCCGAGCGTGTCGATGACGGCCCCGCCGAGCGTCAGCCGGCAGGACAGGACGCCGCCCGCCACCGCGGTGGCGTTCTCGGCGATGAACTTCGCCGTCACGACCCAGTTGCCCGCCGGCAGGTTCATGCTCTGGATGACCTGGTCGCCGGCGCCTGGCACGAGCCCATCGGCACCCTCGGCGCGGTTGAAGACCGCCGACCCACCGCCGCCGCCGCCGCCGCTCGCGCCGGCGTCGCCGGGCGGGCCCGCCGGGCCCGCGGGACCGCGCTTGCCCGCCGGCAGCTGACCGGGCCGGAAGTCCTTCTTGAGGAGCGAGCGGTCCTTGACCTGGAGGGTGCTGACGCTGTTCTTGGGCAGCTTGATCGCCGCATAGCTCGTGCCGCCGAGGGCGATCACCAGCGCGAGCGTGGCGGTCACGTTGGCGTACGAGCCATTGCCGAAAATCCGTCTCATCGTCCAGCTCCCTTCTCGCTCCTTGATGGCCGGCGAGCCCCGAACCCTGCGTCCGGCCCCCGCGCAGCGATCAGTCTCTTGGCGAAATGTGAGCGGCGGATGAGAAGAAGCCGCGCAGGTGCCCGGCCACGTCGTGCGGGCACTCCTCGGCCGGGAAGTGCGCCCCCTCGGGCAGGTACTCGATCCGCACGTCGTCGGCGTGCTCGCGGATGTCCTTGAACATCCCCGGGGTGAGGAACGGGTCCTTCAGCCCGTGCAGCCAGAGCAGCGGCGTCGTCACCCGCCGGCCGGCGTAGCGCCCGCGCACCCAGTACGGGTACTCGTGGACGAGGAAGGTGCGGTAGACCTGCGATGCGGCTCGGGCGCGGTCCGGGTCGGCGAAGCGCGGTGCGAACTGCCGCGCGTACTCGGCGGAGACGTCGTGGCCGGTCGAGATCGCGTCGACGACCTTGCCGACCACCCGCGGCGAGGCGTTGATGCGCCGCCCGACGACCGGGCTGGCCAGCAGCCCCTGATAGGTCATCCCGATCAGCGCCTTCGGGATGCCCCTGGGCGACACGGTCGGCCAGAGGTGGCCGGTGTTCATCGGCGCGAAGCGCTCGACGCGCGCGGGATGGTCGAGGCAGACGAGCAGGCCGACGATCCCGCCCCAGTCGTGGCCGACGAGGTTGGCCCGCTCGACGCCCAGCGCGTCCAGCACGCCGACGACGTCCTCGGCGAGATCCTCCTTGCGGTAGCCGCCGCGGGTCGGCTCGCTCCATCCGAAGCCGCGCAGATCCATGGCCAGGACGCGGTGGCGGTCGGCCAGCAGCGGCATGAGCCGCCGCCAGCACCACCAGTGCTGCGGCCAGCCATGCAGCAGCAGTACGGCCGCGCCGGCCGGATCGCCGAGCTCGGCGACGTGCAGCCGCGCACCGCGCACGTCGAGGAAGCGGTGCTCGACCCCCTCGAGCGCGGGCATGTCGGCGGGGACCACCGCCGGCGCCCGCGTCAGCCGGCCGCCGGGCGGCGCTCTTGGATCGTCGCGCGGATCCGCTCGAGGGCGTCGCTGCCGGCCCGCTTGAGCTCCCATCGCGTGAGCACGACCAGCCGCATCGGCGAAGTCGCCACGACCGAAGCGGTGCGCAACGACTTCTCGACGACGCCGATCTCGCCGAAGAAGTCGCCCGGACCGAGCGTCGCGATCCGCTCCTCCCCGCGGATGACGTCGGCGGTGCCCTCCTCGATCGCCATGAGCTCGTGCGCGTAGTCGCCCTCGTTGACGATCCGCGTGCCCGCCGCCACCGACGACTCGCTCGCGAACACCGCCACCTCCTTCAGCGTCTCCTCCGGGAGCGACGCGAAGACCGGGATCGCGCGCAGGCGTTCGGCATCCATGCTCCGGAATCTAGCCGAGCGACGGCATCTCCTGCACGATCGACAGAACGGGCGCGTACAGATCGCCGTGCTCGGCGACCCGCGCCACGACCTGCCGGGCGTCGAACACGAGCCGCCGGGGGTCGCCGCTGTCGAGGCAGTCGCGGACCTCGTCCCACTCCAGCGGCGTCGAGACCGTGGGGCGCTCGCGGGCGCGCAGCGAGTAGACGCAGACCGTCGTCTTGTGCTCGTCGTTCTGGCTGTAGTCGATGAAGACCTTGCCCTTGCGGGCGTCCTTGTTCATCCGCGCGATGACCAGATCGGGCTCGGAGGACTCGAGCAGGTCGGCCACCGCGTGCGCGAAGCCCTTCGTCTGCTCGTACGTGACGCCGGGCATGTTGAGCGGCACGTAGACCTGCATGCCCTTGGAGCCCGAGGTCTTCGGGAACGCCTGCAGGCCGAGGTTCTCGAACATCCCCTGCAGCCAGAGCCCGACGCGGCAGCACTCGACGATCGTCGCGGGCGGCCCCGGGTCGAGATCGAAGACCATCATCGTCGGCGTCGAGAGCGCCTCGGCGCGGTGCATCTGCGTGTGCAGCTCCAGTGCGGCGAGGTTCGACAGCCAGACGAGCGTCGCCAGCTCGTTGCAGACGCAGAAGTCGACGACCTTGTCGGTCAGCGGGACCCTCGCCGTCGCCACCCACTCGGGCCGGTGCGACGGGCAGTTCTTCTCGAAGAAGCTCTTGCCCTCGACGCCGTTGGGGAAGCGGACGCGGGTGAGCGGCCGGCCTTCGAGGTGGGCCAGCATCGCCGGCGCGATCGCCGTGTAGTACTCGATGACGTCGCGCTTCGTGAAGCCGACCTTCGGATAGAGGACCTTGTCGAGGTTCGTGATCTTGAGGGTCCGTCCGCCGACCTTCACCTCCACGCCGTCGCGGACCGGCGTCCCGGCGTCGAGGAACGCCGACGGCGGCGCCTCCTCGCGCAGGCCCTTGTAGGAAGGGTGGCGCATCATCCCGTCCGACGTCCACTCGGTGAACTCGACCTCCGCGACACGCGTCGGCTGTACCCAGACGGCACCGCGCGGCGGCTTCGGATCGCCGCCGAACGGCGAGTCGTCGCGCTGCTCGAGCACCTTGGCGAGCCGGTCGAGCTCGGCCTCCGTGAAGCCGGTGCCGACGCGGCCGGCGTAGCGCAGGCGCCCGTCGTCGGGCACCCCGATGAGCAGCGCGCCGATCCGCTCGCGGCGCTTGCCCTCCCCCGGCAACCAGCCGCCGACGACGACGTCCTCGCGGATGACGTTCTTGACCTTCAGCCAGCACGGCGAGCGCCGCCCCGGCAGGTAGGGGCTGTCGAGCCGCTTGGCGACGACGCCCTCCAGGCCGTTGTCGAGGCTGGCGGCGAGCACCGCCGCGCCGTTGCTGACGACGTGGTCGGGCGTCTGCCAGTGCCCGCCCTGCAGCTCGAGCGCCATGAGGCGCGCGCGGCGCTCCTCGTAGGGCTCGTCCATCAGCGAGTGGCCGTCGAGCCAGAGCAGGTCGAACACGACGTAGTGCACCGGCGTGTCCTTCATCCGCCGCCGCGCCGCGGCTTCCGAGGCGATGTGCATCCGTCCCTGCAGGCGCCCGAAGCTCGGCCGTCCGTCCTCGTCGAAGGCGACGATCTCGCCGTCGAGGATCGCGCGGTGCGAGCTCAGCGCCCGGTTGAGCGCCTTGAGCTCGGGATACGCGGCGCTGATGTCGTTGCGGTTGCGGCTCTCGAAGCGGATCCGGCCCGGCTCGGAGTAGGCCAGCGCGCGCACGCCGTCCCACTTGATCTCGTAGGCCCAGCGCTCGTCGTCGGGCGGCAGGCCGCGCTGGCTGGCCTTGGCGAGCATCGGCACGAGCCGCTCGGGCATCGGCTCGCGCGTCGGATCCTCGGGCGGATCCATGCGGTGGATCATCCAGTCCTTGCCGGGCGGCTCGCCCTTGCGTTTTTTCAGGGGAAACAGGCCGTAGCGGCCGTTGAGGCGCTCGCCGTGGAAGGTGACCTCGACCTTGGCGTCGTCGAACTTGTGGGTCTCGTACGTGCCGCGATCCCAGATGCGCATCTTGCCCGCGCCGTACTCGCCCTTGGGGATGTCGCCCTCGAACTCGAGGTACTCGAGCGGGTGGTCCTCGGTTCTGACGGCGAGGCGGTTCTCGTGCGGGTCCTCGGGGATCCCGTTGGGGATCGCCCACGAGGCGGCGACGCCCTCGTGCTCCAGGCGCAGGTCCCAGTGCAGCCGGGTCGCGTGGTGCTCCTGGACGACGAAGCGGGCGGTGGCTGTGCCGCGGTCGCCGTCGCCATCGCCATCGCCGTAGGGCTCGGGCGTGCGCTGGGGATCGCGCTTGCGCTGGTACTCGTCGAGCCGGTCGCGGGCGGGCACACGCACAGTGTGCCCGCCCGGGCGGGGTCTATGGCCTGAGGTTGAACCGCAGCGGGCCGGTGAGCTGCACCTGGCAGTAGTTCACGTTGCCGTCGGTGCACGCGCCCTGCGTCTCGCCGTCGAGCGTGCCCGCCGTGACCGTGCCGAGCGCGTCGCCGGCCCAGGCGGTCGAGCGGAAGAAGGGCGAGCCCGGCGCGTACGTCAGCTTCGAGCCGCTCAGCGTGTAGCGGACGAGACGGTTGCCGGTGCCCGAGCCGTTGTTCGTCCGCGCCCAGACGAAGCCGGCGGGACCGGCGACGTAGGTCGGGCGGGTCGTGTTGGCCCAGTTCGCGCCGCCCGACGTGGGTGGTCCCGAGCTCGGCATGCACGATCGAGCGCTGCATGACGATCAGCCGGCTGCCCTTCGCGGCGGCCGTCGTGTTGCCCATGCGCAGCTGGTCGTACGAGCGAGTAGCTCTGGGTGGTCGCGTCGAAGCGCGACCACATCGCGACGCCGTTCCAGGCGGCGACGCGGGTCGGCGCCTGCTCGACGGCAAGCGTGGTCGGGGCGCCCTGCGCGGTGGCGGCGGTGGGCGCGAGCACCGCGCCGGCGACGGCCGCGGTGACGAGGGATGAGCGGATTCGGGACATGCAGAGCATGGTGGTGTGCGCGGCCGGCGTTTCGGGGGCACCTGGGTGGCGGGTTCTCACACCCTCCGGCTGGCGTTTTGGTGCGCTGTCGCACCGCGTGGGCGTGGCCGTCGGCGAACGACATCTCTGAGGGTGTGGGTTCGGGCGGTGCCGGCGGGCGGTCCGGGTCCGGCGCTAGCGCGGCTGCGGGCGCCCAGCCGTTCGAAGGCGCCGGGACTGCCAGCACCCTCTTTCGCCGAGGTGCTAGCAGGTGCTAGCACAGGGCTAGCACCTGCTAGCACCTTGCGGTCGGGGGGTGTGCGAGCCGCCAGGGATAGGGCCGACCCTCGGCATGCCGCTTTCCGCTCAGCGAATGGCACCGCGTCCCCTCCACGCGGGGAAAAGGTGCCATCGACGCCGGCCCTGGCCCATTACCTGCGAGGTAATCGACGCGCCACACCCCCTGCGAGAGCCTGCGGTCCATCAGCTCAGACCACAGCCGAAAGGACCACGCCATGACCGCCGCCACCGCCGCCCTGCGCCGCCTCGACCTCACGTCGCTGCCCGGCGTGCTGCGGCTCGACGCCGGCGTCACCGCCGCCAACGGCGCCGCCTACGTCATTGCCGCCGGGCCGCTGTCGGAGCTGTTCGGACTCAGCGCGCCGCTGCTGCGGATCGCCGGCGGCGGGCTGCTCGCCTTCGCCGCCGTCGTCTGGCTCGTCGGGTCGGCCGAGCGCATGGCGCGGCCCGCCCCGGCGACGATCATCGCCCTCAACGGCGCTTGGGCCGTGGGCTGCATCGTCGCGGCCCTCGCCGGCGTCGGCACGCCGACGACCGCCGGCGCCGCGTGGATGATCGCCCAGGCGCTGGTCGTCGCCGGCTTCGCCGAGCTGCAGCTCGCGGGCCTGCGGCGGGCGGAGCGCTGACGCGGCCATTACCGTGACCGCCATGACCCGGCCGACCAGCAGCCCGCCCGCCGTCGGCGGGCTGCTGCGCGACTGGCGCCGCCGGCGCCGCCTCAGCCAGCTCGACCTCGCGCTCGAGGCGCAGGTCTCGACGCGCCACCTGAGCTTCGTCGAGACCGGCCGCGCGAAGCCCAGCGCGGAGATGGTGCTGCGCCTCGCCGAGCAGCTCGACCTGCCCCTGCGCGAGCGCAACGAGCTGCTGCTCGCCGCCGGCTACGCGCCGGCCTACGGCAGCCGCGACCTCGACGAGCCGGTGATGGACTCCGTGCGCGACGCGCTCGAGCGGCTGCTGGCCGGCCACGAACCGTACCCGGCGCTCGCCGTCGATCGCCACTGGGGCATGGTCGCCGCCAACCGCGCGGTGGCGTTGCTGACCGCGGGCGTGGCCGCCCACCTGCTCGAACCGCCGGTCAACGTCCTGCGCCTCGCCCTGCACCCCGAGGGCCTCGCGCCGCGGATCGCGAACTTCCCGCAGTGGCGGGCGCACCTACTCGAGCGCCTCGGCCGCCAGGCGGTCCGCAGCGGCGATCCCGCGCTCGCCGCGCTGCACGACGAGCTCGCGGCCTATCCGGCCGGCGGCGCGGCGCCCGCCAGCGATCCCGACGCCGCCGAGATCGCGGTGCCCCTGCGCGTCCGCCACGGCGAGCACGAGCTGACGTTCATCAGCACGGTCACGACGTTCGGCACCGCCGTCGACATCACGGTCTCGGAGCTGTCGATCGAGTCGTTCTTTCCCGCCGACGCGACCACGGCGGCGCTGCTGCGCGCGGCCTCCGCGGCGGCCGGCGGCTGAGCCTCAGCCGCCCGCGACCGCCGGCAGGATCGTCAGCTCGCCGCCCTCGGGCACCTCGGTATCCAGACCGTCGAGGAAGCGGATGTCCTCCCCGCCGAGGTAGACGTTGACGAAGCGGCGCAGGTCGCCGTTGGCGTACAGCCGCTCGCGCAGCTCGCCGTGGGTGCGGAAGATCGACTCGAGCGCGTCGCCGACGGTGGAGCCCTCGGCCTGGACCGTGGCGGCGCCGCCGGCGGCGTCGCGCAACTGCGTCGGAAGCTTGACGGTGATCGACATCAGGCGACCATCATCCTAGATCCGGGCGGACTCGGCAGACTCGGCGAACGCGGCCTCGAAGGAGTCGATCGTCGGGTCGACCTCGTGGGCGGTGAACGAGTCGCGCACCGCGTCGAGCGTCTTGAGGCCCTCGCCGGTGATGACCACGACGACGCGCTCGTCGGAGCCGATCTCGCCGGACTCCGCGAGCTTGGCCAGCACCGCGGTCGTGACGCCGCCCGCCGTCTCGGTGAAGATGCCGGTCGTCTCGGCGAGCAGGCGGATCCCGGCGCGGATCTCGTCGTCGGAGACCATGTCGATCGCGCCGCCGGTGGCGCGCGCGAGATCCAGCGCGTACGGCCCGTCGGCGGGGTTGCCGATCGCCAGCGACTTGGCGATGGTGCTCGGCTTGACCGGCCGGCAGAAGTCCTTGCCGTCGCGAAACGCCGTCGCCACCGGCGAGCAGCCGGTGGCCTGCGCGCCGTTCATCGTCGGCACCTCGCCGTCGATCAGGCCGACATCGATGAACTCCTGAAAGCCCTTGGCGATCTTCGTGTACAGCGAGCCCGAGGCGATCGGCACGACGCAGCGGTCGGGCAGCTCCCAACCGAGCTGCTCGGCGATCTCGAAGGCCACGGTCTTGGAGCCCTCCGAGTAGTACGGGCGCATGTTGATGTTCACGAACGCCCAGTTCTCGCGGTCGCCCGACAGCTCCGTGCACAGGCGGTTGACGTCGTCGTAGTTGCCGCGCACCTTGACGAGGTTCGTGCCGTAGATCGCCGTCGCGAGCTGCTTCTGCTCCTCGAGATCGGCCGGGATGAGCACGTAGGAGTCCATCCCCAGCGCGGCGCCGTGTGCGGCGACCGAGTTGGCGAGGTTGCCCGTCGAGGCGCAGGCCAGGGTGTCGAAGCCCAGCTCTCTGGCACGGGTTGCGGCTACGGACACGACGCGGTCCTTGAAGGAGTGCGTGGGGTTGTGGGCGTCGTTCTTGACCCAGACCTCACCGAGGCCGAGGCGCTCGGCGAGCCGGTCGGCGCGGATCAGCGGCGTGCAGCCCGCCGGCAGGCCCGTGCGGGTGCGCGGCTGCGGCCCCTCGAGCGGCAGGAAGTCGTGATAGCGCCAGATGTTCTGCGGGCCGCCCTGGATGCGGCGGCGGACCTCGCCGACGTCGGTGATCTTCGGGTGGTCGTAGCCCACCTCCAGCGGTCCGAAGCACTTCGAGCACACGTAGCGCGCCTCGAGTGCGTATTCGGTGCCGCATTCCCTGCACTTGAGCTGCTTGGCAGCCATATGTCCCCTTCGCCAATTGGATTTCAGTGGCGACGGCGCAATGGCCTGTGCCACATCTAACAGGAATTGGCACCGTTTCCCGCGAACTGCGGGTTGGTTGCCGGGGCTTCGTTGGGCCTGTCCCTCCACCCCTCTGGATGTGTCCAGCTCTCGACGGGCACAATATCAGCCATGCCGAACCTTCCAAAGCCACGGTTTGGCCGCCCCGTCCGCAGCCGGGGCCGCGTCACGGGGGCCGCCGAGGCGGAGACCGAGGCGCCCAACGTCGAGATCGTCGAGGCCGAGGGCCTGCGCTGGATCCACATCGAGCGCCCGCGCCAGGCCGACCGCACGTGGCTCGAGGAGCACTTCGACTTCCACCCGCTCGACTACGAGGACATCTTCTCGCGCAACCAGCGCCCGAAGATCGACGAGTACGACGACTACCTGCTCGTCGTGCTGCACTTCCCGCGCTTCGACAAGGCGGTCGGACGGCTGAACACGGCCGAGCTGGACCTCTTCGTCGGCCCCGACTTCGTCATCACGCTCCCCAACGCGCCGATCCAGCCGCTGGAGTACCTCTTCGAGCGCTGCCGCACGCGCGAGGACCTGCGCGAGACGCTGTTCGCCAAGGGGCCGGGCTACCTGCTCTACAAGATCGTCGACGACTGCGTCGACGCCTCGTTCCCGATGCTGGCGAAGATGGGCAACAAGCTCGAGGTGCTCGAGGACGAGATCTGGGAGGGGCGCTCGCACGAGATCGTGCGCGACATCTCCAACGTCAAGCAGGAGATCATCAACTTCCGCAAGATCGTCCGCCCGCAGCGCGCCGCGTTGCAGGATCTCGAGCGCACGAAGCGCTACATCCCCGAGGGCCTGGACATCTACTTCGATGACATCAACGACGCGTCGGA
>JAUXSD010000196.1 GCA_030681525.1 Solirubrobacteraceae bacterium
ATGAGCTGCACGGGCGCGGTCCGCTCGACCGCCGCCGACCTCGGCAGCGTCGTCGCCGAGATCGCCGCGACGCGGATCACCGAACGCGGCGAGACCCGCGCCGACGACCGCGCCACCGAGGCCGCCATGGAAGACCGCAAGGTCGCCGGCTACTTCTAGGCATGGCGTCCCTGGCTTCAGCCGATCTGCTGCGCCTGGCCACCGCCGGGTCCGTCGACGACGGCAAGTCGACGCTCATCGGCCGGCTGCTGTTCGATTCCAAGCAGGTCCTGACCGACCAGCTCGCCCACGTCGAAGAGGTCTCGGAGCGCCGCGGCGCGGGAATGGTCGACCTCTCCCTGCTCGTCGACGGGCTGCGCGCCGAGCGCGAGCAGGGCATCACGATCGACGTCGCCTACCGCTACTTCGCCACCGCCAAGCGCACGTTCATCATCGCCGACACCCCCGGCCACGTGCAGTACACCCGCAACATGGTCACCGGCGCCTCGACCGCCGACCTCGCCGTCATCCTCGTGGACGCCCGCAAAGGACTGCTCGAGCAGTCCAAGCGCCACGCCTTCATCTCCTCGCTGCTGGGCATCCCCCACCTCGTCGTCGCCGTCAACAAGATGGACCTCGTCGACTACGAGGAGGAGGTCTTCGACACCATCGTGCGCGAGTTCTCGGACTTCGCGCGGGGCCTCGGCGGCGTGCGCGACATCGTCCCCATCCCGATGAGCGCCAAGCTCGGCGACAACGTCGTCGACGCCTCCGACCAGATGCCCTGGTACGCCGGCACCCCGCTGCTGGAGCACCTCGAGACGGTCGCCGTCGCCGACGACCGCAACCTCGACGACGCCCGGTTCCCGGTCCAGTGGGTCATCCGCGACCACGCGGGCGACTACCGCGGCTACGCCGGCCAGCTCGCCGGCGGCATCCTGCGCAGCGGTGACGAGGTCCTCGTGCTGCCCTCCGGACAGACGACGCGGATCGCCCGGATCGACACCTTCGACGGCCCGCTCGACGAGGCCGTCGCCGGCCAGTCGGTCACGCTGCTGCTGGAGGACGAGCTCGACGTCTCGCGCGGCGACATCGTCTGCCACGCCGCCACCGCGCCGCGGCTCTCCCGCGAGCTCGAAGCCACGATCTGCTGGATGACCGACGCGCCGCTGCGCGCCGGCGCCCGCTACGCGATCAAGCACGCCACCCACGGCGCGCGCGTCGTCGTCGACGAGATCGTCGACCACGTCGACGTCCACACGCTGACGCCCGACGCGGACGCCGGCGAGCTGGGCCTCAACGACATCGGCCGCGTGCGCCTGCGCACCTCCAAGCCGATGGCCTTCGATTCCTACGCGCGCAACCGCGCCACCGGGTCGTTCATCCTCATCGACGAGTCGAGCAACGACACCGTCGGTGCTGGCATGATCGTCTGATCGTCAACCGCCGCCCCAAGCTCGAGATCATCGCCCCCGCCGCCTCGCCCGAGGAGGCCGCGGCCGTCGTGGCGGCGCTCGAGCGCTTCATGCGCGACACGGCGCCGACCCCCGCTCCCGCCCCGCCGGCCGGGCGCTCGCCCTGGGCGCAGGCCGCCCTGCTGGAGGCGACGGGTCATGCGCCGGACGAGCCGGTCGCCTGGCATCGCGTCTCGCCGCGCCGCGCCCCCTAACCCTCCGCGCCGAAACGGTCGATACGAGGCCGATGGAGGTCACACCGCATCGACGCGGGACGGTCGTCGACGAACGGCTGGCCCCGGCCGGCCTGACGCGACTGCTCGGAAGCTACGGCGCCGGCCGAGCCTCCGTGCTCGCGATCGCCGCCGCGCTCGTCGTCGGCGCGTGCATCGTCCGCGTCCTGACGCCGGTCCCGACGGTCACCCTCGGGCTGGCGTTCATCGTGGCCGTGGCGCTCGTGGCCTCGGAGTTCGGGATCCGTGCCGGCGTGACCTGCGCCGGCGCAGCGATCGCCGCGATGAGCCTGCTCACGCTCACCGGCCTGGCACCCGAGCCGGTCGGCACGATCCTCGCGCGCTCGGCCGTGCTGCTGTGCCTCGCACCGCTCATCGGCCGCTCCGCCGAGCGTGCGGCACGCAGCCGGCGGCTGCTCGAGCAGGTGCTCGAGGCGACGACCGACTCGATCTACGTCAAGGACCTGGACGGCCGCTACCTGCTCGTCAACGGCGCGACGTCGCAGCTCATCGGCCGCCCCGGGCACGAGATCGTGGGGCGGACGAACGCGACGCTGCTGCCCGAGGTCGCCCGCGCCGTCGCCGCGCACGACAGCGAGGCGCTCGACGCCGACCGGACGGTCGGCTACGAGATCGAGGGTCGCTTCGGCGAAGATCGGCACGTCCTGTCGGTGACGAAGAGCCCGTTTCGCGATGCCGGCGGCCACCTGATCGGCTCGCTGGGCATCGCCCGCGACATCACCGGCCAGCGCCGGCTGCAGGAGGAGAGCACGCGCTTCTTCGACCTCTCGGGCGACATGCTGGGGACGGTCGACTTCGACGGGCGCATCCGCCGCGTCAACGGCGAGTGGACCAGGCGCCTGGGCTGGCGGGCGAGCGAGCTGCTCGGCGCATCGGTCTTCGACTTCGTTGCGCGCGAGGAGCACGCCTCGATGTCGGCGGCGACGCGCTCGGTCCCCGACGCCTCCGGCAGCCGGCGGCTGACGACGCGCTGGCGCGCGAAGGACGGCTCGCTGCACTGGATTCAGTGGAGCCTGCGCACGGTCCGCGCCGATCGCATGGTCTACGCCTCCGGACGCGACGTGACGCAGCAACTGCTCGCCGAGCGCGCCCTGGCCGGCAGCGAGAGCCGCTATCGCACGCTCGTCGACGGCCTGCCGGACACCGCGGTGTTCCTCGTCGACCGCGCGCTGCGCGTGGAGTTCGCCGCCGGCCAGGCGCTGCACGACGGCACGATCGCGCCCGCCGGGCTGATCGGCGAGCCCGTCGCCGCGATCCTGCCCCGGCCGGAGTCGACCGCGCTCGCCGAGGCATGCTCCGCCGCGCTGGCCGGCGAGGAGCGCAGCCTCGACATCGTCTCCGGCGAGCACGGCCATGCGCTGTGGCTGCGCACGAGCCCGCTGCGCGGCGACGAGCCGGGGCAGATCACCGGCGCGATGCTGATCGTCCAGGACATCCGTCCGCGGGTCGAGCGCGAGCGCGAGATCGACGAGGCGCAGGAGCGCTTCCGGCGCGCCTTCGAGGACGCGCCGATCGGCATGGCGGTGGCGACGCTGGACGGGCGCTTCCTCGAGGTCAACCAGGCGCTCTGCGCGCTGACCGGCTACACCGCCGCCCAGCTCACCGGCACGACGTTCTCGATGATCACCCACCCCGACGACGTGGCCGCCGACCTCGAGGTCATGCGCGCGCTGATCGCCGGCGAGCTGCACTCGTCGGTCGACGAGAAGCGCTACCTGCGCCCCGACGGCACGGTGGTCTGGGTCTCGCGCAGCGTCACCATCGTGCGCGACGCCGACGGGCAGCCGCTGCACCTGCTCGACCAGATCCAGGACATCACCGAGCGCCGCCGCTTCGAGCACGAGCTGCGGCGGCTGGCCGACCACGATCCGCTCACCGGCCTGCTCAACCGCCGCCGCTTCGAGCAGGAGCTCGACCGCCAGGTGACCGAGGTCGCGCGCTACGGCCCGCGCGGCGCGCTGCTCGTGCTCGACCTCGACCACTTCAAGTACGTCAACGACGCCC
>JAUXSD010000200.1 GCA_030681525.1 Solirubrobacteraceae bacterium
CACGCCGCTCCCGCCGACACCGCGACCTCCGGCATCAGGGCCATGAGGTCGGCCGCCAGCAGGCCCGGGAACCCGATGCTCAGGGTGTTGGGCAGCCGCAGGTCGAGGTGGCCGTGGATCCGGGCGGCGGGGAAGGCCTCCTGCAGGCGCGTCTGCAGGCGGTCGCGCCACCGGCGCAGCGGCGGGCCCTTTGCGTCGGCCAGCGCCATGGCGGCCAGTTCGCAGGCCAGGCCCAGGCCGACGATCTGCGCGACGTTTTCGGTTCCCGGGCGCCTGCCCTGTTCGTGGCCGGCCCCGTGCATCAGATTCGCCGGACGAATCCCCGGACCCAGGGCCAGCAGACCGACACCCTTGGGGGCGCCGAATTTGTGGCCCGCCAGGGAAACCATGTCCACCCCCAATTCGGTCATATTTACGGGGATTTTGCCCGCGGCTTGGGCGCAATCCGCATGGGTCCAGATGCCGTGGGCGCGCGCGCCGGCGGCGATTTCGGCGACCGGCTGCAGGGTGCCCACCTCGTTGTTGGCCAGCATGACCGACACCAGGATGGTCCGGGGCTCGCAGGCGGCCAGGACCTCCTGGGGATCGACGCGCCCGGTCCGGTCCACGCCGACCACGGTGAGCCGCACTCCCCGGGACTCCAGGTGGCGGCACACCTCCAGAACCGCGGGATGTTCGACCGCAGTGGTCACGACGTGGTCACCCCGGTCCTCCCTGGCCAGGACGGCGCCCAGGATGGCGTGATTGTTGGCTTCGGTGCCTCCGCTGGTAAAGACGATTCCGCCCGGTTCGATTCCGAGCAGGCCGGCTGCCTGGGCACGCGCGTGTTCCACCGCTTGCCTGGTCCGCTGTCCGTACCGATGGGAGCTGGAGGGATTGCCGAAGTGTTCCAGGATGTAGGGAAGCATGGCTCGAGCCACCCGGGGTTCGACCGGCGTGGTGGCGTTGTGGTCCAAATAGATAAAGGTCCGGTCCTGGGTATCCACGTCATTCCAAGCGGGGGACGGAGCAGCGGGAAAAAGGGGGAGGCAGGGCGAGCCCGGCGAGATGCGATCCAGGTGTCGATCCCAGTTGCAGAGGCCTGGTGTCAGCGACTCGACGTCGGCCTCCCCCGATGTGCTTATCTTCCAGCTTACCACCAAGGGCGGGCCGGATCCAGAAAAAACCGCAGGCGGGACCGCAGACTTTGACCTGCGGGCTAGCCGCCGGCCACGAATACGGCGATGGCGTGGGGGCCCAACGACTTGGCGGCCGCACGGAAGGGGCCGGCCTCGGCGGGCGGGGTGACGCCCGTGCCCTCGGGAGCCGCGGTGTCGACCACGAGTTTCCAGGGCAGGCCGCTGACCGCCCTGGGCAGCGTGAAGACCGCCGGCTCCCGGCCGGCATTCAGCAGGGCCAGGATCTCCTGGGGATAGGCGGGGTCAGCCAGGGAAAAGGCCAGGACCCGGGAGGTGGGCGTCCAATCGGGCCGATCGGGCAGCAGCCCGTGCCAGGAGATTTCCCCCCGGCGGTCGGGGTTGGTGGCGGTCCAGAACGTATTGCTCTGGAGGATGCCCAGTTCCTGGGTCAGGCGGATGAGGCCCTTG
>JAUXSD010000206.1 GCA_030681525.1 Solirubrobacteraceae bacterium
GATTTTTATGGGATCAGGCACTGCTTGACGATTACCCAGAGGGCGATGGGTATTCTCAAAAAAACTTTATGTTTTTCTTCGTGGTCTTCGTGGTCTTCGTGTTCTTCGTGGTGAAGTGCTTTTTTGGATAAAAGCTCCCACTTCATCAAATGTGGAATAATGCGCAAACCACCCGCTCATCGACAGCCGGATATGCAATCCACTTCACTGAAACGCTACGCTTACCTTTCCATTGCCGCCGCGCTCGCGACTATCCTGCTCAAGGGCGTGGCCTGGTGGCTGACCGGTTCGGTCGGGTTGTTGTCCGATGCGCTCGAGTCCTTCGTCAATCTGGCGGGGGCGTTGATGGCGCTGGCGATGATCACGCTGGCGGAAGCGCCGGCGGATGATGTCCATGCGCACGGTCATGGCAAGGCGGAATATTTTTCCAGCGCCTTCGAAGGCTTTCTGATCCTGGTCGCCGCTGTCAGCATCGGCTACGCGGCGATCGACCGCCTGCTCCATCCGCAGGCGCTCGAATCCGTCGGCATCGGGCTGATCGTGTCGGTGATGGCCTCGCTGATCAATCTCGCGACTGCCCGCACCCTGATGAAGGTGGGGCGCCAGCACAACTCCATCACGCTGGAAGCCGATGCCCACCACCTGCTCACCGATGTGTGGACTTCCGTGGGCGTGATTCTCGGTGTCGGGCTGGTGTGGCTGACCGGCTGGCTCTGGCTCGATCCGGTCATCGCGATCCTCGTGGCTGCGAACATCGTCTGGACCGGCTGGCAACTGCTGCACCGCTCCGCCTCGGGCCTGATGGACGAATCGCTTCCCGAGGAACAGATCAAGGCGATTAAAGCCGTGCTGGAGGACTACCGCCGCCAGGGGCTGGATTTCCATGCGCTGCGCACCCGACAGGCAGGCATGCGCGCCTTCGTCACGCTGCACGTGCTGGTGCCCGGCGCCTGGACGGTGCAGCAAGGCCACGACTGGCTGGAACGGATCGAGGCCGACATCATGCGCGCCGTACCCCGCGCCCATGTGACCACCCACCTCGAGCCTCTGGAAGACCCCGCGTCCCTGTCCGATGAAACGCTGGATCGTGTAGCCTGAAATAATTTGCGCTGACTTCAAGGCCAGCCTTGGAATGGGTGAAACCATTCGTCCCATAGGCAGATGTTCTGTAGGGGCGGATTTATCCGCCCACGGGCGAATGAATTCGCCCCTACAGGGTAAAGCGCTACACTAGCGCATGGTCGTCTTCGCCGTCTTCTTCGCACTGGGCGTGTGGCTGCTGCAACAGCAGGCCATGCTGCCGAATTTTGCGTGGGCGTGGCTGCTGCCGATCTTCCTATTCGTCATTTTCCTGTTGCCCCGCAGCAACCTGGCTGCCCGCTCCCTCCGCCTCCTGCTGCTCGCCGCCTTCGCCTGCGGGGCGGGTTTCTATCACGCCGCATGGCAGGCCGAACAACGCCTTGCCGTGAGCCTGCCGGACGAATGGCAGGGGCGCGACATCGAGGTGATCGGTGTGGTTGCGGAACTGCCGCGCCGTTACGAGCGCGGCTTGCGCTTCGGTTTCGACGTGGAGCAAACCGTCACGCGGGTGTCCGGACAAGAGTTTTTCGTACCGCAAGCCCGCGTGCCGCAACATATCTATCTCAGCACCTATTCCGACGACAAGACAGTGCCGCTCGAGCTCAGAGCCGGAGAACGCTGGCGGCTCACGCTG
>JAUXSD010000208.1 GCA_030681525.1 Solirubrobacteraceae bacterium
TCCGAACGATCTCGAGCTGGCGATGTTCTCCGTCATGTGGAGCGAGCACTGCTCGTACAAGAGCAGCCGGCCGCTGCTTCGGACCCTCCCGACCGGGGGCGATGACGTGGTCGCGGGGCCGGGCGAGAACGCCGGCGTGCAGCGGATCGGGGACGGCCTCGCGGTCGTCTACAAGATCGAGTCGCACAACCACCCGAGCGCCGTGGAGCCGTACCAGGGGGCTGCCACCGGCGTCGGCGGGATCCTGCGCGACATCTTCGCAATCGGCGCGCGGCCGATCGCGGTGCTCGACTCGCTGCGCTTCGGCGAGCCGTCGTCGGCGCGCACGCAGTACCTGCTCGACCACGCCGTCGGCGGGATCGGCCACTACGGCAACTCGATCGGCGTGCCGACGATCGGCGGCGAGGTCTATTTCGAGGACCCCTACGAGCAGAACTGTCTCGTCAACGCGATGGCGCTCGGGCTCGCGCGTTCCGAAGGGCTGATCCGCAGCGCCGCGACGGGCCTCGGCAACCCGCTCGTCCTGTTCGGCGCCTCGACCGGACGCGACGGGATCGGCGGCGCGTCCGTGCTGGCCTCGGCGGAGCTCGGCGAGGAGGACGCGGCGAAGCGCCCGACGGTCCAGGTCGGCGACCCGTTCGCGGAGAAGAAGGTCATGGAGTGCTCGCTGGAGCTGCTCGAGCGCGGGCTGCTCGTGGCGCTGCAGGACCTCGGCGCCGCCGGCCTGACGTCGTCGTCGGCCGAGATGGCGTCCAAGGGCGAGGTCGGGCTGGACATCGACGTCTCGCTCGTGCCGCTGCGCGAAGCCGGGATGGAGCCGTGGGAGATCATGATCTCCGAGTCCCAGGAGCGGATGCTCTGCGTCGTCGAGCCGTCGAACCTCGACGAGGTGCTCGCGCTCTGCGAGAAGTGGGAGGTCGGCGGGACCGCGATCGGCTCGGTCACCGACACGCGCGCGCTGCGGGTGTTCGTCGGCGACGAGATGGTGGCCGACATGCCGGTGCCCGCCCTCGTCGACGACTGCCCGCTCTACGACCTGACGGTGGAGCAGCCGCCGGCCGGGCTGTATCCCCCACCGTCCCCCGTCCTGAGACACGACGTCTCCGACCCGGGGGTCACGCTGCTGGCGCTGCTGGCGTCGCCGAACATCGCCTCGCGGCTGCCGCTCTTTCAGCAGTACGACTGCCTCGTGCAGTCGCGCACGGTGCGCCGGCCCGAGCAGGCCGATGCCGCGGTGCTGGCCCTGCCGACGGCGCCGGGCGGGATCGCGATCTCGATCGACGGCTCCGGGCGGCGGGTCGCGTGCGATCCCTACACGGGAACCGTCGAGGCGGTCCTGGAGTGCACGGCCAACCTGGCCTGCGCCGGCGCCGCGCCGCTCGGCCTGACGAACTGCCTGAACTTCGGCAACCCGGAGAAGCCGCACATCGCGTGGCAGCTGACCGAGGCGATCCGCGGGCTGGGCGACGCCTGCCGGGCGCTCGACATGCCGGTCGTCGGCGGGAACGTCTCCCTCTACAACGAGAGCGGCGGCGGCCCGATCTACCCGACGCCGGTCGTGGGGATCGTCGGCGAGCTGCCCGACGTCGCGTTCGCGGGACGCTCGGGCTTCCTGCGCGAGGGCGACGCGGTGGCGCTGGCCGGACCGTTCGTTCCCGCGCTCGGCGCGTCGGAGCTCGCGAAGCTGCGCGGCGAGGCGCTGCCGGCGGGGCTGCCGGCGGTGGACGTCGACGCCGTGCGCGCAGCCCAGGAGGCGATCCGCGACTTCGTGCGCGACGGATCGCTGTCGAGCGCCCACGACGTCGCCGAGGGCGGGCTGCTGGTCGCCGTGGCCGAGTCATGCCTGGCCGGTGGCCTCGGCGCGACGCTCGACGTCAGCGCCCTCGTCGGCGATGCCGAGGCACCTGAGCGCGACGCCATCCTGTTCGGCGAGTCGCCCGGCCGCGGCTTCGTCGTGTCGGGTCCCGGTGGGGCCTTGGTCCGGCTGGCCGAGGACGTCGCCCTCGTCGTGCTCGGAACCGTCGGCGGCGCGGGGCTGGAGATCGTGGCCGGCGACACGCGGGTCGCGGTCACGCTCGACGAGCTGCGCACGGCCCACGGCGCGCTCGCGCCGCTGTTTCCGTAGCCGCACCACAGGGCCGCTCCGCGCCGCCTCGCCACGCCACGCCAGACGGCGTACCGTACGTCGCGACCCGAGCAGCGGTGACGCTCTGCGCCCGACGTACGCCCAGAAGACGGCTTCCCCGTGACGATGTCTCGCTCGGCGTCGGAGTGGGCCTCCTCTGTGCGCTGCTGTCGGCGCTGGGGACCAACCTCGCCTTCCTGCTGAAGTACAAGGGAGCGGTCGCCGCGCCGGACGTCGACATGCGCCATCCGCTGCGCAGTGCGGCGGATCTCTTTCGCTCGAAGTGGTGGAGCATCGGCTGGGCGGTGGCGGTGGTGGCGTTCGCGCTGCACGTGGCGGCGCTGACGCTCGCGCCCCTCTCGCTCGGCCAGGCGGTGCTCGCGGGCGGTCTCGTCTTCCTCGCGGTGCTCGCCGACCGCTTCTTCGGCTTTCAGCTGGGACGCCGGCAGTGGGCGGGGATCGGCCTGGTCGCGGCCTCGCTCACGGTGCTGACGCTGACCGGCGGCGGGGCGCCAGCGAGGGAGCGAACTCCGAGTACTCCCTCGCGGGCATGATCGTCTTCGAGGGGATCGCCGTGACCGTCGGGCTGATCCTCGTCCTCTCGCACCTCGTCGAGCGACTCCGCGCGCCGCCGGGCGTGCTGCTCGGGGTCGCCGCGGGCCTCGGGTTCGGCATCTCGGACGTCGCGGTCAAGGCGCTGTCGGGAGACCTCGAGAGCGGGCCCGCCGGCCTGCTCAGCCCCTGGAGCGTGATCATCGTCACGGCCGCGGTCTTCTCGTTCTACGCGTCGGCGCGCAGTCTGCAGATCGGTGACGGCGTCGCGGTCATCGCGGTCACGTCGGTCGCGGCGAACCTCTCGACGATCATCGCCGGCCTGGCGGTCTTCGGCGACCGCTTGGGCGACAGCGCCGTCGTCATCGCCGTGCGCCTCGTCTCGTTCTCCCTGATCCTCGTCGGCACCGCGTTGATCCCGGCCCCCGTCCGCGCCGGTGCCGCGCTCAAGGGGTGAGCGCGCCGACTGCGGTCGAAACTCATCGCCGCGGCGCGTACCATGCGGCCCAGACCTGAACACGGGCGTTTGGTGGGGAAGGAGCACCCTGACATGGCAGGGCTACACACGACAGCCGAGACCACCCCGAGGCCGGCACTCGCCGCCAACGGCGACCTGGAGCGCCGCCTCGAGGAGCACCGCCGCGAGCTCACCGGCTACTGCTACCGGATGCTCGGCTCGTCCTTCGAGGCCGAGGACGCGGTACAGGACACCATGCTGCGCGCATGGCGCAGCATCGAGCGCTTCGAAGGCCGCTCGTCGCTGAAGTCCTGGCTGTACCGGATCGCGACGAACGTCTGCATGGACATGCTCAACGGCCGCCAGCGGCGCGCCCGGCCGATGGAGCTCACCGAGGTCGGCACGCCCGACAGCTCGCTGCACACGCTGCCGGAGGTCACGTGGCTGGAGCCGATCCCCGACGCCCGCGTGCTCCCGCAGTCCAGCGACCCGGCCGAGCTCGCGCAGGCGCAGGAGACCCTGCGGCTGGCGTTCGTCGCCACGCTGCAGCATCTCCCGGCGCGTCAGCGCGCGGTACTCATCCTGCGCGAGGTGCTGCGCTGGAGCGCCGCCGAGACCGCCGAGTTGCTCGATACGAGCGTCGCCTCGGTCAACAGCGCACTGCAGCGCGCCCGGGCGACGATCGCCGACACCCAGCCGACGAGCGAGGATGCGCCGACGACGCTGGGTGGCGACGAGGCCGAGCTGCTCGACCGCTACGTCACCGCCTTCGAGCAGTACGACATCGACGCGCTCGTCAAGCTGCTGCACGAGGACGCGACGCTCTCGATGCCGCCCTTCGACCTGTGGCTGCGCGGACCCGAGCACATCGCCGCCTGGCATCTCGGCATGGGCCACGAATGCCGCGGGTCGCGGCTCATCCCCACGAGCGGCGCCAACGGCCTGCCCGCGTTCGGTCAGTACCGCCCGACCGGCCCCGGAGGGAGCTTCCAGCCGTGGGCGTTGCAGGTCATCGAGCACTCAAACGGGCGGATCACGGGCCTCAACGCGTTCCTCGACACCGCGCGCTGGTTCCCGCTCTTCGGGCTGCCGCCCGTGCCACCGGATACCGCCTAGCGCACCCTCGACCGGCAGCACGTCGCACAGGCCGCAGAAGGCCACGGTCTGCTCGAGCGCCCGCGAGGCGCCGCGCAGGCGTAGCCCGCAGCCCAGCCGGCGCGCGGTCAGCCGCAGCCGCGCCAGCGCCTCGACCGCGACGACGTCGGCGGCGAGCCCGCGGACGTCGCAGACGACGACGTCGGGGTCGGATGCCCCGACCAGCGCCCGCAGGCGCTCGCACACGATCGGGACCTCGGCGCGGGAGATCGACGCGAGCGTCATGACGGCGGTGTCCGGGTCGGGGATGGCTTGCGGTGGCAGCACGGCTCCTTTGGCCTCCTGGCACAACAAAGACCGCAGGGCCCCCGGAAACTCATCGCGGTCGGATATTGGCGCGCCCGCCACGCCGCGCGCTCATGTTCGCCGGCGCAGCCGCCGATACACGGGAGTTGGCCCTATCCGAGCGATCTCTCCTCTTGCCGCGATGACCCTTCCGATCGTGCCTGACAGCCGGTATGGCAGCGGGTTTCGGCCGGTCGCGCTGCTGAAGCGCGCACGGGGCGTCGGAACGTTCATCGGCGAGAGCGCCACGGGGCGGCGGGTGATCATCAAGACATCGCCGGCCGTGGCCGCCGCCGAGCGCCTGCGGCTCGAACGCGAGGTGAGCCTGCTGCGCGATGTGGACAGCGCCATGCTCGCCGCACCCTGTGAGGCCGGCCGTGAGGGCGAGGAGATCTACGTAGTGCGCCCCTACGTCGAGGGCGTCACACTCGCCGACCGCCTGCGCGAGGGCCCGCTGTCGCTGCGCGAGGCCATCGACGTCGGGCGCGGCGTGATCGGCGGGTTGCGCGCCGCGCACGAACGCGGCGTGCTGCACCGCGACGTCAAGCCCGCCAACGTCATCGTCACCGCCGGCCAGCCGCTGCGCCGCACGACGCTCGTCGATCTCGGCTTCGCCCGCAGCGGTCCGGGCGGGTTGAGCACCGACCGGTCGGGGATTCCCGCCGCGCGCTACGTCTCGCTCGAACAGGCCGGGCTCCTGCGTCGGGACATCGACGAGCGCTCGGACCTGTACTCCGCCGGCGTGCTGCTGTTCGAGTGCCTCGCCGGGCGCCCGCCGTTTCTCGGCGACTCCGTCGGCGAGGTGCTGCGCGGTCACGCGACGAGCCCCCCGCCGTCGCTGCGCACGCTCGGAGTCGAGCTGCCGACGGCGCTGGACGAACTCGTGCAGCGCCTGCTGCGCAAGGATCCGCAGGATCGCTACCAGTCCGCCGCGGCGGTGTGGGACGACCTGTGGGCGATCGGCAACGCGCTCGACCGCGGGGAGACCGACCCCCACGTCGTGCTGGGGCTGCACGAGCGGCGCCGCCGCACGCTCACGGAGCCGGCGCTCATCGCGCGCGCGGGCGAGATCCGCCGGCTCGAGGCCACGCTGGAGCGCGCGGTCGCCGGCAGTCCCGGCCTCGTCCTGCTCGAGGCGAGCTCCGGCGGCGGCAAGAGCCGCCTGCTGGCCGAGCTCGAACGCCTCAGCGTCCGGTCGGGCGCCTGGCCGGTGCGCGGCCACGGGCGCGACCAGGCGGCCCAGCGCCCGTTTCAGGTTCTTGACGGCGTCGTGCGCGGGGTGCTCGAGCGCTGCCAGCGCGAGCCGGGCTTCGCGGCCGCGCTGCGCACGCGCCTGGCCGGCCGCGAGGCCGCGCTCGTGGAGGCGATGCCCGCGCTCGGCACGGTGCTCGGCGCGGACGGGCCGGCGGCCGGCGACAAGCCGACGGCCGCCGAGCAGCACGGCGAGATGCGCACGATCCTCGCGCTGCGCGATCTGCTCGGCGCGCTCGGCGCCCCCGACCGCCCGGCGGTCGTGATGCTCGACGACTGCCAGTGGGCGGACGGGCTGACGACCAAGCTGCTCGCGTCCTGGAGAGAGTCCGCGCAGGCGCTGCCCGCGCACATCATGGTCGTGGTCGCCTTCCGCAGCGAGGAGGTCCCGCGCGCCCATCCGCTGCGCAGGCTCGCTGCCACCGACCGGCTGACGCTGGAGCCGCTCGACGGCGCCTCCGTGCGCGACCTCGTCGAGTCCATGGCCGGACCGGTGCCCGACGAGGCGCTGGACCTCATCGTGCGGCTCGCCGAGGGCAGCCCGTTCATGGCGGCCGAGCTGCTGCGCGGCCTCGTCGAGAGCGATGCGCTCGTCGATGCGCAGGACGGCTGGCGGGTGGTCCCCGAGCGCCTGGCCGGGGTGCAGGCCTCCAGTCGCTCCGCCGCCGTCTTCAGCCGCCGGCTCGAGCAGGCGCCGGAGCCGCTCGTGCACCTGCTCTCCGCCGCGGCCGTGCTCGGCAAGCAGTTCGACGTCGCCCAGGCGACCGAGCTCGCGGGCATCACGCCGGCCCGCGCCATCGCCATGCTCGCCGAGGCTCGCGGGCGCCACATCGTGTGGCCCGAGGGCGAGGATCGGTTCGCCTTCGCCCACGACAAGCTGCGCGAGGCACTGCTCGAGCGCCTGCCCGAGCAGCGCCGGCGTTTCCTGCACGCCATGGCGGCAGCGAGCTTCGAACACCGCGACGCCGACCGCGCCTTCGAGCTGGCGTACCACTTCGACGCGGCACGGCAGCCCGACCGCGCGCTGCCCTACGCGCTGGCCGCGGCCGCGACGGCACGGGCGCGCTACGCACTCGACGCGGCGCAGCTCCAGTACGAGATCGCCGCGCGTGGCGCGACCGATCCGGTGGCGCAGCGCGAGATCGCCGAGAGCCTGGGCGACATCGCGATGCTGTCGGGCCGGTACGACGACGCCCGCGAGCAGTTCGCCGCCGCGCGCGACCGCTGCGACAGCGACGAGCTCGCCGCCGGCATCGAGAGCAAGCTCGGCGAGCTGGCGTTCAAGCGCGGAGACGTGCGCGAATCCTGCGAGACCCTCGTCCACGCGCTGCGCCTGCTCGGCGAGCGCGTGCCCAAGAGCCGGCTCGGCTTCCTCGTGATGCTGCTCGGGCAGGTGCTCGTGCAGGCCGCCCACAGCCTCTTCCCCCGCCGCCTCGTCGGCCGCCGCCCGGGCGAGGCCAGCGCGCGCGCGCGCCTGATCATGCGCCTGCACAGCGAGCTGGCGCACGCGTACTGGTTCGCCGCCGGCCTTGTGCCCTGCGGCTGGACGCATCTGCGCGGCATGAACCTCGCCGAGCGTCACGCCCCGACCGCCGAGCTCGCGCAGGCCTACTCCGAGCACGCGCCCGTCACCACGATGCTGCCGTGGTGCACACGCGGGATCGACTACGCGCAGCGGTCGCTGGCAATTCGCCGCGAGCGCGGGGACACGTGGGGCGAGGGGCAGTCGCTGAACTTCTACGGCGTCGTGCTCTACGTCGCCGGGCGCTACGAGGAGTGCCTCGAGAAGTGCCGCGCGGCCATGGAGATCCTCGAGCGCACCGGCGACCGGTGGGAGATGAACACGGCCGGCTGGCACGTCGCGCTCGCCCTCTACCGCCTCGGGCGCATGGAGGAGGCGGTGACAGCCGCCCAGGCGGTGCACCGGGCGGGGATCGAGCTCGGCGACGTGCAGGCCTCGGGCATCAGCCTCGGCGCATGGGCCAAGGCCTCGGGCGGGGCGGTGCCGGCGGATCTGCTGGAGGCCGAGCTGGCCCGGCCCGCCGACGACGTCCATGCCCGCGTCGAGGTGCTGCAGGCGCAGGCCCTGCGGCTGATCCGCGACGAGCGCATCGACGAGGCGGTCGCGGTGCTCGAGGACGCCGACGCCTACCTGCGCCGCTCGGGGCTGCGCCAGGAGTACGTCGCGCCGCTGCGACCGTGGCTGGCGACCGCGCTGCGGCTGCAGGTCGAGCACGCCAGCGCGCTCGCTCCGGCGCCGCGCCGCCGCCTGCTGCGCGCCGCCCGCCGCGCCGCCCGGCGCGCGGTGCGGCTCGCACGCAGCTATCGCAACCTCCTCCCCCACGCCCTGCGCGTGGCGGGGCTGCTCGCCGCGATGTCCGGTCGGCGGCGGCGCGCCGCGCGCCTGCTCGACCGCAGCCTGACCATCGCGCTCGAGCAGGGTGCGCGTCACGAGCATGCGCTGACGCTCGTCGCCCGCGGCCGGATGGGCGCGGCCGACGGCGCCCCGGGCGCCGACGACGACCTTGCGACCGGCACGCGGATGCTGGCCGAGCTGGAGCTGCCGGGCCCCGGCGGCGAGTCGTCGGCGGGCGGGCCGTCGCCGACGCTGTCGCTCGCCGATCGTTTCACGACCGTGCTCGACGCCGGTCGCCGGATCGCCGCGGCGCTGACCGAGGAGGCGATCTTCGCCGCCGCCTGCGGGGCCTCCGTCACGCTGCTGCGCGGGGAGTGCTCGGTGGTCGTCGCGCTCGCCGACGCCGACGCCGACGCCGTCCGCGCCCAGGCCGGCGACGCGCCGGTCGCGCCGAGCCAGGCCGTCATCGAGCGGACGGTCCGCTGCGCCGCGCCGGTCGTGCTCACGGCCGAGGACTTCAGCGACGACGAGGGCGCGCACCCCGGCCTGCACGGGCTGCGCAGTGCGCTGTGCGCCCCGATCTTCGTCCGGGGGCGAGCCACCGCGTTGCTGTACGTCACGCACCGCCAGCTCAGCGGGCTGTTCGGCGAGGACGAGCAGCGGCTGGCGGCGTTCGTCACGACCCTCGCGGGGGCGGCCCTGGAGAACGCGGAGGGCTTCGCCGAGGTGCAGTCGCTGTCGGACTCGCTGGAGGAGCGGGTGGCTCGTCGCACCGCCGAGCTCAGCGCGTCCAAGCAGCGCGTCGAGGAGGCGCTCGCCGTGCTGGCATCGACGCTGGACTCCACCGCCGACGGCATCCTCGTCGTCGACCACGCCGGACGCCAGGTCACCCACAACCGCCGCTTCGCGGAGATGTGGGGGATGCCCGAGTCGCTGCTCGAGGCCGGCGACGACAGCGCGGCGATCCGCTTCGCCGCCGATCAGCTGCGCGAGCCCGATCGCTTCATGGCCAAGGTCCGCGAGCTGTACGCCGATCCCGAGGCGTCGAGCCACGACGAGCTCGTCCTGAAGGACGGCCGGGTGTTCGAGCGCGACTCCAAGCCACACCGGCTGGGCGGCGCGAGCGTCGGCCGCGTCTGGAGCTTTCGCGACATCACCAAGCAGAAGCGCTTCGAGCAGGACCTGCAGCAGCTCGCCGATCACGACGCGCTCACCGGGCTGCTCAACCGCCGCCGCTTCGAGGAGGAGCTCGCGCGCAGCGTCGCGCACGCGACGCGCCACGGCGGCAACCTCGCGGCGCTCGTCCTCGACATCGACAACTTCAAGCACGTCAACGACAGCTTCGGCCACAAGGCGGGCGACGAGCTCATCCGGAGCGTCGCGGCGCTGCTGCGCAAGCGGCGGCGGGCGACCGACGTCCTCGCGCGCCTCGGGGGCGACGAGTTCGCCCTGCTGCTGCCCCAGATCGACGCAGCCGACGCCGCCCGCGCCGCCGGCTCGATCCGCGAGGCCCTGGCGGGACACGTCGTGGTCGTCGGGGGCCGGCGCGTCTCGGTGACCGTCTCGGTCGGCGTGGCCCTGCTCGGCGAACCGGCGGGGGACGACGCGTCGCCCGGCGGCGGGCAGCTCATGGTCGAGGCCGACCTGGCGATGTACGAGGCGAAGACCGACGGCGGCAACCGCGTGGCGGTCTTCACCGAGAGCGGTGCGCGCCATGCGCGGCTGCGCGCCCGGCACACGTGGGTCGACCGGATCGATCACGCGCTCGAGCACGACGGCTTCGTGCTGCATGCCCAGCCGATCCTCGATCTGGCGAGCGGGGCCGTCTCCCAGCACGAGCTCCTCGTGCGGATGCGCGGCGACGAGGGCACGCTGATCGCACCGGGCGCGTTCCTGCCCAGCGCCGAGCGCCACGACCTCGTCCAGGCGATCGATCGCTGGGTCGCACGCGCCGCCATCGACCTCATCGCCGAGCATGCGCGCGGCGGGCGGGAGCTGCGACTGGAGGTCAACCTCTCGGGCCGGTCGATCGGCGACCGCGAGCTCACGCGCCTCATCGAGGACGAGCTCGCGCGCACCGCGATCGATCCGGCCAGCCTCATCTTCGAGGTGACCGAGACCGCGGCCATCGCGAACATGGATGCGGCGCGCGAGTTCGCCGACACGCTCGGGCAGCTCGGCTGCCGCTTCGCGCTCGACGACTTCGGCACCGGGTTCGGGTCCTTCTACTACCTGAAGTACCTGCCCGTGAGCTATCTGAAGATCGACGGCGAGTTCATCGAAGGCCTGGCCGACAGCGAGACCGACCAGCTCATGGTCCAGGCGATCGTGACGCTCGCGCAGGGCCTCGGGAAATCCACGATCGCCGAGTTCGTCGGAAACGCGACCACGCAGGAGCTGCTGCGGACATATGGCGTCGACTACGCCCAGGGCTACCACGTGGGCCGCCCCGTCGACGTGGTGGACGGGTGGGGCCCCAGGCACTAGCGGGTCGTCCACTAGACCCTATGAAGCGGTCGACCGGATGGGTTGACCGCGGAAGCTTGTAGGCCGGACGCTCCTCGCGGGGGCTTATCTGGCCGGAGACGGGCTCCGGCTGACCCCAAGTAAGTGAGGA
>JAUXSD010000217.1 GCA_030681525.1 Solirubrobacteraceae bacterium
CAGGACCGCGACCTGTCCGACCGCTGAGCGCTCAGCTCGCCGGCGGCGCGCCGTCGAGCTGAGCGCCGGCCTCGGCGACGAACGCCTTGACGCGGGCGCCCGGAAACAGGTTCTCGCGCACGCCGGGGGTGGCGGCCTCGCGGGCGTCGCCGAGCGTCTGGCGCAGGCTCCACAGGGCCTTGACGACCGCCCGCTTCGTCATCTCGCCCGAGGCCGGCAGCGCGACCTTGTCCCGCGCCCGTCCGAGCAGCGTCGCGAGGACCGACGGGCCGGTGCCCCGCACCGCCGCGGAGGCGGCGGCGACGTCCGGCATCGCGCCCCAGAGCACGAGCAGGTGGATCGCCACGTCCTCGTCGCTGAGCGGCACGCGGCGCAGCTCGACGATGTCGCACAGGGTGGCCGCCTCGCAGTAGAGGCCGACGAGGTGCCAGCCGACCGGCCCCGTCGGCAGCGACACCGTGCCCAGGCGCCGGTAGCGACGCTTTGCCGCCTTGCGCACGTCGCGATCGGAGAGCTCGCGCGCCTCCCCGTCCTTGCGCACGGCATCGACGAGCAGCACGACCATCGCCTCGATCGTGATCGGCTGGTCGTCCTCCATCCGCAGCAGCGCGAGCAGCCGCGGCCCGGCCCCGTCGGTGCGCTCGTCGATCGTCTCCTTGACGTGGCTCACCGCCCGGCCGGCGTTGTCGACGGCGGCGAGCCTGGCCCGCTCGGCGGTCTGCAGCGCCTTGGCGCGCACTCTGTCGGACAGGCTCATCGGCGGCGATCAACTCTGGAGCACCCCGGCGCCCGTTGCAAGCCGCCGCTCGGCCCGGGCGGACCGGCCGAGGCGCTCTCTACGCTGGAAATGTGGCCGAGGAGATCGACCGACGGAAATGATCTCCGACGGCGCCGATCGCGCGGATCGGCTCGAGTTCCTGCAGACGTCGATCACCAGACTCTGGCCTGGTTGCTCGGTGCGCTTTCACGGCTCGCCCGGCGGCCAGGACGACCCGACATCGCGTTCGTTTCTGCTGCTTGCCTCGACGCGGCGGCCGCGCCTGCTCACCCCGGCCCGGACGGCCCGGGTGGCAGTCCGCGCCCATGCGACGCACCTGACCGCCGGGGCGAGCGTCAGGACCTGGCTGTTGGGTGCTGCGCTGGCAACCGGTGTCGCGCGGCCGCTGGCCGGTCATGTCCACCTCGAGGGCGTGCAGCCCGGACTGGGCATCGACGACCACCTTTCGTCGATCCTCGATGAGCAGGTCGACGTGGTCATGCACATCACCGTCCGGCGGCCGAATCGCAAGCCGATCCTCCAGGCCATCGACAGGGCCGGACGGATCCGGGCGTTCGTGAAGGTCGGCACGGACGCGGTCACCGCGGACCTCGTGACGCGGGAGGCGGACGCGCTGCGGACGGTCGCTGCGGCGCGGCCGGTCAGCTTTGTCGCGCCCGCCGTCATCGACCTTCGAGAATGGCGCGGCCTTCACCTGCTCATCCTGGCGCCGCTGCCGACCTGGCGGCGAAGCCACGTTGCGCCCGCCGCGCGCGTGCGTTCCGCGCAGGCGGAGCTCGCGACCTGGGGTGCGGACACCGAGACCGCTCTCGCCGACAGCGCGTACTGGCGGCGGACTCGCGCACGTGTCGACGCGCTGGCGCCCGGTCGCGCCGCGGCCGACCTGACCCGTCTCGCGATTCTGCTGGAGCGCCGGCACGGTGGGACGCTCCTGCACTTCTCGGCCGTGCACGGCGACTGGGCGCCGTGGAACATGTGCGTCGCCTCCGGCTCCCTGCTCGTGTGGGACTGGGAGCGATTTGAACCCCACGCACCACGGGGCTTCGACGAGCTTCACTACCTCCTGCACGACAGGCTCGTCCGGCGGCGGTGGACGCCCGACAGGGCCGCAGAGGCGTGTCGAGCAGATGCGCCGCGCGTATTGCGGCAACTGGGAGATCCGGTCGAGCGCGCCGGGGCCCTCGCGGCGGCGTACCTGCTGTCGCTCGCACTGCGCTATCGGGCTGGCGCCGATGACGCAGACACCTCCGCCCCGGGCGATCTCCAGGCAGCGCTGCACCGGGTGGTCGCACGGTCCCTCGTCGCTCGAGCGCAGGAGCCCGAGGCGTGAGCCGGCGATCCCGAGTCGCATCGCGCGCGGAGGTCGAGGCCTTCCTGCGCAGCACGTCGTTCAGCGGCTACCAGGAGGTGCCGCTTCCCCACGGCCTGAAGGTCCCGGGAACGGATGCCCGCGCGCGCGTCGAGCAGGTCTTCTCGTTCGACCTCCGTGGCCGCTCGGTCCTCGACGTCGGCACGTTCTACGGCGTGTTCGCCCATGAGGCGCTGCAGCGCGGGGCCGCGCGCGCGGTCGGGCTCGAGCCGGACCCCACCCGCCATGCCGTCGCCCAGCGGATCGCGGAGCTGCATGGCAACCGCTGGGAGGTGCGACCGCACGCGGTCGAGTCGCTCGGACCCGACGAGACGTTCGACGTGGTGCTGCTGCTCAACGTCCTGCACCACGTGAGCGACCCGGTCGACGCAATGCGCCGGCTCGTGGCCGCATGTCGGGAGATCATCGTGGTCGAGTTCTGCCTGCCCAGTGACCCCGCGTATCTCGTGCACCTGACCGACGGGGCGCAGACGCCGGCGCGAACGGCGTGGTGGCGCGCGCGCACCCAGTCGCTGCTGCTAGGAGCGATCACCAAGCGCCTGCCGCTCATGGCGATCGGGAATCGCCCCTACGACCGCACGTTCTATTTCAGCCCGAAGGCATTCGACAACCTCTTCCGGCTCCATCTCGGGCTCTTCGACGCGATCGAGTTCGCGCCAAGCGCGACGGCGCAGCATCGGGTCGTGGCGCACTGCCGCATCCGGCGCCGGGGCGGGTGAACGTCCGGCCGGGTAGGTTTGGCGCCATGGAGGGTGCTGAGGCCGCCGCCTCGGACGACGAGGTGCTGCGAAGCATCGTCGGGCACCTGAACGAGACGCTGCCACACCGGAGGCTGCGGATCGTCGACGCGGGATGCGGGAGGTCCTCGCAGCTGCCGATCGCGCGCGAGGTCGAGATCACCGGGATCGACCTCGACGAGGACGCTCTACAGGCGCGGCTGCGAACCAGCCAGGACCTCGACCACGCGATCCTCGGCGACGTCCGCGACGGCGCCCTGATCGCGCCGGGCTCGGCCGATCTGGTCATCTCGCGCTACGTCCTGGAGCACGTCTGCGACGTCGAGCGCGCGTTCGCGAACCTGGCGCGATGGGTGGCACCCGGCGGGCTGGTCGTCGTCCAGATCCCGGACCGCCGGTCGGCATACGGGTACCTCGCGCGTCGCACCCCGCACCGGTTGCACGTGTGGTACTACCGCACGGTGCTCAGGCGCCCGCACGCCGGTGAGCCCGGCCGCCATCCCTATCGGGTGGTCTACGAGCCGGCGATCGGCCGGGGCGGGATCCGCGCCCTGTGCGAGCGACACGGTCTCGTCCTGCGGCGGGAGTACGTCGTCGACGACCTGGCGCTGCGGCGCGGGCCGGAGTGGACGCTGATCAGGACCGGGCTGCGCCTGCTCAGCCGTCTCTCCGGCCACCGGCTGACGGCGCGGCACAACAACCTCGCGTACGTGCTCGAGCGGCCCAAGCGCGATCCGGCGCCGTCGCAGTCAGACCCGCCCCGCGACGCGGTCGACACCGACCGGCCAACCGGTAGTGCGCCACCACGCGGCACCGGCGGCTGACGCCGGGCGCGACGTCGATCGCGTCGAGCGATGATCGAGCCGACCGTCGATCGGGAAGCCGCACGCGGCGGCGCCGCGAACCTGCTCGGCGCGCTCGTCAGCGCAGCAGTCAACCTGGTGATCGTCGCCGTGATCGCCCGCGGGCTCCCGAAGGTCGACGCCGGCGCCTTCTTCGGGGCGACGTCCCTGTTCGTGATCGTGGCGACCGCGGCGAGGATCGGCACCGACGTGAGCGTCGTGCACTTCCTCGCCCGGGCGCGCGCGCTCTCGGAGCCGCAGGCGCTCGGCGGGTTCGTGCGCGCCGCGGTCATACCCGTTCTCGCCGCGGGCGGCGTCGCAGCGCTGTGCCTCGCCGTGGCCACGCCGGCGTTGCTCGACCTGATCGCAGACGACGAGGTCGCGCAGGGCGACCTCCTGGTTGCGACCGTGGCCCTGGTCGTGCCGATCGCAGCGGCCTACGACGCGCTCATCGCGGCGACCCGCGGCCTGGGCGCGACCCGCCCCACCGTCGTGGTGGAGCGGCTGCTTCGGCCCTCCCTGCAGGCGCTGCTCATCGCGCTCGCCGTGCTCGGCGGAGGTGGCGCGTACGCCGCCGTCCTGGCCTGGCTGGTCCCATACGTGCTCGCCGCAGCCATCGCTGCCTGGTGGCTGAGCCGTCTCCTGCGCCGGGCCGGCGGTGACGTCGGCGTGCGGCTCGATCGCCGGACGCGCTCGCGGTTCTGGCGATTCACCTGGCCGCCGGCTGTGACCGGCGTCCTGCAGATCACCCTCCAGCGGTTGGACATCCTGCTCGTCGGCGGGCTCCTCGGCCCGGCGGAGGCGGCGGTGTACGCCGCGGCAACCCGGATCGTCGTCGTGGGTCAGCTCGTCAACCAGGCCATCGCCCACTCGGTACAAGCGCAGCTCGCGATGGCCCTGGCCGTTGGCGATGTGCCGGCCGCACGGCGGCTGTATCAGGTCTCGACTGCCTGGATCGTCGCGATCACATGGCCCGTCTATCTGACCGTGGCCCTCGGCGCCCCCCTGATCCTGGCTCTGATCGGCCCCGGCTACGAGTCCGGGATCTCGACCATGGTGGTCCTGGCGGTCGCCGGACTGATCTCGGCGGCCGCCGGCCTCGTCGACTTCGTCCTGATCACCTTCGGCAAGACGACCTGGAGCCTCTCGAACACGGCGTTCGCGCTGCTGGTCAACGTCGTGGCAGATCTCCTTCTCATCCCCGAGATCGGCATCGTCGGCGCGGCGATCGGATGGGCCCTCGCGATCGCGGCCGCCAAGTTCCTCCCGCTGATCCAGGTCGGTCGCCAGTTCGGATTTCAGCCCGCGAGCCGAGCCGGCCTGATCGTGGCCTCGTTGGCGCTCACCTGCTTCGGCGCCGTCCCCGGCGCCGTCCTGCTGCTGTTCGGGCCGACATCCTGGGCGGTGCCGGCAGCGATACTGGCTGGCGGCGCCATCTACGTCAGGCAGCTCGCAGCGCGGCGCGGTGACCTGGCACTGGACTCCCTCCGACCCGAGCGCTCAAATGCCGCGGTCGTGTAGGGCAGCCCTCCAGGCGCAGTCTCAGCGGCGAGCGGAGAGGGAGGGATTCGAACCCTCGGTGGGTTGTAGCCCACACACGATTTCCAGTCGTGCCCGTTCAGCCGCTCCGGCACCTCTCCGAGGCCGCTCAGGCTACCGCGCGCGGCGCGCGACCGGCCGGTGCGGGCGCGGGGTCAGATCTGCCAGGCGCCGCTGCGCAGCACCGGCACGCGGTCGCCGCCGGCGGTCACGCCGCTGACGTCGACCTCCGGCGAGCCGATCATGAAGTCGATGTGGATCTGCGAGCGGTTGATGTGCTCGACGTCCTCTGGGCCGACCGTGAACTCGTAGGCCGAGCCGAGCGCGACGTGCGACGCGGCGTTCTCGTCGATCAGGGTGTCGTAGAAGACCGTGTCCAGCGGCCCGATGCGGCCCTCGCCGTCGACCAGCGCGACCTCGCCGAGGCGTGCGGCGCCCTCGTCGCGGACCGCGTAGCGGGCCAGCAGCTCGCCGCCCTCGTCGGCCTCGATCGACACCGCGACGCCGTTCTCGAAGCGGGCGCGCAGCCCACGGATGATCGTTCCGCCGGCGACGAGCGGCTTCGTCGAGCGCACCGTGCCGTCGACGCGCCGCGGGTCGGGCGTCGTGAAGATCTCCTCCGACGGCAGGTTGGGCATGTGCTCGATGTCGTCGATCGTCCGAAAGCGCGCCGAGATCCAGCGCGAGCTGGGCAGCAGGCCGACGCGCAGGTCGGTCCCGGGCCCCTCGAAGCGCAGCGCGTCGAAGCCGTGCGCAGTCAGCCGCTCCGCCACGCCGCTGAGCACGTCCTGGCGCTCGCGCCACGCCGCCACCGGATCGGGTTCGTCGAGGCGGCAGATGTACTCGACCTGTTCCCACAGCCGCTCGAGCGCCCGCGGCGGCGGATCGTCGGGGAACACGAGCTCGGCCCACGGCTGCGTCGGGCACGGCACCGCGGTCCAGTTCGTCGTGCGCGCGTTGACGACGTGCGCGGACTCGCGCAGGAACGGCAGCTGGTCGCGCCCCGCGCGCGCGGGATCGAGGTCGCTGAGCAGGCCGGGCATCGACGGCCCGGTCAGGCCGACCCGCGCCGCCCGCGCCTCGCCCAGCGCCAGCACCCGCTCGCCGTACCACGGCGGCACGTAATCCAGCGTGTCCTCGTCGGCGTGCAGGATCCGCGAGCGCTTGACGTGCAGGTCGAAGAGCGCGACGTCGACGAACTTCGCGCCGGCGCGGTACGCGCTGTCGGCCACCGCGCGCGTGAGCTCGAGCTTGCCCGGCTCCGTCGAGATCGCGACGATCTGGCCTGGCTGCACGTTGGCGGCGAAGCCGACGATGAGGTCGGCGAACCGCTGTAGGCGCCCGTCGCGGCCGGCGCCGTCGCCGTTCGGATGTCGGTCGTCGGGGCCGTCCTGCGCCGGCTGGTCGCCTTGCATGAACGTGATCGTACCCGCGAGGGGTGCCGCCGACGCCAGGCCCCGCGCGGCGGTCCGCCCCTCCTCGCGGGCAGGCTTGTACATTGACGCGATGGCCGTTCTCGCCCCCAGCCTGCCCCTGATCGAACGCTCCGCGACGGATCTCGCCCGCGCGATCCGCACGCGTGAGACGAGCTCCCGCGACGTCGTCGAGGCGCACATCGAGCGCATCGAGCACATGCAGGAGCGCATCAACGCCGTGGTCGTCGACCGCTTCGCCGCCGCCCGTGCCGATGCCGACGCCGCCGACGCGCTCGTGGCGGCCAGCTCGGACGCCGACGACCTGCCGCCCTTCCTCGGCGTTCCCTGCACGATCAAGGAATCGATCGCGATGGCGGGGATGCCCAACTGCGCCGGCCTCGTCTCGCGCAACCAGTACCGCAGCGCGGAGAACGCGCCCACCGTCCAGCGCATGATCGACGCCGGCGCGATCCCGCTGGGCGTCACGAACACGCCCGAGCTGTGCCTGTGGATCGAGACCGAGAACCGCCAGTACGGCCGCACGAACAACGCCTACAGCGCCAAGCGCACGGCCGGCGGATCGTCCGGCGGCGAGGGCGCCGTCGTCGGCTCGGGCGGCTCGCCGCTCGGGCTGGGCGCCGACATCGGCGGCTCGATCCGACTGCCCGCGTTCTTCAACGGGGTCTTCGGCCTCAAGCCGTCGCCCGGCGTCGTGCCGAGCACCGGCCAGTTTCCGACGACCCACACCGAGATCGCCGCCCAGATGCTGACGATCGGCCCGATCGTCCGCCGCGCGGAGGACATCTGGCCGATGCTCAAGGTCATCGCCGGCCAGGACGGGATCGACCCGTACATGCGCGACGTCACGCTCGGCGACCCCGCCGCCGTCTCGATCGAGGGCATGAAGATCCTGCTCAGCGAGGGGACGTCGTACATCAACGTCAGCCGCGAGCTGCGCGCCGCCCGGACGCGCGCCGCCGAGGCGCTCGAGAAGGCCGGCGCGATCGTCGAGACGACCTCGCTGAAGTCGATGAAGAAGGCGCTCGAGCTCTACCTTGCGGTGCTCAAGCTCGAGGCCGGCGTCAGCGTCGCGGAGCTCATCGTCGCGGAGGGGTCGGCCGCCATGACCCTGCGCGGCGGGCTGCGGCGCAAGGGCCCGCACACGCGCGCGCTGCGCCTGCTGCTCATGAGCGAGTGGCTCACCGGCAAGATGCCGCAGGGCCGGCTGAAGAAGGCCGCCGCCGCCCGGGAGGCGTTCGCCGAGGAGGTCGCTGAGACGATCGGCGACGGCGTGCTGCTGCACCCGACCCACCCGCGCGTCGCCCCGCGCCACGGCCAGACCGTCGGCAAGCCGTGGCTGCTGACGACGACCGCGGTCTTCAACCTCGCCGGCACGCCGGTCGCGCAGATCCCGCTCGGGCTCAACAACCAGGGCCTGCCGCTGGGCGTGCAGGCCGCCGCCGGCCCCGACAACGACCATCTCGCCGTCGCGGTCGCGCTCGAGCTCGAGCGCGCGTTCGGCGGCTGGGTTTCGCCGACCGATCCGTCGTGAGCGACGCCGCGCCCCAGCCCGTCGTGCACCACTGCCTCTTCTACGACTACGTCGAGGACGTCGTCGAGAAGCGCGCCCCGCTGCGCGCCGACCACCTCGCGCTCGCGCGTCGGTGGAAGGACGACGGGCGGATCGTCATGGCGGGCGCGCTCGGCAACCCGCCGCACGGCGCGCTGTTCGTCTTCGAGGTCGACGACCCCGGCGAGATCGAGCAGTTCGTCGGCGCCGACCCGTACGTCGCGGGCGGCATCGTGACGGGGCACCGCGTCGTGCCCTGGAACGTCGTCATCTGAGCGCGCGCCACGCGACCGTGGCGCGGCCGCGATGCTTGCGCCGATCAGAGCCCTTCGGGCCAGGCATAGGTCGCCGGCACCGGCTTGGGCACCTCGGCCGGGGTGCCGTAGGCGAGCACGATCTGCTGATGGTCCTCGAGCACGATCCGTGTCGGGTCGCCGCTAACGGGCTCCCCGTTCACCCACGCCTTGAGCTGCTTGTCGCCCTTCGCGCACAGGCTGCCGATGCAGTCGGCGCTGAGCGGCACCCCCCAGACGGCGAAGAACTGGCCGAGCGTGAAGGTCTCCTGGGCCGGCGACTCGACGTGGATGATGCCGGGCGGATAGGAGGCGTGCGTATGCAGGTCGGAGATGAACCCGTCGCCGATGCCGAGGTCGCCGGGAACCTCGACCGGCTCGCCCGCGACGAGGATGTCGAGGTGCTGGTGGGTGTGCTGCAGCTGTCCCTCCTCGGTGAGCGGCTCGAGGCCGAGCGCGCGCAGCCGCTGCTGCAGCTCGTCGGTGTTGGCGGGCCACGGCGGCGGGGTCTTCAGCGCGCCGGGCAGCTCGGCGATCGCCTCGACCGCCTCGCCGAGCTGCGGGCCGGCGGCGGCCGGCGTGGTCGTGCTCGCGGTGTTCGCGGCGTCGTCTTCATCGGAGCCGCCGCAGCCCGCGAGCAGCAGCATCGCGGCGACGGCCAGCAGCGCGGCAACCGCGCGGAGGGAGCTGAGCATGGCGCGCATCACACCACATCGCGCCCGCCGCGAACGCCGCGAAGCCCGTAGCCTAGGCGGATGTCCGACGACGATCGCCTCGACGAGCTCTCATCCAAGGAGCTGCACGATCGCGCGGTGCGCTACGCGCTGCGCCACCTCGACATTCCGTTCTTCTTTCGCCTGATGGAGGCCCTGCCGGTCGCCGAGGCCGCCACCGGCGACATCGACGGCGCCGAGGCGGACGCGCTCACGCTGCGCGCGCACATCGACGACGTCACCGACGCCGGCCAGGGCGAGGTGGCCGATCTGCTGCGCCCGATGTACCTCGAGTACCTGCGCGACCACGGGGTCGCGGCGGAGTAGCCGGCTAGCAGTGGGTCGCGCGGGAACGTTGGGCGTGAAACGCCGGGATGCCGGCGCCGCCAGGCAAGGACGCAGGACCGAAGGTGTGCCCCCGGCACATCGAGCGGGCACCGCCGGCCGACCCGACCCTGATCGGAGCGAGCGGTCATCCGGCCGGTGGTCAGGACGCCGCCTGGCGGTGATCGGCGCCCGACGTTTCGCGTGCAACGTTTGCGCGCGGCCCACTAGCAGCCGCTGACCGGCGCGACGCTCGCCAGGGCGTCGAGCGAGAGGACGACCGGCTGCGCGTCGGTCTCGACGCGCAGCGTGCCCGGCTGCGGCGAGCCGGTCAGCTCCCCGCAGGCCGTGCGGCCGTCGTCGGTCTGCACCCGCACCGAGCCGCCCGCGCCGGCGTCCGCCGCCTCTTTCGGCCACCACGACGCCGCGGTCGCCAGCGCGAGCGCCGCGATCGACAGGAACGTCATGAGCAGGCCGCGCGTCAGCTGTCGGCTGACGAGCTCGATCGCGGCCGCGTCGTCCCCCGCGCGCCCGGGCTCACCGCGATACAGCGGCCAGGCGGCCCGGCCGACGAGGTAGATGCCGGCGCAGGCGAGGCAGAACGCGGCGAGCACGAGGATCGCCGAGAGCACCTGCAGCGTCCACGGATCGGTGGCGTCGCCGGTCTGGATGACCCCGCACAGCCCGATGAAGCCCAGCGCCGCGAGCTGGATGCCATGCCAGCCCTTCGCCGAGGCGCGCAGCTCGGCGAGGCGGTCGGGCGGGGCAGCGGGCGCTCCGGCGGACATCGGCAGTGCGGCGATCGTACGCCGCCGGCCCGACAGCTTCAAATGCGGCGGGGCGGGCCCGCAGGCCCGCCCACACCGCACCGGTCATGGATCACCGCTGCACTGCGATACCCCCAGGTTGTGTTCTGACCTGGGGCGGTTCTGAACACTCCCGACCACCTGGACGGGCCGCCGACCCGAAGGCCGGACGCGTTGCCGGGCTGAGCGCCGAGGCGCTCTGGCCGAGTGGGCGATCCGCCGGTTTTCGCAGGGTAGCGCGGGGCGCAAGCTCCACGCCGCAGGCCGATGGCGACCGCGGCCGCACGCGGGGTTAGCATCCGCGTCATGGATGCCGGCGGTTCCGTGATCGATCCGATCGAGGCCGTCGCCGCCCGCATGGAGGCGATCGGCGCGCCGCTGGCCGAGGACGACGGCGTCCGGCGCTTCAACGAGCTGTACCTCGCCGTGACCCGCGCCGTCGCGGCGCAGTCGGCCGACAACCGGTTCACGGACGCGGCGTTCATCTCGCGCCTGGACGTCGTGTTCGCCGACCTGTACGTCGCGGCGCTCGACGACCTCACGGCGGGCCGCAAGCCGTCGCGCGCCTGGGCGCCGCTGTTCGAGGCCCGCGCGCAGAAGGGCATCGCGCCGTTGCAGTTCGCGATCGCCGGGATGAACGCGCACATCAACCACGACCTCGTGCTGGCGCTCGTCGCGACGACGAAGGAGTTCGGCTACGGGCTGGACCGCGACACCCCGCAGCACCGCGACTACGCGTCGGTCGACGGGCTCCTGCAGCGCGTGCAGGACGAGATCAAGGAGCGCTTCACGACCGGCATCGTCCGCGACATCGACCGGGTCGGCGGCGCCGTCGACGACATCCTCGCCAACTGGAGCATCGGCCGCGCGCGCGACAACGCCTGGACGCAGGCGCAGATCCTCCACGCGATCGCCAAGAACGACTTCCTGCGCAAGCAGTTTGAGACGGCGCTGGCGCGCAACGTCGGCTTCGCCGGCCGCGCCCTGCTCATCCGCCTGGGCTGAACGGCTTCCCACGGTCTGCGCGGGATGACGGCGCGGGGTTTGCGCCGCGCCCGCCAGACGCGTTGCTACCGTCCGCTGCATGACCGATCTGGGGCCGGACTACTTCACCAAGCCTGTCGGCGAGGTTGATCCAGAGATCGCGCAGCTGCTGCGCGACGAGACGCGCCGTCAGGAGACGACGCTCGAGATGATCGCCTCGGAGAACTTCGTCCCGCAGGCGGTCATGGACTGCCAGGGCTCGACGCTGACCAACAAGTACGCCGAGGGGCTGCCCGGCAAGCGCTACTACGGCGGCTGCGAGTTCGTCGACGAGGTCGAGAGGCTCGCGATCCGGCGCGCAAAGGACGTCTTCGGCGCCGAGCACGTCAACGTCCAGCCCAACGGCGGCGCGTCGGCCAACGCCGCGGCGATGATGGCGCTGCTCGAGCCCGGCGACCGCATCCTCGGCATGCGCCTCGATCACGGCGGCCACCTCACCCACGGGCTGAAGCTCAACTTCTCCGGCAAGCTCTACGACATCGTCGCCTACGGCGTGCGCGACGAGGACTCGCGCGTCGACATGGACGAGCTCGAGCGCCTCGCCGAGGAGACACAGCCCAAGCTCATCCTGGGCGGCTGGTCGGCCTATCCGCGCCAGCTCGACTGGGCGCGCTTTCGCGACATCGCGCATTCCGTGGGTGCCTACCTGATGGTCGACATGGCGCACTTCGCCGGCCTCGTCGCGGCCGGCGAGCACCCGAGCCCGGTGCCGCACGCCGACATCGTCACGACGACGATCCACAAGACGATCGGCGGCGCGCGCGGCGGCATGATCATGTGCCGCGAGGAGTTCGCCAAGAGCGTCAACCGGTCGGTCTTCCCGGGCCAGCAGGGCGGCCCGCTCATGCACGTCATCGCCGGCAAGGCGGTGTCGCTGAAGATCGCGGGCACCGAGATCTTCCGCGAGCGCCAGCGCCGCACGCGCGCCGGCGCGGCGATCGTCGCCGAGGAGCTCATGAGCGCCGGTGTCAACGTGCTGACCGGCGGCACCGACGTGCACCTCGTGCTCGCCGACCTGCGCGACTCCGAGCTGGCCGGGCCCGATGCCGAGGAGCGCCTGGACCGGATCGGCATCACGGTCAACCGCAACGCGGTGCCCAACGACCCGCGCCCGCCGATGGTGACGTCGGGCCTGCGGATCGGGACCCCGGCGCTGGCCACCCGCGGCCTGCAGGCCGACGACTTCCGCGAGATCGGCCAGGTCATGGCGGAGGCGCTGACCGGACCGTTCGAGAACGCCGACGTCGCGGCGCTGGCGGAGCGCACCCGCGCGCTCGCCGAGCGCTACCCGCTGTACCCGCACCTGGCCGAGCCGGCCGCGGTGTAGCGCGTCCGCCGCGGGTGCGCTGTCGCGCCTGAGTTCGCGAAGCCGTCGGCGAACTGCATCGCTGAGGGTGTGTGAGTCGTGCGGGTGCGGGCGGGAGGGCCGGGTTCGGCGTGGTCGTGACGCGGCGGGTCCGAATATCGGACCGGGCGCGTCACAACCGCCCGCCGGAGCGAGGGGTATGGCGAATTACTCGCGCAAATTGCGAGGCTTGTTCGCCACACCCCGGCCGCGTGAGGCGACCGCCCACCCGGCATATACGCCCTCCGCTCCGCGCGTCACACCCGTCAAGATGAGTTCGACCCGGCGGACGCGCCACGAGCGCGGCGCGAAGCTCACCAACCCGGCCGGAAGCGGCCGCGCCGGCGGGGGCCCGCCCCCACCCTCCCTAGGGGACATCCCCCATGGTGGCGCGCCGCGCGGTGCTGCATGCTCGTCGCATGAACGAGACCACCATCGTCGCAACCACCGATCTGCACCGCCGCTTCGGCGAGGGTGTCGCTGCCGTCGACGCGCTGGCCGGTGTCAGCGTGGACATCCGGCGCGGTGAGTTCACCGCGATCATGGGCGCGTCGGGGTCGGGCAAGTCGACGCTCATGCACCTCATGGCCGGCCTCGACACGCCGACCGCCGGCAGCGTGACGCTCGACGGCGTCAGCCTCGGCGACCTCGACGACCGCCGCCTCACCGAGCTGCGCCGCGACAAGGTCGGCTTCGTCTTTCAGGCCTTCAACCTGCTGCCGGTCCTCACCGCCGAGGAGAACCTCGTCCTGCCGCTGACGATCGCCGGCCGCAAGCCCGAGCCCGCGTGGCTCGAGTCGCTCGTCGCCGCCGTCGGCCTGGGTGATCGGCGCACGCATCGGCCGTCGGAGCTGTCGGGCGGCCAGCAGCAGCGCGGCGCCGTCGCCCGCGCGCTCGTGTCCAAGCCCGCCGTCGTGTTCGCCGACGAGCCGACCGGCAACCTGGACTCCAACGCCTCCGCCGAGGTGCTCGCCCTGCTGCGCCGCGCGGTCGACGACTACGAGCAGACCGTCGTCATGGTCACGCACGACGCCGGCGCGGCGGCCTACGCCGATCGCCTGCTCGTGCTCGCCGACGGGCGCGTCGCCCACGACGGTCCAGCGCTGAGCACCGAGCAGGTCATCGACGTCATGAAGGCCGTCACCACCGGCGACCTGAACCCCGCCTCGACGTCATGAGGAAGGTCGCCCTGCGCGGCCTGCGCGCGCGGCCCCTGCGCACGATCCTGACCGCGATGTCGGTCGTGCTCGGCGTCGCGATGATCTCCGGCACCTACGTCCTGACCGACACGATCAACAAGTCCTTCTCCGAGGTCTTCTCGCAGGCCAACGTCGGCACCGACGTCGTCGTCGTCCCGGGCGAGGTCGACGAGGACTTCTACAGCGAGCCGGCCCCGCTCGACGACGCGCTGCTGAGCCGCGTGCGGGCGGTCGACGGCGTCGCCGCCGTCGCCGGCGGCGTGCAGGACGACATCTCGCTGCGCAACGCCGCCGGCCGGACGATCGGCGGCGACACGACCTTCGTCCTGGCCCACCAGCCCAGTCCGCTGGACTCGTTCGAGTTCGTCAGCGGCCGCGCGCCGCGCGCCGCCGGCGAGCTCGCGCTGTCGGCGAAGGCGTTTCAGGAGGAGGGGCTGAAGCTCGGAGAGACCGTCACCGCCGTCGGCGCCGAGGGCGCGCAGCGCTTCCGGCTCGTAGGCAGCGCGACGTTCGGCAACGTCGACACCGTCGCCGGCTTCCCCGCCGCGATCGTCACGCTGCCGACGGCGCAGGCACTGGCGGGCCGTCCGGACGAGCTCGACACGATCTCGATCGCCGGCGACGACGGCGTCGCGCCGGCGCGGCTGCGCGCGGCGGTCGCCGGTGCGCTGCAGGGCGAGCGCGTCGAGGTGCGCACGGGCGCCCAGGACGCCGCCCAGCAGACCGCCGACCTCGAGGAGGAGTTCGGCTTCATCCGCACGGCGCTGCTGGTCTTCGGCGGGATCGCGCTCTTCGTCGGCGCCTTCGTCATCTACAACACGTTCACGATCACCGTCGCCCAGCGCACGCGCGAGTTGGCCTTGCTGCGCACGCTCGGCGCGAGCCGCCGCCAGGTGCTGCGCTCCGTCGTGCTGGAGGCCGGTCTGATCGGGCTGCTGGCGTCGCTGCTGGGTCTCGTCGGCGGGCTGCTGCTGGCGCCCGGGCTGCGCGGGCTCATGAAGGCGGTCGGCGCCGACCTGCCGGCCACAGCCTCGGTGATCGCCACGCGCACGATCGTCGTCGCGCTCGTCGTCGGGGTGCTCGTGACGGTGCTGGCGAGCCTCGTCCCGGCGCTGCGCGCCACCCGGATCGCGCCGATCATCGCGCTGCGCGAGGGCCTGACCGCCGAGCCGCGCAGCGGTCGCGGGCGGATCGTCGTCGCCGCGCTGCTGTGCCTGGCCGGCGCCGGGATTCTCGGCTACGGCCTGTTCGGCGGCGCGTCGGGCAGCGGCGCGGCGGCGACGCTGGGCGGCGGCGCGGTCGCGGTGTTCCTCGGCGTCGCGCTGTTCAGCCCCCAGCTCGTGCGGCCGCTGGCCTGGGTCATCGGCGCGCCGATGCAGCGCTGGGCGGGCGTCAGCGGACGTCTGGCGCGGGAGAACGCGACCCGCAACCCGGCCCGCACCGCGGTCACCGCGGCGGCGCTCATGATCGGCGTCGCGCTCGTCGCGTTCGTCTCGATCTTCGCCGCGGGCCTGCGCGGATCGATCGACGGCGCCGTCGATCGCGCCTTCACCGGCGACCTGTCGGTCGTGCACAAGTCCTTCGGCTCCACGCCGCCGGCGCTCGCCGACGCGGTGCAGCGCGTGCCGGGCGTCGCGGCGGTCAGCTCGTTGCGCTTCTCGGAGGCGAAGGTCGTCGGCGAGCAGGAGACGACCGGCGTCTCGGGCATCGATCCGGCCACGCTCGCGCAGACCTACCGGCTGAAGTGGAAGCAGGGCTCGGACGCCACGCTGGCGACGCTGGGCGCCGACGGCGTGCTCGTCGACTCGGGTTACGCCGGGGCCAAGCCGGCGGTCGGCGAGCGCATCGAGATGCTCACGCCGGCCGGCAAGCGCGTGACCTACACGGTGCGCGGCCTGCTCGACGAGGGCAGCGACTTCGGCCTGCTCGGCGGCGGCCTCGTCGTCTCCAACGAGCGCATGGCCGCCGACTTCAACGAGCGCAGCGATCAGTTCGTGTTCATGAGCTTCGCCGCGGGAGCCGGGGCGACGACGACGCGGGCGGCGGTCGACCGTCTCGTCGCGACACGCTTCCCCGACCACGAGACGCAGGACCGCGAGCAGGTCAAGGAGGAGCAGGCCGGCCAGGTCAACCAGCTGCTGTACCTCATCTACGCGCTGCTGGCGCTGTCGGTCATCGTCTCGCTGTTCGGCATCGTCAACACGCTCGCGCTGTCGATCTTCGAGCGCACCCGCGAGCTCGGGCTGTTGCGCGCGGTCGGCACCTCGCGCCGCCAGGTCAAGCGGATCGTGCGCCTCGAGGCAGTCATCACCTCGCTCATCGGCGCCTCCCTCGGGCTCGTGCTCGGCGTGCTGTTCGCGCTGGCGATCAGCCGCCCGCTGGAGGAGGAGGGCTTCCGGCTGACGTTCCCGGTCGGGACGCTCGTGCTGCTCATGGTGGCGGCGGCCGCCGCCGGGATGCTCGCGTCGCTGTGGCCCGCGCGGCGCGCGGCGCGGCTGGACGTCCTGCAGGCGCTGGCCTACGAGTAGGCCGGCGCCTCAGGCGGGCGCCTTCGTGAGCGCGCCGAGGTTGAGGTTCTCGTGGATCGCGCAGACCGAGCGCGACTTGTTGAGCGAGTAGAAGTGCAGGCCGGGGACGCCGTACTCGATCAGGCCCTGGCACTGCTCGGTGGCGTAGTCGATGCCGAGCTGCAGGGCCGCCTCGTCGTCGTCCTCGACATCGGCCAGCAGCGACTGCAGGCGCTCGGGGATCCGGGCGCCGCACATCTTCGTGAAGCGGCGCACCTGCGCGACCGACTGGATCGGCAGGACGCCCGGCACGATCGGGACCGTGACGCCCATCGCCTTGAGCTCGTCGGAGTAGCGGTAGAAGTCCTCGTTGTCGAAGAACAGCTGCGTGATGATCACGTCGGCGCCGGCGTCGACCTTCTCCTTGGTGTACTTCAGGTCGCTCTCGCGGCTCTCGGCGCGCGGGTGGACCTCCGGGAAGCCCGCGACGGCCACCGAGAAGAAGTCGTACCAGGCGCTCTGGCCGCGCTTGGCGACGTCGATGAGCTCCCGCGAGTTCTGGTAGCCGTCGGGATGGGGCTTCCACGGCGCGGTCGCGCCCTCGGGCGGATCGCCGGCCAGCGCGATGATGTTCTCGATCTCGCAGCCCCACAGGTCACCGAGCACGGCCTTCGTCTGTCCGACGCTGCGGTTGACGATCGCCAGGTGGCACATGACCTCGAGCTTCTCGGCAAAGTGCAGGCGCTTGACGACCTTCAGCGTGTTGCCCTCGGTGGAGCCGCCGGCGCCGTAGGTCACCGACACGAACGCCGGGTCGAGCTTCTTGAGCTCCTGGACCGCGGTGAAGAGGCTCTCCATCCCCTCGTCGGTCTTCGGCGGGAAGAACTCGATGGAGAAGATCAGCCCGTCGCGGGTGTAGATGTCGCGTAGCTTCGTCACGGTGTCTTGGTCTCTCCCCTGGGGCGGCGGGCTCGCCGGGCGCCGGCGATTGCGCGCTGTGCTGGTGGCAGAACGTCCTGCGCAGCCTGCGGACAGGCTGCGGACAGCGTAGACGTTCCGTTCGCGCCCCCTGGCGGAGGCCCACCGGCAGACCCGTCCACCGCCTGCGGCCACGGGCAGCGGGGCGAGACGGATTGCTCAGCGCTTGGCGGCGCGCGTCTGCGTGCGCACGCAGCGGGTGTAGCGCGCCTTGCGGGTCTTCTTCGACGCCTTGGTCCGCTTGGCGACGCGGTGGCAGCGCTTGCTGATCTGGCGCTTCTGCTTGGCCGAGAGGCGCTTGGTGGTCTTGGCGGCCGGCGAGGGCGACAGCGAGGAGGCCGCCGTGGCGCGCGTCGTCGAGCCCGTCGACGTGGAGCGAGCGCCGAAGTGGGTCGTGTACGTCGCGCCCAGCGCGGGCAGGCCGCCCGACGGCGTGCCGCCGGCGATGCCGATGCCGATCTCGTTGAACTGGCCGTTGAGGATGTTGTCGCGGTGGCTGGGGCTCGCCATCCAGCCGCGGACGATGGCGGCCGGCGCCGCCAGGGTGCCCTGCCCCCAGGCGAGGTTCTCGCCGGTCACCCAGCTGCGCGCCGGGGCGACGTAGCCGGCGAGCCGCTGAGTGATCGTCTGGCCGCCGGGCGACACGTGAGCGAAGAAGCGCTGCTGCACCATGGCCAGCGAGTAGTCCTGCGCGGTGGCCTCCAGCGTCGGCTCGGTCGACAGCGGCGCCAGGCCGCGAGTTGCGCGCTCGTCGTTGAGCAGGCACAGCGTGGCGGCCTTCGCGGTGGGCACCGACGCGACGGCCGGCAGAAGGTCGGCGCCGGCACAGTCCGCCGCATGCGCGGGGGCGATCGACAGCGTGAGCGACGCGACCAGCGCCGAGGTCAAAAGCGGCAGCGACAGGCGGCGGATGCGGCGGCTACCGGGCCGAGCTGTCATGCGCAGGGATCGCCTCATGCCGCCCCCATCGACGGGGCGGCGCGTCCAGGCCAGGATGGACGCTTTCTCTGGACGGCTGTACGACGCGCGGCGATCCGCGCGTCTGGACGCTCCGCGAGACGCCTTTTCGGTGTATCGGGCGGGGAAACTACGCAGCCGTTCGGCGGCTACGCCCCGCGATCGTGCGGCGCTCTGCGCAGGCGGGCCGGCGGCGCCGGAGCGACACTGGAGAAGAACAGTTTCTCCAGCGAGGAGCGCACCAGATGCCCGCCGTCCACCCCGATCACCAGCCTTCGAAGTCCAAGCAGACGCTCGACTACCGCGCCGCCGAGGGCTTCGCCCCCGAGGCCGACGCGCCGGCCGTCGAGACGCCGGCGAACGTCCGCCGCGAATGGACGCTCGTCGGGCTCGGGCTGACCGCACTGCTCGCGATCGTCGTGTGCGTCGTCGCGGTCGTGGCGCTCGTCACCTCCGACGATCGCGCGGCGACGCCCGCGACGGTCGCCGCTCCGGCGGCGGCGCATGCCGACCCCGGCGCCACCCCCGCGCCGACGCTGGCCGAGGCCAAGGGCGTCGCGTTCGAGAAGTTCAGCCGGGTCGACCCGAAGCTGCCGGCGGTCCCCGCGGGCGCGGTCAAGACCTTCAAGGTCGATGTCTTCCATCACGTGACGCAGGTCTCCAAGGATCTCGCGCCGACCGAGGTCTGGAGCTACGCCGTCAACGGCGTGAAGTACCGCGGCAGCGGCGCCTCGCCGCCGATGGTCGTCAACGAGGGCGACACCGTCGACTTCACGCTCGTCAACGGCTCGACGACGAGCATGAAGGTCAACCTCCCGCACTCGCTGGACTTCCACTCCGCCGAGGTCGACCCCGGCACCCACTACGGCGACCTCGCGCCGGGCAAGTCGATGCACTACCGCTTCAAGGCCGATCATCCCGGCGTGTTCATGTACCACTGCGCCACGCAGCCGGTCCTGCTGCACACGGGCGCCGGCATGACGGGCATGTTCGTGGTCAAGCCGAAGGGCCTGCCGGCGGTCGACCGCGAGCTCTGGGCGACCCAGCAGGAGTTCTACATCGGCAAGCCCGGCGGCCAGGCCGACCTCGGCAAGCTGAAGGCCAAGCAGCCCGACGTCATCGCGTTCAACGGCTACGCCGATCAGTACAAGGACAAGCCGATCTCGGTGCGCAAGGGCGAGCGGATCCGGATGTACGTGCTCAACGCCGGTCCCAGCATCTGGAGCGCGTTCCACGTCATCGGCACGGTCTTCGACAAGGTCCACACCGACAACGGCACCGCCAGCCACGTGCAGACGGTGAACCTCGCGCCCAGCCAGGGAGGCTCGGTCGAGTTCACGCTCAACGACGAGGGGACCTACCCCTTCGTCACCCACGCGTTCGGCGACATGGTCAAGGGCGCGCTCGGCGTGCTGAAGACCCGGCACGCGCCCGCCGGCCACGGCCACTGACCCCCCGGGGCACCCGCCCGCCCGCATGGACGCGGGCGGGCAGCCCTGTGCCGGCGGCGCGGCCCGCGCGGGTCTACGCCACGCGCTGCAGAAAGCCGCCCGGGTGGCAGGACAGTCCGTAGATCTCCAGGTCGCGACGCACTGCGAAGCGCCGGCCTTGCGGCGTGTCGAGCCAGTCGCGCAGGGCGGGCAGCACGCCGCGCGGCCAGGACGGGTCGAGGCGCAGCGGCTCGATGTCGACGCACCCGTCCTCGACCACGAAGAAGCCGCCCACCGCGACGAGGTCGGCGAAGCCGGTCAGCGCGGCGCGGGTCGTGTCGTACTCGTGGGCGGAGTCCTCCACGATGAACGGGCGCGCATCGCCGGGCAGCAGCGTGCGGATCTGCGCCGGCAGCGCCGGGTCGAGCAGGTCCGCCTCGAGGATCTCGACACCCCGCTGGTCGCGCACGTTGGCGCGGGTGGCCGCGGCGTCGATGTCCACGGAGATCACAAGCGGGTCGCGGATGCGCCCGTGCCGGACCATCGCATCCAGACGGTCGCGGAACCACAGGACGCTGCCCCCGCCGTAGGAGCCGAACTCGATGACGACGTTCGCGGCGGACTCCCAGAGCAGGTGCTCGTAGGTACGCAGATCCTCGGGGAACTTCGTCATCTGGACACCCGCGTAGGTGTCGTGGAAGTGTTGCTCGACCCGCGCCCGCCAGTAGTCGTTGGGCGCCCCGGAGCGCACGTCCAGGCTGACCGGCGGTGGCAGCGGCATCGCCGGGAGGATAAGCGGAGGGGGAGGGATTCGAACCCTCGGTAGAGGGGTTACCCCTACAACGGTTTTCGAGACCGCCCGATTCAACCACTCTCGCACCCCTCCGAGGCGCAACAACGGGCGCCGCGCAGGATAGCTAGCGGCGGGAGCCGAAGAACCCCGTCAGCAGCGCCGCGCACTCGGCCGCGAGCAGGCCGCCCGCCACGGCGGGACGGTGGTTCAGGCGCGGCTGGGCGAGGACGTCGAGCACGGAGCCGGCCGCGCCCGCCTTCGGGTCCGTCGTGCCGTAGACCACGCGCGGCACGCGCGCGAGCACGATCGCGCCCGCGCACATCGCGCAGGGCTCGAGCGTCACGTACAGCACCGCGTCGAGCACGCGCCAGGATCCGAGCGCCCGGCTGGCTTCGCGCAGGGCGAGCACCTCGGCGTGCGCGGTGGGGTCCTGGCGCAGTTCGCGCTCGTTGTGACCGGCCCCGATCACCTCGCCCTCGTGCACCACCACGGCGCCGATCGGCACGTCGTCGTGGTCCGCCGCCGCCTCCGCCTCGCGGATCGCCAGGCGCATGAAGTACTCGTCGCGAGGAAAGAACGAGGCGGCCATCGCGAAGAGGACTATCGCAGCGTCGCTCCGACCGTCCGTATCGTGTGTTTGCAGGAGCGATCCTCCCCCTTCTCGTGATGCCATCCTCCCTCTCTCTCCGTAAGGGCGTCGCCGCGGCGGCCGCAGCGCTGGTCCTCCTGCCGGCCACCGCGGGCGCCGCGCAGGACGGGCTGTGGGCACGCGCGGCGTACGTGCCCAACGACTCGGGCGTCGCGGCGGCCGCCGCCGACAGCGGCTGGGCGACCGTGCAGTGGGAGCTCAACGGGCCGTTCGGCATCAAGGCGCCGCAGGCGTGGTCGCAGGCCAGCAAGCTCGGCGGCAGCGGCGGGCGCGGCGTGACGATCGCCGTCCTCGACAGCGGCATCGCGTACGCCAACCGCGGCCGCTTCAGGCGCTCGCCGGACCTCGCGCACGCGCGCTTCGTGCGCGGCTATGACTTCGTCGACGACGACCCGTATCCCAACGACGAGTACGGCCACGGCACGTTCATCGCGAGCACGATCGCCGCCACCGCCAACAACGCCTACGGCACGGTCGGCGTCGCCTACCGCGCGCGCATCATGCCGCTGCGGGTGCTCGACGCCGAGGGCCGCGGCTACCCGTCGGCGATCTCGCGCGCGATCCGCTACGCCACCAAGCGCGGCGCGGATGTCATCAACCTCTCGCTCGAGCTCTACGACGGCCCCCTGCTGACGCCGACGCCGCGCAGCGTGACGGGTTCCCGCAGCGTGCGGGCCGCGCTCACCGAGGCGCGCCGCGCGGGCGTCGTCGTCGTCGCCGCCGCGGGCAACAGCTCCGATCCCAACGTGCCCGCCAAGCGCTACGACACGCTCGCGATCAACGTCGGCGGCACGACCGAGCACGGCTGCCTCGGCGACTACTCCAACCACGGACCGGGCCTGGACGTCGTCGCGCCCGGCGGCGGCGGCGACGCGGAGGTGCCCGGCGACACCAACTGCCAGATGGGCAGCGATCCGGGCCGCGACATCTCGGCCGTGAGCTTCCGCACCGAGTCGCCCGCGCGCTTCGAGATCGTGCCGCGCTTCCGGGGCACCTCGACGGCCGCGCCGCAGGTCGCCGGCGTCGCGGCCCTCGTGCTCGCCTCGAAGGTGCTCGGCGCCGACCCCACCCCGCGCGAGGTCGAGCGCCACATCGAGAACACCGCGCGCGACCTCGGCTTGCCCGGCCGCGACCGCTACTACGGCGCGGGGCTCGTCGACGCGGCTGCGGCGACGGCGCCGCTCACACGGTCCGGATGATGAGCACCGAGCAGGGTGCGTGGTGCGACACCTTGTTCGGCACGGAACCCAGCAGAAAGCGCTTGGCGCCGGTCATGCCCTTGTTGCCGACGACGATGAGGTCGCTGCCGCGCTCCTCGGCGACGTCGAGGATCGCGTCGGCTGGATCGCCCTGCAGCGCGAAGACCTCGACCTCCACGCCGGCCGCGCGGACCTCGCTCGCGGCGGCCTCGAGCGTCGCCCGCACGTCCTCGCGCGGGTTGATCATCCACTGCAGGTCCTCGGGCACGTGGATCGACTCCTCGCGCAGCCGCGCGTCCGACACCGGCTCGTAGGCGCTGACGAGGTCGATCCGCGCGCCGACCGAGCGCGCGAGCTCGATCGCCTGCCGGACCGCCTGCGTCGCGGTGTCCGACCCGTCCGTGCCGACGACGATCGAGCGGAACATCGCGGCCTAGCGATTCCCTCTCACGTGGCGAGCTTCACGGTGGCGATGATCATCCCGAGCACGACGAAGATCACGATCAGCGCCTGCACCCAGATCCAGAACGGCGACACCGCGTCCTAGGTCTGCTTGAGCTTGGAGTTGATCGCCGCGATCGCCGCGTCGATGCGCACGTTGACGGTCTGCGTCGCCGTCGTGATGGTCTTGCGCGCTTCCTGGATGTTCTGCTCGGTCGGGTTGCGCAGGGCACTGACCGCGCCGCGGATGTCGCTGCCGAAGCCGCTCATCGCCTTGACGAGCTGCGCGTGCTCGGTATCCACCGCGCCCGGCACGTTGATGTCGCGCAGGTCGGCGACGACATCGTCGATCGCCGTCTGGAACTGCTCGAGCGTCTCGCGGTCCTGGCGCGAGGAGCTCTTCTCCGTGATCCGCTCGGAGACCGTCGTCACCGTCTGCGCGAACCGTGCCTGCGCGGCGTTGACCTGGCTGACGTACGTGTTCTTCTCCTCGCGGCCCTCGTCGCCGCCGCACGCGACGAGCGCGAACGCCGCAAACGCGAGCAGCAGGAGCGCGGCGCTCTTGAGGACCCCGGACACGGGCGGCAATCTACCGGGATCGCCCGACGGCCACGCCGCGGAGGCGACGGCTCACCGCGCCGGCTCCGGGGCGGCGGGCGGCACGGCCTCGGCTGGCGTGTGCTGCGTCGTGCGGATCTTGCGGGCCAGAAACGGCAGCTCGATGTAGCGGTAGGTCAGCGCCCCGCTGAGCACGGTCAGCGGAAACCCGATGCCCGCCATGATCGCCAGGCGCGTGGCGAGCGACTCGTCGGTGCCGAGCAGATGGTCGAGCTCGAGCAGCACCCAGATGTGCACGAGGTAGAACGAGTACGAGCGCGCGCCGAGCCACAGCATCCCGCGGTTGGCGAACAGGCGCGGCGCCCGGCCGGTGCCGATCTGCAGGACGATGAGGCCGAAGAACAGCAGGCCGGTGCAGAGTGCGGCGAGCATCGCGCGCACGCCGAGGGCGTGGTGGATCGGCGTCTGCCGCGGGTCGTAGTCGCTCGTCGTGTAGACGATCGCGCAGAGCAGCCCGAGCGCGAACGCACCCCACGCCAGCTGCTTGGCCAGGCGCGCGCGCTCGCGCAGCGGGGCGGCGATCAGCGGCTCGACGATCCCCAGCGCGACGCCCGGCATGAAGCCGTACATGATCGCGGGCGGGGCGGTGAGCCAGCCGAACTGGTACTTGTCCAGCGCGCGCAGCGCGATGCTCACGACGAACACGAGGCCGATCGCGGCGAGCGCGAAGCCGGCCCGCGCGTACTGGCCGCGCAGCCGCCTGCCGACGAAGTACGCGCCGTAGGCGGCCAGCGGGATGACGAAGTAGAAGCCGACCTCCGAGCCGATCGACCAGGCCGGGCCGATCGGGATCGAGGCCGGGCCGGCGGTCTGGCCCTGGATGAACAGAAACTGCCCGACGACCTGCCACCACTCGCTGCGGGCCTCGGGCGCCGCCGCGCCGGTCTCGAGGCTGCCGTCCAGGCCGAAGCGCAGCAGCACGAGGACCGTGAAGAAGTAGAAGACCGGCACGACGCGCAGCACGCGGTTGCGCACGTAGGAGCGGATCTTCGGCCGCTTGCCACCGGTCACGTAGGCGCGCGTGAAGGGGCGCGCGATGAGATAGCCCGACAGCACGAAGAAGGCCGACAGCGCGAGGTCGATGTGGCCGAGGATCGGCGCCGCCCAGCCGTAGCTGAGCAGGTTGTTGTTGGCGATCGGGTCGGCCAGCAGGCAGACGTGGGTGGCGAAGACGAACAGCGCGCCGACGCCGCGGACCCCGTCGCCCGCGACCAGCGTGCGGATCCCGAGGTCGGTCGCGGGCTGCGTCTCCACGGTCGTGGCCATCGGCGCAGGGTAGAGGTCTGGCCGCCGTGAGAACGCGCCCGCCGCGCATCCCCGGTCACGCGGTCATGGCGCATTCTCCCCGCACAGCGGGTAGTTCGTGCCAATCATCCGCTGACGAGTCGTCGTGCGTCCCGGGTGAGTCGAATGGTTCGCGCGGGCCGCGACGAAACCGACACACCCGGCCGAACGCCGGCCCCGGCGCGACCACCCTCCGCGTAACACCGGGCCGCTACCGTGGACGGTGCGCAAAGCAACGATCCGAGGCCTGCGAATGCTCAACTTCCTCTCCAAGCACAAGACCGCGATGCCGACCGCCGAGACGGCGCTGCCCGGCCGCGATACGCCGATGCCGGTGCCCGAGCGCCACTTCGTCCTCGACGCCCCGCTGCGGGGCCCGTTCCCGTCCGACACCGAGCAGGTCATCCTCGGCCTGGGCTGCTTCTGGGGCGCCGAGCGCATCTTCTGGCAGACGCCGGGGGTCTACACGACCGCCGTCGGCTACGCCGCGGGGATGACGCCCAACCCGACCTACGAGGAGGTCTGCAGCGCGAAGACCGGCCACAACGAGGTCGTGCTCGTCGTCTACCGCCCCACCGAGGTCTCCTTCGACGATCTGCTCGCGCGCTTCTGGGAGTCGCACGACCCGACGCAGGGCATGCGTCAGGGCAACGATGTCGGCACGCAGTACCGCTCCGGCATCTACACGACGACCGACGAGCAGGCGGCCGCCGCGGCCGCCTCACGCGAGCGCTACCAGGCCGCGCTGACCGCTGCCGGGCGCGGCGAGATCACGACCGAGATCACGGCCGCGCCGGACTTCTACTACGCCGAGGACTACCACCAGCAGTACCTCGCGAAGAACCCGAACGGCTACTGCGGCCTCGGCGGGACCGGCGTGACGTGCCCGATCGGGGCGGGCGCGGGATCCTGACCGGTGTCTGCGGCGGGGCTAGTCGTCTTGGCCTCGGCCCGCGAGGCTTGACCGACACACCCCGCCTCAGGCGGGCATCGTGACGCGCCCGGTCCGATATCCGTACCCGGCGCGTCATGACCACGCCAAACCCGGACCTCCCGCCCGCACCCGCACGACTCACACCCACCCTCAGAGCCGCCGTTGGCCGACGACGACGCGAACGCAAGGGCGACAGCGCACCCACGCGACAGCGTGCCGCCGGCGCGTGTACGTAGCCAGCTAGTAGACCCCGGGAGCGCCGGCCGTCCGGCTGACGTCAGCGCGGAAGAGGAAGTGCGGCTCGCCGCCGGACTCCGGACGGTGCAGCGAGATCGTCCCGGCGATCGGCACGAGCAGCCCCTGCGCGTGCATGTAGACCGTGTCGATGTCGGCGCTCTGGATCTCGCCGGCCTTCAGGGCGCGCGCGATCTCCCCGTGGGCCTTGAGGTTCTCGCGGTCGATGATCGACGGCCAGCGGGCGGCGCGCAGGTCCTCCTCGCGGCAGCCCAGCAGTGAGCAGAACGCCTCGTCGAGGCGCTTGAACGAGCCGTCGAGCGCGATCAGCGCGGCGGCTTCGCCGGGCCCGACGGGGGGCAGCTCGGGCTTGGCCGGGCCGGCGGCGGCCGCCGCGTCGGCCTGCGCCGCCGGCGCGGGCACCGACCACGGCGTGCGCTGGACCGGCGGCTGCGGCCGGGCGCGGTCGTCGTCGGCGGGCTCCTCGAACGCGAACTCCGCGCGGATCGCCTCGGCGGCGGCGCGCGCCTGCTCGGCCTCTTCCATGAGCTGCTGGGCGCGCAGCCGGGCCTGCTCGCGCTCGGCGCGGACATGGTCGGCGGCGGCGATCGCCTCGGCCGTCTCGGCCTGCGCGCGGCCGAGGTCGGCCTGCGCGCCCTCGAGCTCGGCCGCCTTCGCGTCGAGCTCCGCGCGGGCGGTGGCCAGCTCGGCGCGGGCGGCCTCGAGCGCGTTGCGGGTCGCGTCGAGCTCGCGCTGGGCGTCGGCGAGCTGCGCGTGGTCGGACTCCAGGCGGGCGCGCGTCGCCACGAGCTCGGCGTTGACGTCGGCGAGCTGGGCGGCATGCGCCTCGAGCTGACCGCGCGTGGTGTCGAGATCGTGCTGGTGGCTCTGCAGCTGCGCCCGGATCGAGGAGGCCTCGCCGCGCGCCAGCGCGGTCTCGCCGCGCGCCGTAGTGAGCTCGGCGCGGGCCGACCCCAGCTCGGCGCGCAGGGCCTCGGCGTCGGTATGGGCAGCCGCGGTCTCGGCGCGCAGCGCGGCCAGCTCGGCATCGGCGCTCTCGCTGTGCGCAGTGCGCTGGTGCACCGCCTCGCGCATCGCCTGAAGCTCCGCGCGCAGGCGCTCGGCGTCGGCATGGGCCGACTCGGCCTCGGTGCGGGCCGACTGCGTCTCGGCCCGCGCGGCATCGGCCTCGGCGCGAGCGGACGCGGCGCCGGCCTGCGCCGTGGCGGCCTCGGCGCGCGCCGTCTCGGCCTCGGCGCGGGCGGACAGCGCCTCGGCGCGAGCGGATTCGGCGTCGGCGCGCGCGGACTGCGCCTCGGCGCGCGCGCCCTCGGCGGCGGCCTGAGCGGACTGCGCGTCGCCGCCGACGGAGGCGGCCTGCGCGCGCAGCGCCTGCAGCTCGGCGCGGCCGGCCTCGGCGTCGGCCTGCGCGGACTGCGCGGCCGCGGCGGCGGCCTGCGCCTCGGCGCGAGCGGACTCGATCTCGGCTCGGGCGGCCTGCGCCTCGGCACGAGCGGACTCGAGCTCCGCGCGGGCGGCGTCGGCCTCGGCGCGGGCGCTGGTCAGCTCGGCCTGCGCGGTCGCGGCGGTCGTGCCGGCGGTCTCGGCCGCGCGACGGGCGGCATCGAGCTCGTGGCTCATCGCCTGCAGGCGGGCGCGCGCCTCGTCACGCTCGCCGGCCAGCTGCCGGGCGCGGCCCTCGACGTCGTCGACGGCGGCGGCGGACGCCTGCGCGGAGTCGCGCTCGGCCTCGACCTCGGCCACTCGGGCCAGCGCCGCGTCGCGCTCGGCGGCGGCCGCGGCGGTTTCGCGCTCGGCATCCTCGACGCGCTCGCGCAGGACGCGGGCACGCTCGACGAGATCCTCGAGGCCCTGGGCGCGCCCGTCCGCGTCACCTTCGTGGTCGGCGGCGGGCCGGCCGGCGGCCTCGTCGACGCGGCGCGCGGCGTCCGCGGCGGCGGCGCGCGCGGCGGCGCGCTGATCGGTCATGCGGCGCTCGACGTCGGCGTGCGTGAGTGGCGGCGCGTCGACGTCGCGCACGACGATGAGGATGCCGGCGAGGCGGGCCTGCGGATCGGGCTGAACGCCGCGCAGCACGACGCCCTCGACGGCCTCCAGCGCACGGCCGTGGCGCAGGCGCAGCTCCTCGGGCTGCCAGGTTCCCGCGTCGCGGCTGCGCAGCTCGGTCAGCAGCGATGTGAACTCCCAGCCGAGGGCGAGCGGCACGCACACGACGACGAACTGCAGCCGGCGCGTCGCGCCCTCCGCGCAGCGCGCGTCGAAGGTGCGTCGGGCGGCCGGATCGGTCGCCGGCGCGCGCAGCATCTGCTCGAACTCGCTGCGGGTGGCGTCGTCGGCGCCGGCGATGAGGACGTCGGCGATCGGCTGTCCCACGAGGCGCTCGGCCTGCGCGCCGAGCAGGCCGACCACGCCGACACCGCTCTCGGCGACCGAGCCGTCGGGGGTGCTGAGGACGTAGCTGCCGTCGGCGAGGCCGAGGAGGACCTGTTCGAGATCTCGATCGACCGCGGGCGCGGGCGCGGCCATGTGGCCGCCGAGAAGGTTCATGTCCTCCCTATCGGCGGGCGCGGCGATTGGTTGAGCCCGCGCGGCGTGGCCCGCGAAATGTCCAGGGGCTGCGATCCTGCGCACAGGTGCCCGAGTTCTTCACCGACACGCCGCTGCTGACCCAGCGCTTCGACGACGCGCTGCACTACGCGATCGCGCACCACGCGCTGCAGCTGCGCAAGGGCACGCCGATCCCCTACGCCGCGCACCTGCTCGCGGTCGCCTCGCTCGTGCTCGAGATGCACGGCGACGAGGACGAGGCGATCGGCGCGCTGCTGCACGACGTCGTCGAGGACGGCGGCGGCCCGCCGGCGCTGGCCTACATCGAGGCGCACTTCGGCGCGGCCGTCGCGGGCATCGTGCTCGCCAACAGCGACTCGGTCACGGGCGAGGCGGAGAAGGCGCCGTGGTATGAGCGCAAGCGCGCGTACATCGCGGCGTTCAAGCACAAGACGCCCGCCGCGCTGCGCGTGTCGCTCGCCGACAAGCTGCACAACGCGCGCTCGATCCTCATCGACTACCGCACCCACGGCGAGGACTTCTGGGCACGCTTCGGCCAGGGCAAGGGCCTGGCCACCCGGGTGTACTACCGCGAGCTCGCCGCGGCGTTCGAGCGCGAGGCGCCGCGGATGGGTGAGCACGCGGCGCCGGCGATCGGCGAGCTGCGCCGCGTCGTCGACGCGATCACCGCGCTCGCCGAGGAGCGCCAGGGACCGGATACCCGGGTCAGCTTCGACTGGACCTGAGCCGCTCAGCGCGTGACGCGCGCCGCCAGCACGATGTACTTCGTGCCGCGCGACTGCATGCTCGAGGCGTGGTCGACGTTGCCCTCGACGGTGTCGAGCATCCCGTTCTTCGGCCGCGAGCGGGCCAGCGCGAGGTGCGACGCCCGCACGCCGTTGCGGAACTTGTAGAAGACGATGTCGCCGGGTCGGATCGCCGAGATCGCGATCTTGCGCAGGTGCCGCCGGCGGTTGACCGCGTCGTAGTACGAGCGATGCGGGTCGATCAGGCGCCTGGACAGCCGCACGCCGGCGCGCAGGTAGGCCTGGTGCACGAACGCGCCGCACCACACGCGACACGGCGGCAGCTTCAGCCCCATGTCGCGCTCCCAGCGGTCGATCGTCGGCGAGCAGTTCGTCGTGCCGATCTCCCGGATGCCGACGTGCTCGACGGCCCAGGCAAGCGCCTTCTGGCGCACCGACTCGCTCGCGTCGCTCGCGCCGCCGGCGGCCGGCACGACCACCGCGAGCGCCGTCGCGCAGACGGCGAGCAGGGCGAGCACGGTGATGCGGCGGCGCATGCGCTGCATGATGCCCGACGCGCAGCGCCGGCCACGCCGGTTTGGCCGGATGTCGCGCGGCGTCGCGCATCGCTCGCCGGCCGCTGCGCGATGGCGGGGTCGGAGTGCAGCGCTGCGGGGGCCGCGCCCGGGGCCGGCGTTCGCTGGCATCGCAGAGGTATGCAGCGACGATCCCGCGCAGATGCGCCGGCGCTGGTCGTCCACCGGTCGAAGCGCGCGTAGACGGCGCCCTCCCCGGGCACACGAAATACACATGCCCGCAACGAGAGGCGCGCGCGCCGCCGCATCCGGCGCAGACACGCTGACCACGCTCGCCGTGGCGATCGACGAGTTCGCCGACGCCGGAACGGTCCCCGCCGTCCAGCGGCTCGTGCACCGCGCGGCCCGCCGCCTGACCGGCGCCGATGGCGCGACGCTGATCGTGCGCGAGGGCGGCCACTGCCACTACGTCGACGAGGACGCGATCGAGCCGCTCTGGAAGGGCAGCCGCTTTCCGCTGGAGAACTGCATCTCGGGCTGGGCGATGCTGCACGGGGAGCCCGCCGTCGTCGAGGACGTCTTCGCCGATCCGCGGATCCCGCAGGATCTCTACCGGCCGACGTTCGTCCGCAGCCTCCTGGTCGTCCCGATCGGCGCGCGCCGGGCGATCGGAGCGATCGGGATGTACTGGGCGCGCCCGCATCGCGCGACCGACGAGCAGGTCGCCGCCGCCCGCGCGCTGGCCGCCGGCGCGGCGACCGCGCTCGAGCGCGCGCGGCTGGCGCAGGAGGTCGAGCGTCGCCGGGTCACCGAATCGGACCTGCGCGAGCTGTGCGAGCGCGACCCGCTCACCGGCGTGCTCAACCGCCGCGCCTGGGATCAGCTGCTGTCGCGCGCGCTGCGCAAGGGCACGCAGCCGCTCTACGTGGCGATGATCGACCTCGACCATTTCAAGGACTACAACGACCGCCACGGTCACCCGGCGGGCGACGCGCTGCTGCGCCGCGCGGCCGCGGTCTGGCGCTCGGCGGTCCGCGCGGAGGACGTGCTCGCCCGCTACGGCGGCGAGGAGTTCGCGGTGCTGCTGGCCGGCTGCGACGAGGACATCGCGCTGGAGATCGCGGAGCGCCTGCGGCTGGCCACGAGCGACGAGCAGAACGTCTCCATCGGCGTCGCGCGCTGGAACGGCCGCGAGCGCGCCACCGCGCTCGTCGAGCGCGCCGACAAGGCGCTCTACGCCGCCAAGCGCGGGGGCCGCGACCGCATCGTGCTGGCGGCGTAGGCCGCCGCGTCAGAGGGTTCGAAGCCGCCCGGTCGGGAGGCGGTCGCGCGCCGGGTTGACGGCAGTGCGATGAGTTTCTCGCGGGCGCGCAGTCTCATCTGCAACCCGACGACGAGGAGCCAGACCATGATCGCCGAGACCGCCCCCACCCGCGACATCGCCCCGGCCGCCGACGACCGCTCGCGCTGGATCGCGCTCGTCGTGCTGTGCGTCGGCATGCTGATGATCGTGCTCGACGTCACCGTCGTGAACGTCGCGCTGCCGTCGATCCAGGAGGATCTCGGCTTCTCGCAGGCCAGCCTGGCGTGGGTCGTCAACGCTTATCTCATCGCCTTCGGCGGGCTGCTGCTGCTCGCCGGCCGGCTCGGCGACCTCATCTCGCGGCGCGGGGTGTTCCTCGCCGGCCTGGCGGTCTTCACGCTCGCCTCGATCGCCTGCGGACTGGCCACCAGCCAGGAGATGCTCGTCGCGGCGCGCTTCGTGCAGGGCGTCGGCGGCGCGCTGACCTCCGCCGTGATCCTCGGGATGATCGTCACGATGTTCCCCGAGCCGCGCGAGCAGGCCAAGGCGATCGGCGTCTACGGCTTCGTCGCCTCCGCCGGCGGCTCGATCGGCCTGCTGGTCGGCGGCGTGCTGACGCAGTCGATCAACTGGCACTGGATCTTCTTCGTGAACATCCCGATCGGGATCCTCACCGCGGTGCTGGCGATGCGCCTGCTCGAGAAGGACAGGGGCCTCGGCCTCGGCAAGGGCACCGACGTGGCCGGCGCGGTGCTCATCACCGCCGCCCTCATGCTGCTCGTCTACACGATCGTCGATCCCGCCGCCGAGCTGGGCTGGGGCGCCGGCCGCACGCTCGCGCTCGTCGGCGTCTCGCTGGCGCTGATCGTGGCCTTCCTCGTCCGCGAGGCGACGGCCGCCAACCCGCTCATCCCGCTGCGGATCTTCCGCTCGCGCAACGTCTCCGGCGCGAACCTCATCCAGGTGGTGTCGGTCGCCGGCATGTTCTCGATGTTCTTCATGGGCTCGCTGTACATGCAGCGCGTGCTCGGCTACGACGCCCTGCAGATCGGCTTGGCGTTCCTGCCCGGCACCATCATCATGGGGATCCTGTCGCTGGGCTACTCGCACAAGCTCGTCATGCGCTACGGCGCGCGGACCGTGATGGTGCCCGCCTTCGTGCTCATCACCGCCGGTCTGGCGCTGTTCACGCAGGCGCCCGTCAACGGCGACTACGTCACGCATGTGCTGCCGACGATGGTCCTCTTCGGCGTCGGCGCCGGCCTCGGCTTCCCCGCGCTGATGACGGTCGCGATGTCCGACGTCGAGCCGCAGGACGCCGGCCTCGCCTCCGGCCTGGTCAACACGACCGCGCAGGTCGGCGGCGCGCTCGGCCTGGCCGTCCTCGCGACGCTGGCCACGACGCGCACGGGCGACCTGGCGGCCGGCGGCGACTCGGTCGCGGCGGCGCTGACGGGCGGCTACCAGCTCGCGTTCGCGCTCGCCGCGCTGCTCATGGTCGTCGCCACGCTCATCGCGGCGTTCGTCCTGAAGTCCGACCGATCCGTCCGGGTGACGGCCGGCGACGGGCCGGCCGAGCTCGCCACGACGGAGCCGGCGTGCTCCAAGGCGGTCTGAACGATCCGCACCCCGCGGCGCCCGGCGCCGCGGGGCTGCTGCAGGCGGCGCGCAGCGGCGACGAGCTCGCCTACCAGCGGCTCGTCGAGCCGCACAGCCGCGAGCTGCAGGCGCACGCCTACCGGATGCTCGGCTCGGTCCACGACGCCGAGGACGCCGTCCAGGACGCGCTGCTGCGCGCGTGGCGCGGGCTGCCGAGGTTCGACGGGCGCAGCTCGCTGCGCGCGTGGCTGTACAAGATCGCCACGAACACGTGCCTGGACACGATCGCACGGCGCGGCAAGCGTGCGCTGCCGATCGACCACGTGGCCGCCGCCGAGCTGGGCGAGGCGCCGGGTCGCCCGCTCGTCGAGTCGGTGTGGGTGCAGCCGTGCTCGGACGTCGCGCTCGGCCTCGACGACGGCCGCGCGACGCCCGAGGCCCGCTACGAGCAGCGCGAGAGCGTCGAGCTGGCGTTCATCGCCGCCCTGCAGCACCTGCCCGCCACGCAGCGCGCCGTGCTGATCCTGCGCGAGGTGCTCGGCTTCTCGGCGCAGGAGACCGCGGAGCTGCTCGAGACGACGGTGGCGTCGGTCAACTCCGCGCTGCAGCGGGCGCGCAGGACGATCGACGAGCGCCTGCCCGACCAGAGCCAGCAGGAGACGCTGCGCGCGCTCGGCGACGAGGGGCTGCGCGAGGTCGTCGAGAACTACATGGACGCGATGGGGCGCGGCGACGTCGAAGCGGTCGTGGCGATGCTCGCCGAGGATGCCGCGTGGTCGATGCCGCCGATGGCGACCTGGTACCGCGGCCGCGACGCGCTGCGCCGCTTTCTCGAGATGGGGCCGCTGTCGGGCGCGTGGCGCTGGCGCCACGTGCCCGGCCGGGCCAACGGCCAGCCGGCGATCGGCGCCTACACCTGGCGCGATGACGAGGGCTGCTACCGCCCGTTCGCGCTCGACGTGCTGACGCTCGGCGCCGACGGGTCGAAGATCGCGCAGGTGACGTCGTTCATCGCGCGCTCCGGCGACGAGCTCAGCCCCGGGGAGCTGCTGCGCTTCCCCGACGAGGACGTCGACGCGGCGAAGGTCGGTTCGATCTTCACGCTCTGCGGGCTGCCCGAGCGGCTGGACTGAGCCTCAGCGCACGAGCGACAGCGCCTGCGGCGCCACGCCAACGGTCAGCGTCTGACCCCAGTCGATCGCCAGCGCGTCGGCCTCGATGCCGTCGCCGAACGCGGTCGCGCCGTCGGTCAGCTCCGACGTGATCCGCACCTCGGCGCCGGCGTCGATCCGCCCGGCGGCGAGCGAGACGCCGGTCGCCCGGCTCGGCCACGGCTCGCGCACGAGGTAGGCCAGTGCCGGCTCGGTCGGCGCCGGCAGCGCGAGCGGCTCGGCCAGGCGACCGTTGATGCTCGCCGCCCAGCCGGTCGCGCCGGTGCCGGTCGTCACGATCAGCCCGGAGGAGGACTGGCGCTCCGAGCGCCCGCCGGCGTGCAGCGTGTAGCGCGCCGACTGGTGCGAGCGGTGACCGACGAAGATCTCGTTGAGCGCCCGCACCTGCTGCCCGTCGTCGAGCCGCGCGACGGTCATGGTCCGCGCCTGCAGCGTGGCGCGACCGGCGGCGACGTCGCGCAGCAGGTCAGCCGCGGCCTGCGGCGGATGGGTGACGAGCACGCCGGCGTTGCGCTCGGGCTCGGGGTTCAGCCCGAGCAGCGGCTGGCCGTCGAGGTACTTGGCGACGTTGGCGACGAGGCCGTCCTGGCCGAGCACGACGACGACATCCTCCGGCGCGAAGAGAAAGCGGGCGAGGTCCGCGCGGTCGACGGTGGCGCGGCGCCAGTCGCCGGGGATCGCGGCGAGGACGTGGTGGCGGTGGCCGAGGAACGCGTGGTGGCGGCGCTGCACCTCCGCCGGGTCGAGGCCGCGCCCGCGCAGGAAGAACGCCACCTGCTCGCGCGTCGCGTGACGCGCGAGCAGCTCGTCGTACTCCGTCGGGCGCCCGACGAGGACCGCGCGCGGGACCATGCGCGTCAGGCGGCGTCGCGGGTGGCGCGCTGTAGCAGCGGCCCGATGAGATCGGGCGTGATCGAGAGGTGCTCGATGTTGCCGAGCTGGCCGGCGAGGTCCTGCAGCGCGAGCGCGTAGAGCACGCTGGCCGGCATCGCCTTCTGGATCTCCGCGCGCTCGCGGGCGGCGCGCAGCCGGGCCTGCTCGAGGAGGTCGATCGTGTCCGCCTGGCGCTGGGCCTCGAGCCGGCCGCGCTCGTCCTCGCCCGCGGCCGCGACCCGGCGCGCGGCCACCTCCTCCTCCGCGCGGCGGCGCTCGTTGGCGCCCTGCCGGGCGACGAGCGACTCCTCGCGGCGCGCCAGCTCGATCCGGTTGGCCAGCTCGTTCTCGGCGATCGCCCGCTCGTTCTCCACCGCGGTCGCCCGGCGCGCGAACGTCGCCTCGTCGGCACGGCTCTGGATCTGCTCGCGGGTGGGCTGCTGCAGCGCCTTCTCGACCTCGGCCGTCGGCGCGACCTCGGCGACGCGGACGGCGGCGATTTCGACGCCGAGCTCGAGCAGCGCCGTCTCCTCGCGCAGGCCGCGGTCGATCCGCGCGCGGATCGGCGCGACGCCCTCGGTGAGGATCGCCCGCAGCTCGCGCGCGGCGAGCTGGTCGATGACGAACTGCTGCGCGAGCTGCGTCAGCAGGCCGCCGACCTGCTCGAGCGGCTCGCTGCACCAGCCGCCGGTGTCGAGGTCGATCGTGAAGTCGATCCGCGCGGCGAGCCGTGCGGGGTCGGCGACGCGAAACGTGATCGCCCCCTGCACGGTCACGCGCTGGAAGTCGGCGCTGCGCGCGTGGAAGAGGAAGGGCAGCTCGCGGTCGTCGATCGGGACCTCGGCGACGGCGGTCGTGATCGGGCGAAACCAGAACGCCAGACCGGGGCCCTCGGCGACGAGCCGGCCCCGGCGATAGCGGATGACGTGCGAGGTCGGCTCGGCGCGCAGGTGGCGCAGGAGCGGGACGGCGATCGGGTCGGTGATGTCGGCCATGGCGGGCTCCGGGTAAGTTGTGGTCGTACTGCCTATAACTACGGTAGCGGACCGGGCGCCCGAGTTCTAGGCCGATTGCCCATATCTGCCGATGGGGCTCGACGGCATCCGCCGCCCCCTGCGGGTAACGTCGGCGGGCGATGACGATCGTCGAGCTCAGTGGCACCGCGCTGACGCCGGCCGAGGTGGTCGCGGTCGCGCGTCACGGCGCGCCGGTCGCGCTGAGCGCGATCGGGCGCGACCTCATGGAGGTGAGCGCCGCGGCGGTGCAGCGCGCGCTGCACGCGCCCGAGCCGGCCTACGGCGTCTCGACCGGGTTCGGCTCGCTGGCGAACGTCGTCATCCCCGTCGGCCGCCGCGAGGAGCTGCAGCGCGCGCTCGTGCGCTCGCACGCCGCCGGGATGGGTCCGCCGGTCGAGCGCGAGGTCGTGCGGGCGATGATGCTGCTGCGCGCGCGGACGCTGGCGATGGGCTTCTCGGGCGCGCGCCCCGTCGTCGCCGAGCAGATCGCCGCGCTGCTGAACGCGGGCCTGACGCCGGTCGTGCCCGAGCACGGCTCGCTCGGCGCCAGTGGCGACCTCGCGCCGCTCGCGCACTGCGCGCTGGCGCTGCTCGGCGAGGGCGAGGTGCAGCTGCCCGACGGCACGCGGGCCGATGCCGCGACCGCACTGGCCGAGCACGACATCGCACCGCTGACGCTCATCGCCAAGGAGGGCCTCGCGCTCATCAACGGCACCGACGGGATGCTCGGCATGCTCGTCCTCGCCGCGCACGACCTCGCCGCGCTGCTGCGCGTCGCGGACATCACGGCGGCGATGTCCGTCGAGGCGCTGCTCGGCACCGACCGGGCGTTCGACGCCGACCTCGTCGCGCTGCGCCCGCACCCCGGCCAGCAGCTCAGCGCCGCCAACCTGCGCGCGCTGCTGTCGGGCTCGGCGATCGTCGCCAGCCACCGCTACGGCGACGACCGCGTGCAGGACGCCTACTCGCTGCGCTGCGCGCCGCAGGTCGCGGGCGCCGCGCGCGACGTGCTCGCGCACGCCGACCGGGTCGCCGCCGACGAGCTGCGCAGCGCAATCGACAACCCGATGGTGCTGCCAGACGGCCGCGTCGCGTCGTGCGGCAACTTCCACGGCGCTCCGCTGGCGTTCGCCTGCGACGCGCTGGCGATCGCGCTCGCCGAGGTCGGCGCGATCGCCGAGCGGCGCACCGACCGGCTGCTCGACGCGTCGCGGTCCAGCGGGCTGCCGCCGTTCCTGGCACCGGACGCGGGCGTGAACTCCGGGCTGATGCTCGCGCAGTACACGCAGGCGGCGATGGTCGCCGAGAACCGCCGCCTGGCGGCCCCGGCCAGCGTCGGCTCGCTGCCGACGAGCGCGATGCAGGAGGACCATGTCTCGATGGGCTGGGCGGCGGCGCGCAAGCTGCGCACGGTCGTCGAGAACCTCGCCCGGATCCTCGCCGTCGAGCTCGTCTGCGCCGCCCGCGGCATCGAGCTGCGCGACCCGCTGGCGCCGGGGCCGGGCACCGGGGCCGCGCTGGCCGCCGTGCGCGCGGCGGGGATCGCCGGCGCCGGGCCCGACCGCCATCTCGCGCCCGAGCTGGCCGCCGCCGAGCGGCTCGTGCGCTCGGGCGGGCTGCTGGACGCGGTCCACGACGCGATCGGCGCGCTCGCATGACGGCCGGCGCGCGTCGCGTCCGGGCCCCGCGCGGCAGCGAGATCTCCTGTCGCGGCTGGCCGCAGGAGGCGGCGCTGCGGATGCTGCTCAACAACCTCGACGCGGAGGTCGCCGAGCGCCCGGACGACCTCGTCGTCTACGGCGGCACCGGCCGCGCGGCGCGATCGTGGCAGGCCGTCGACGCGATCCTGCGCACGCTGCGCACGCTGGCCGGCGACGAGACGCTGCTCGTGCAGTCCGGCAAGCCGGTGGGCGTGTTTCGCACGCACGAGTGGGCGCCGCGCGTGCTGCTGGCGAACTCCAACCTCGTGCCCGAGTGGGCGACGTGGGACGAGTTTCGCCGCCTCGAGCAGCTCGGCCTGACGATGTACGGGCAGATGACCGCCGGCTCGTGGATCTACATCGGCAGCCAGGGCATCGTGCAGGGCACGTACGAGTGCTTCGCCGAGATCGCGCGCCGCCGCCACGGCGGCTCGCTGGCGGGCACGATCACGCTGACGGCGGGCCTCGGCGGGATGGGCGGCGCGCAGCCGCTGGCGGTGACGATGAACGGCGGCGTCGCGCTCTGCGTCGAGGTCGATCGCGAGCGCATCGAGCGCCGCGTCGCGACGCGCTACCTCGACGAGGTGGCGAGCGACCTCGACGACGCGATCGCCCGCGCCGTCGCCGCCCGCGACGCGCGGCGCGCCGTGAGCATCGGGCTGTGCGCGAACGCCTCCGACGTGCTGCCGGCGCTGCTGGCGGCGGGCTTCGAAGCCGACATCGTCACCGACCAGACGAGCGCGCACGACCCGCTCGCCGGTTACGTGCCGGGCCGGATGACGCTCGCCGAGGCCGACGCGCTGCGTGTGGGCGACCCCGACGGCTACATCCGCCGCGCGCGGGCGTCGATCGCGGCGCACTGCGCGGCGATGGTCGGCTTCCTCGACGCCGGCGCCGAGGTGTTCGACTACGGCAACAGCCTGCGCGCCGAGGCGCGCCTGGGCGGCTTCGAGCGGGCGTTTGCGTACCCCGGCTTCGTACCGGCCTACGTGCGCCCACTCTTCTGCGAGGGCAAGGGCCCGTTTCGCTGGGTCGCGCTGTCGGGCGACCCCGCGGACATCGCGGCGACCGACCGGGCCGTGCTCGACGAGTTCCCCGAGGACGAGCCGCTGGCGCGCTGGATCCGTCACGCGAGCGAGCGGATCGCGTTTCAGGGGCTGCCGGCGCGGATCTGCTGGCTGGGCTACGGCGAGCGCGCCCGGCTGGGCCTGCGGATCAACGCGATGGTCGCCTCCGGCGAGCTGCGCGGACCGGTCGTCATCGGCCGCGACCACCTCGACGCCGGCTCGGTCGCGTCGCCGTACCGCGAGACCGAGGCGATGGCCGACGAGTCCGACGCGATCGCCGACTGGCCGCTGCTCAACGCGCTCGTCAACACGGCGAGCGGGGCGACGTGGGTCTCCATCCACCACGGCGGCGGCGTCGGGATCGGGCGCTCGATCCACGCCGGGATGGTGTGCGTCGCCGACGGGACCGCGCTGGCGGCGCAGAAGCTCGAGCGCGTGCTGACCGCCGATCCGGGCACCGGCGTCATGCGCCACGCCGACGCCGGCTACGACCGGGCGATCGAGGTCGCCGCCGAGCGCGGCGTGCGGCTCCCCATGCGGGAAGGGGAGTAGGAGGCGGTGGCGCAGCGCGCGATCGTGACGCTGCCCGACCCCGTGCTGCGCGAGCGCGCCCGGGAGGTGAGCGCGGAGCAGCTCGCCTCTTCCGAGGTGCAGGCGCTGATCGACGACATGATCGAGACGATGCGCGCGGCGTCGGGCGCGGGCCTGGCCGCCAACCAGGTCGGCGAGCTGCTGCGGATCGCGGTGATCGAGGTGGCCGGCCGCAACCCGCGCTACCCGTACAAGCCGCCGATCGCGCTGACGGTCATCGTCAACCCGGTCATCGAGCCGCTCGACGACGAGCGCTTCGCGGTCAACGAGGGCTGCCTGTCGATCCCCGACACGCGCGGCGTCGTCGAGCGCCACGTCAACGTCCGCGTGCGCCACCTCGACCGTCACGGGGCCGCGCACGACGTCGTCCGCCGCGGGCTGACCGCGGGGACGTTCCAGCACGAGCTCGACCACCTCGACGGCGTGCTGTTCGTCGACCGCGTCGCCGATCCCGCCACGCTGACGACGTGGGCGCAGTTCGAGCGCGAGCATCGCGCGGCGTTCGAGCAGCGGGCGCGCGAGCTCGTCGCGCGCGTCGGGTCATGAGCGCGCTGTGGTGCGAGCACGCCTGGCTCGGCGGCGAGGCGGCGCAGGAGGGCGTGCTCCTCACGATCGACGGCGACCGCATCGCCGGCGTTCAGCCCGGCGCGGACCCCGGCGCGGCCGAGCGCCTGCCGGGCCTGACGATCCCGGGCCTGGCCAACGCGCACTCGCACGCCTTCCAGCGCGCGCTGCGCGGACGCGCGCAGGCACCGGGCTCGTTCTGGACCTGGCGCGAGCAGATGTACGAGCTCGCCGAGACGATCGACCCCGACGGCCTGCGGGCGCTCGCGCGCGCGGCGTTCGCCGAGATGGCGCTGGCCGGGATCACGCTCGTCGGGGAGTTTCACTACCTGCACCACGGGCCCGGCGGCACGCCGTACGCCGACCCCAACGAGCTGGGCCGCGCGGTGCTCGCGGCGGCGGGCGAGGCCGGGCTCCGGATCGTGCTGCTGGACACGTGCTACCTGCACGGCGGCAGCCCGCGGTTTCGCGACGCGAGCGCGGAGGCGTGGGCGCAGCGGGTCTCGCAGCTCGACGGCGCCGCGGTGGGCGCGGCGATCCACAGCGTGCGCGCGGTCGCGCCGGACGCCGCGCGCGTCGTCGCGGCATGGGCGGCCGGGCGCAGCGCGCCGCTGCACGCCCACGTCTCCGAGCAGCCCGCGGAGAACGCGTTCGCCGCCGAGACGTTCGGCGCGACCCCGACCGTCGTGCTCGGTGAGGCGGGCGCGCTGAGCGAGCGCTTCACGGCGATCCACGCGACGCACGTCAGCGAGGCCGACATCGCGCTGCTCGGCGGCGCGGCGGCGACCATCTGCCTGTGCCCGACGACGGAGCGCGACCTCGCCGACGGGATCGGTCCCGCGCGGGCGCTGGCGGACGCCGGCGCCCGACTCGCCCTGGGCAGCGACTCGCATGCCGTCATCGACCTGCTCGAGGAGGCGCGCGCCGTCGAGCTCGACGAGCGCCTGGCGACGGGCGAGCGCGGGCGACACGGTGCCGCGGCGCTGCTCGGCGCCGCGACGGCCGGCGGCTACGCGAGCCTCGGCCTGCCCGACGGCGGCCGCATCGCGCCGGGCGCGCTCGCCGACCTCACGACGATCGGCCGGGACTCCGTGCGGCTCGCGGGGACGCCGCCACTCGCCGGCGCCGTGTTCTGCGCGACCGCGGCCGACGTGCGCCACGTCATGGTCGGCGGGCGGTGGATCGTGCGCGACGGCAGGCACGTCACGATCGACGTGGCGCGCGAGCTGCGTGAGGTGATCGCGCCGTGAGCACGCTGGCGATCGACAACATCGGGCTGCTCGTCACGCACGACCCGGAGCTCGGGACCCGGCGCGACGCGGCGCTCGTGTTCGAGGACGAGCGCGTGATCGCGGTCACGCGGGCCGGCGCGGGGGCGGGCGTGGACGCCGACGAGCGCATCGACGCGGGCGGGCGCTGCGTCATCCCGGGCTTCGTCGACAGCCACACCCACCTCGTGTTCGCCGGCGAGCGCGGCGACGAGTTCGCCGCGCGGATGGCCGGCGCCCCGTACGCCGCCAGCGGGATCCGCACGACGGTCGAGGCGACCCGCGCCGCGAGCAGCGAGCAGCTGCGCGCGCTGGCGCAAGCACGCCGGGACGAAGCGCTGCGGGCCGGGATCACGCACGTCGAGGTCAAGTCCGGCTACGGCCTCGACGTCGAGCACGAGCAGCGCTCGTGCTCGGTCGCGGGACAGCTCACCGACGACGTGACGTTCCTCGGCGCGCACGTCGTCCCGGCGCAGTACGCCGACCGCGCCGACGACTACGTCGCGCTCGTCTGCGGCGACATGCTCGCGGCGTGCGCGCCGCACGCCCGCTGGATCGACGTGTTCTGCGAGCGGGGCGCCTTCGACGCCGACCAGTCGCGCGCGGTGCTGCAGGCCGGCCGCGCGGCCGACCTCGGGCTGCGGATCCACGCCAACCAGCTCGGCCCCGGCCCCGGCGTGCAGCTCGGCGTCGATCTGGGCGTCGCGTCGGCCGATCACTGCACGTACCTCTCCGACGCCGACGTCGACGCGCTCGCCGGCTCGGACACCGTCGCCACGTTCCTGCCCGCGACCGACTTCTCCACCCGCGAGCCCTATCCCGACGCGCGCCGCGCGATCGACGCGGGCGTCCGAGTCGCCATCGCGACGAACTGCAATCCCGGCTCGAGCTACACGACCTCGATGGCGTTCTGCATCGCGCTCGCCGTGCGCGACATGCGCATGACGGTCGACGAGGCGCTGGCCGCGGCGACCCTGGGCGGCGCCCGCGCGCTACGCCGCGACGACGTCGGCCATCTCGGCGTCGGCGCCCGCGCCGATGCCGTGCTGCTCGACGCGCCGTCCCCCGCGCACCTCGTCTACCGCCCGGGCGTGCCGCTCGTGGCGATGACGATCGCGCGCGGCCGCCCGGTGTGGGCCGCGGCCGGCTTCGCCGCTCATACCCCGGACGGGTAGGTCTGCGCGACGTCCTCGAGCTGCCAGCCGGGATCCCGGTCCAGCGGCTCGAGGGCCGTCGTCGTGTCGAGGTGGACGAGCGCGTCGAACTGGCGCGTGACGTCGGCGAAGACGTAGTGGCTGATGCGCTCGGACCGCCGGCGATAGATGACGCCGATCGCCCGCTGCAGGCGCGTCGCGGCCAGCGCCGCTGTGGCGCGCTCGTCCTCGCCGACGACGAGCAGCAGGTGGCTGAGCCCGGTCTCGTGCAGGAGCGCCTCGTGCGAGTCGCCGGCGGCCGGCGTGACGGGCATGACCGTCGCCGGCCCACCCCACTCCGACGCGGCCGTGACGGCTCCGGTGAACGTGCTGAACCCGACGAGCACGACGTCGCGCGGACCGTAGGCGTCGCGCGCGAGCTGTCCGAGCGTGACCTGGCCGAGCTCGGCCAGCTCGGTCGCGCGCGCGTCGCCGACGTGCGAGTTGTGCGCCCAGACGACGACCTTGCCCGGACGGCCGTCCGCGGTGCGACGGTGGGCGCGCAGCGCGTCGAGCGTCTCGGCCATGTGGCGGTCGCGCAGGTTCCAGGCCTCCGGGCCGGGACGGAACAGCGCCCGCTGGTGGCGCTCGGCGTTGCGCACGAGGCGCGCGTTCTGCTCGGCGAAGAAATGCGCGTCGGCGGACCCGTCGGCGCCGCGCCCCGCCTGCTCGCCCGCCCGTCGCTGCAGCTCGACGAGCTGGTCGACGACCTCGCGCTCGCAGGTCGCGCCCGCGCCGAACGCCGCGGCCCGGCCGTAGTCGTCGGCGTCCCGGCCGAAGTGGTCGAAGCAGCCGTAGCGCTCGCGGGCGCGGGCCGAGGCGGCGGGATCGACGCCGTCGAGGTAGGCGACGACCTTCTCGATCGAGGCGTGCAGCGAGTAGAGGTCGAGGCCGTAGAACCCGGCGCCGTCTCCGCGCGGCGCGTGCGCGTTGTGCTCGCGCAGCCAGGTCAGGAACGCGACGACCTCGCGGTTGCGCCACATCCAGCGCGGAAAGCGCGTGAAGTCGCCGAGCGCCTCGTCGGCATCGGCGTCGTCGCCTGCGCCGTGCGCCCAGCAGCCGGCGCGGTAGGCGTCGGGCCAGTCGGCCTCGACGGCCACCGCCGCGAAGCCCTGCTCCTCGATCAGGCGCTGCGTGACATGCGCTCGCGCGGCGTAGAACTCGGCGCTGCCGTGCGTGGCTTCGCCGAGCAGTACGCAGCCGGCGTCGCCGATGCGGTCGATCAGCCGGTCGAAGCTCGCGAGGTCGTGCGCGGCAGCGCGGATGGCCTCGGCGTCGGCCCGGCGGCTCATCCGAAGCGGATACCCGGGCCGCGGTCGCTCAGTACTCGTCGCGGCGGCCTGGGCCAGCGCGCCCGCCTCGGCCCCGGGTGGCTCCCCGGCGTAGGGGTCTCTCGTGCGACTGCCCGATCGGCTCGTCGGTGGGTCTGGCCGATCGAGCCCCAGGGTCGCTGTCCGGACGTGCCGCGACGACCGAAGCTGGCCGCATCGAGCTCCGGCCGCCCGCAGGAACCACAGGGCAAGGCGGTCGGCGACACCACGTTTGCCCTGGAAGGAGGCCAGACCATGCAGGCTCACACGAGCAGGATCCGCACCATCGTCGCCGCTGTCACCGTGGCGCTCGCCGTCGCGGCCGTCCCCGCGGTCTCGCACGCCGCGATCAACCGCGGCGAGGACGGCGGGGCGGTGCCCAGGACCCAGCCCAAGCCCAAGCCAAAGCCCGCGCAGGAGCGCTTCAAGGCGGCCTGGAGCGCGGGCATCCCCGGCTACGGCGACGCCGAGTGCACGTCGCTGCTGAACGACAGCAACGCGATCATGGACCGGCTCGACGAAGCCATCGCGGCGAACGACGCGGCGGCCATCAGCCGCTACATGGCACTGCTCGAGCACGTCGCCAAGCAGTTGAGCAACTGCGTCGTCCTGATGAGCTGACCCGAGCGACTCAGTCGACGCGCAGGCAGGCCGCGGCGGCGCGCGCGATCTCGCGCGCCGCCAGCGCGTCCTCGCCGCGGGCGATCGCCACGGCCATGCGGCGGTTCGGCCGCGCCTCGGGCTTGGCGAACACGCGCACGTCGACGCTGGGGTCGACCGCCATCGCGTCGGCGACGCCGCTGATCGACGGCGCGTCGCCCTGCGCGCCGGCCAGGCAGACGGCCGACGCGCCCGGCGACAGCAGCGGCATTTCGCCGGCCACGATCGGCAGGCCGAGGATCGCGCGGACGTGCAGCGCGAACTCGCTCAGCGCCTGGGTCGCCATCGTCGTCATGCCGGTGTCGTGCGGGCGCGGCGAGACCTCGCTGAAGATGACCTCGTCGCCGCAGACGAAGAGCTCGACGCCGAAGATCCCGGTCCCGCCGAGCGCCTCGGTGACCTGCTCGGCCAGCTCGCGCGCGTCGTCGAGCGCGGCCGGCGACATCGGGTGCGGCTGCCAGCTCTCGCGATAGTCGCCGTCCTCCTGGAGGTGGCCGATCGGCGCGCAGAACGACGTGCCGCCGGCGTGGCGGATCGTCAGCAGCGTGATCTCGTAGTCGAAGTCGACGAACGCCTCGACGATGACGCGGCCGGCGCCGGTGCGCCCCGCCTCCTGCGCGTAGGACCACGTCGCGGCGACCTCGTCGGCGCCCCGGATGACCGACTGCCCCTTGCCCGAGGACGACATGACCGGCTTGATGACGCACGGCGTGCCGAGCGCCGCCACCGCCGCCCGGACCTCCTCCTCGGTGTCGCAGAAGCGGTAGTCGCACGTCTTCAGGCGCAGTTCCTCGGCGACGAGGCGCCGGATGCCCTCGCGATCCATCGTCAGCCGCGCCGCGCGGGCGGTCGGCACGACGTGCAGTCCCTGCGCCTCGAGCTCGAGCAGCACCGGGGTGGCGATCGCCTCGAGCTCGGGCACGACGAGCAGCTGCGCGCACGGGCGCGCGCGCTCGGCCTCCAGCAGGGCGCGCAGGGCTGGCGGGTCGGTCATGTCGATGACCGCGTGGCGCTGGGCGACCTGCATCCCCGGTGCGCCCGCGTAGCGGTCGACCGCGAGCACCTCGCAGCCCAGCCGCATCGCCTCGATCGCCACCTCGCGGCCGAGCTCGCCGCTGCCCAGCAGCACGAGGCGCACGGCGGTGTCGGTGAGGGGCGGACCGGGGGTGAAGCTCACGATCGAGCAGAGTACGCAGCGCTGCGGCCGCCTGGGAATCCAGCCCCGGCGGATCTGCGAGATTGTGCGCCGTGACGGCTGGCATGACCGACACCGACCTCGTCATCGTGGGCGGCGGCGTGATGGGCCTCTTCACGGCCTATCACGCGTCCGGGCTCGGCCGCGGCGTCACGGTCCTGGAGCGAGGTCGCGTCGGCGACCCGGCCACCGCCTCCTACGGCCGCACGCGGTCCTATCGCAACGATTACCTGGACCCGACGTACGTCCGCCTCGCCGGCGAGGCGATCCGCCTGTGGGACGCCTTCGAGGCGCGCGAGGACGTGCGGGTGCTGGTGCGCTGCGGCTGTTTGAACATCGCCAACGCCGGCGTCACGCCGGATCTCGACGCGACGTACGCGCGGATGAGCCACCGCGTGCTCGAGAATCTCGGGATGCCGACCGAGGCGCTCGGCGCCGAGGAGATCCGGTCGCGCTTCCCGGGTCTCGACGCCGACGTCGGCCAGCTCGACGCCGGCGCGGGGGTGGTCGACCTGGCGGCGGTGCAGGAGGCGCTCACCCGGGTGCTCGCCGAACGCGGCGTGCGGGTCCTGGAGGGCGCGCCCCCGAGCGCGATCGCGCGCGGCGAGCATGGCTTCACGGTCATCGCCGGGGACGTCCGGCTGACCGCGCGGTCGCTCGTGGTGACCGCCGGGCACGGCACGAACGACGTCCTGGCGCGGCTGTCGGGCTGCACGCTGCGGGTCCCGATCGAGAAGGACCGCCCGAGCGACGCCAGGTACTTCGAGCCGGCGCCGGGGGAACGCCACCGATTCACGGCGGGCGCCATGCCCGTCGTCGCCTACCTCGACGCCGGGATCTACTGCCACCCGATCGTCCCGGGCGTCGTCGACGCGGTGAAGGTGGGCTACTACAACCCGCCGGACGTGCCGCGCGGCACGACGAGCATCGACTCCATCGACTCGTTCGTGGAGCGCTGCTTTCCGGCCCTGCGCGGCATGACGACCTCGCCGGTCCAGGACGTCGACCAGTGCGACTACGACCTCGTGGCCGATGACGACTTCGTCCTCGGCGCCATCCCCGGAGCCGCGAACGCCTTCGTCGGCGTGGGGTGGCGCGGCACCGGCTACAAGTTCGCCCCGTGGGTCGGGCGGGTGCTGGCCGAACTCGCCGTGCAGGCGGGCACCGTCTACGACATCGACCGCTTCGACCCCGCCCGCTTCCAGAAAGGAGTCGCCCGCGATGCCCCGGTCGCCACGGACCCTGCAACAGCGGCTCACTGAGGGCGTCGTCATCGGCGCCGAGGGCTACGTCTTCGAGCTCGAGCGTCGCGGCTACGTCAAGGCGGGGCCGTTCGTCCCCGAGGTCATCCTCGACGCGCCCGAGGCGCTGGCGCAGCTGCATCGCGAGTTCCTGCGCGCCGGCGCGGACGTCATGGTGGCGCTGACGTACTACGCGCACCGCGACAAGCTGCGGGCGGTCCGCCGTGAGGGCGATCTGGAGGCGATGAACCGCCGGGCGGTCCGCATCGCCAACGAGGTCGCCGCGGAAGGCGACGCGCTCGTGGCCGGCAACGTCAGCAACACGTGGTCGTTCGACCCGGAGCATCCGGTCGGGTCCGGGCGCGTGGTCCGAGAGCAGTACCGCGAGCAGCTCGGCTGGGCGGTCGGAGAAGGCATCGACTTCGTCATCGCCGAGACCAACGACTACGTCGGCGAGGCGGTCATCGCCCTCGAGGTCTGCCAGGAGCTCGGCCTGCCCGCGATGGTGACCTTCGCCAGCGTCCAATCGGAGAGGACCTACGACGGCTTCTCCTACGTCGATGCGTGCCGCGTGCTCGCCGACAAGGGCGCTGCGCTGGTTGGCCTGAACTGCTCGCGCGGGCCCGAGACGATGCTGCCGCTGCTGGAGCGCATCCGCGCCGCCGTCGACGTGCCGGTCGCGGCCCAGCCGGTCCCGTACCGCACCACGCACCGCACGCCCGCCTTCGAATCGCTCGAGTACGAAGGCGGCCGGCGGGCGTTCCCGATCGAGCTCGAGCCGTTCGGGCTTACGCGGTTCGAGATGGCCGACTTCGCGCGCCGCGCGCGCGACATCGGCGTGGACTACGTGGGCATCTGCTGCGGCGGCGCGCCGCACCACGTCCGCGCGATGGCCGAGGCCCTGGGCCGGACGCCCCCGGCGAGCCGCTACTCCCCGGCGATGGAGCTGCATCCGGTCCTCGGCGGCGACGGCCGGCAGGGGTCCATGGGTCGCTGGGAAGGAGAAGACCCCGCCGCAGCAGGGTCACCGTGAAGGAGCCTCGCGGCAGCGTGACGACCCAAGCCGCCGACCAGCGCTACGCCTTCAATCGCCAGCCGCGTTCGCGTAACGCGCCTGTTCCAGATCCTCGGGACCTCCCAGGGCGCGCCTTGACCGCTCGGCGTCGCCGTGAAACGAGAGCCCGACCTCCGATCGGTGCCGCACAGGCTGGAGGCGCTCGGCCTCCAGCCTCTCCACGCGACTCTACGTCAGCTGAAGCGATCGCTCAGTGCGGATGCTCGCCGCCCTCACCGGGCGCGGGCGCAGGCGAGCCGGTGGTCTCCAGGCGGAAGGCCCGCATCTCCTGGATCTCGCGCGCCTGCGACGCCACGATCTGCTGGGCGAGCTGCCGGGTCCGGGTGCCGGTGCCGCGCCAGAAGAGCACCTCCGACATGGTGATCGCGCCCTGGTGGTGCGGGATCATCATGTCGACGAAGACCGGGTCGAACGGGTGTGCTCCGACGATGTGCGACATGTCGTGGTTCATGCCCATCTGCTCGGTGGTCAGGCCCATCGAGACTGGCCGGATGCCCGCCGCGCGCAGCTGAGCCGCGAGCTTGCGCATCGTCGCGATCTCGGCGTTCTGCGAGCTGATGATGTTCGCCGACAGCGTGCGGATGTACTCGCTCTCGCCGTGAACGAGCGCGTGCTGGGCCATCTGGACCGCCATGACGTGGTGCGGGATCATCTGCTCGACGTAGAAGAGGTCGATGCCGTTGCCGCGGCGCGTCAGGGTACGGCCGGCGGCGACGCACTGCCTGAACGGGCTGCTCCCGCTCGAGCCCTTGATCCGCTTGCGGCTGAGCGGCGCGCAGGCCATCAGCGGCGAGCGCGACTTCGCCTGGGCAAGACGCATCATCGCCCTGAAGCACTTGCCATACGACGTCGAGCTGACGCCGGGAAGGCGCTGCTTGCTCTGGTTCTTGCAGCTCTGTGCGAACAGAGCGCCAGGGGATTTCGATGGCGCAGCGGCGCCCGCGGCCGGCGCGGCAACGCCGGCCCCGGCAAACACGGCGGTCACCGCGACGGCGACCATCCGCCCGTTGAATGCGCGCGCACCGCGGCTCCTGGTTTGATCGGCTCCTCGCAACGTGACCACCTCCGGTGTCTACCTCCTACAACGTGAAGGACTGGATGTACCCGCCTTCCATGCACTGCAGCGCGAAGCTGCCCGGCAGGCAGTCTTTCGAGCACGGCTGAGATCCTGGATCGCGCTGGGCTCCTGCTCTTGCCAACAGCCCTGGGGCAGGCTCATTGTGGCCCTGCATCAGCCCCGCGACGTGTGAGCGCGCCTGCTCGCAGCGGCAACGTGGTTCGGAGGGAGCATCTCGTCGGCGAGTGCCGCCAGCGTGGTCGGATGCTTGGAGTCACGAGATCGGCGAGGACGCGCACTCCGAACCGCTTGAACGGGTTCACCGTCGGCTGCAGCACCGAGTACCCCGACGGGCGGTTGCCTCGACGTCGTAGACGTACCGGATCCGCGTTCTGCCGTGAGCGACGACCGTGTCGCGCGTCAATCGCGCCGCTGGGGCCAGCCACAGCGCGACGCGGTCCGGACGGCGGTCCGTGCCGGACCTTCATCTGCGTGACCATGTGCGCGCCCTGGATTCGGTGCTGCACGGACACTCCGATCATCCTACAGATCGTAGGGAGTGCGCGATACAGTGCGCGCGTCTCGAGCGGGAGGCTGCAGCTCGCCGCGATGCCCGCGGCGCGCGGACGCCGAAGGAGCGCGGCGCTGGCGCCGACCGGTGCAGACTCCGGTTTACGTCACCCACCCGGCCGCGACTCGGAGCGTAGCGCCGCCTTGGCCGCTGCGATACTGCGGCACGTGCCTGACCTGACGCCGATCCAGGGCGAGCTTCAGTCGCAGATCATGGTGGCGCTCTGGCGCATCGAGAGCGGGACGGTCGAAGAGGTCCGAGGCGCCCTGCCGTCGCGTTACCGAGGCGCGTACACCACCGTGCAGACCGTGCTCAACCGACTCGCGGAGCGAGGTTTTCTCGCGCGTAAGCGAAGTGGACAGGCCTTCGTCTACACCCCCAAGCTCAGCGAAGCGCAGTACCTGTCGCGCACGATCAAGCAGACCCTCGCCGCGGCTTCGCCCGACGCTCGCCAGGCCGCGCTGGCGCAGCTCATCAGCGGCTTGGGCGACAACGAGCGCGCTGATCTGCAGCGCCTGACCGAAGAGGTCGACGCAGCCCGGAAGGCCAAGCGGCGGTGACCCTGCTCGTCGCGTTGCTCGTAGGCGCGGCGATCACCGCTCCACACCTGCTGTCGCTGGAGCGCGCGCACCCCGCGACCGCGGCCGTCATCTGGCTGGCCGCCATCTGCCTACGCGCCCTCGTCGCCTTGTTCGTCGTGGTGTTCTTCGTCTTCTACGTGCCGACGACAGCGCTGTTTGATGCCGTGACCCATTGGTGCTGGCACACCGCGCTGCCGCTCGTGACGTCTCACCTCGGTCTCAGCGGCCACAGCGTCGGTGACGTCGCGCTGCTCGCCCCGGCGCTCGCGCTCGCCGTTTCACTGGTCTCCGTCTCGGTCGGGCTGTGGCGGGCAACCCGCGCCGTCAGCGCCTGGGTTCGGCGCACCACGATCGGTCCCGGCCCCCAGGAGAGCGTGATCGTCGGCGAGCACGACATCGTGGTGGCGGCGGCGGGCTTGAGACATCCACGCCTGATCGTCTCCGCGGGCGCGCTGACGTCCTTTGACGATGACGAGCTTGCGGCCAGCCTCGCCCATGAACGCGGCCACATCGCCCACCGGCACCGCTTCATACTGGTGACCGCCGAGGTCTCCCGATCGCTCGCGCGGCTGCTTCCCGGCACGCGCCCTGCCGTGGCCGAGCTGGTCTTCCACCTCGAACGCGACGCCGATCGATGGGCGCTCGAGCGCAGGCACGATCCGATCGCCCTGGCCAGCGCGATCTGCAAGGCGGCACAACCGCCGACGGCCGCCAGCGGCGTGGTCGTGACGCTCGGTGGAGGCGCCGTCACGCGGCGGGTTCGCCAGCTGCTGGACGGAGCCGGCGTCCCCGGCCGGCGAACAGGCCTGGATCTGCTGGCAGCGAGCATGGTCATCCTCGTCGTTGGCCTGAGCGCAGCGCTGCCGTCGGCGACACTCGCGGGGATCGCCGTTGCGGACTCCAGCGCCACGGTCCGTCACTGCCCGACCTAGTCGGCCGGCGCAGGAGAATCGAGGCGGATCGGGGCGATCGCGGAGAACGTCGTCGCACGCCGCGGCTGGATGTCGGAAACGCGGAAGTAGTCCGACAGCTTGTAGGCTTCGTGGTAGCTCGAGAACCCGGTCCTGCCCTCGTCGATGCCGATGCCGGTCGAGCGGTGTCGATAGCCGCAGGAACGTGGTCGCCGCTGCGCGGCGGGCCGATATCCCGCACTGAGGAGTAGTCAACGTGGACGTCACGAAGCACATCCGAGCACCGTTCCTCGCGACCAGGCTGGCAATCGGCGTACTCCTCGCCGGCGCCGCGTTCGCCGGCTGCGGAAGCGACGACGACGCGAGCAGCAGCGGCCCACAGAACGCGGCCGGCAACGGCATCGACCGCGCGTTCGTCTCCGACATGATCCCGCACCACGAGTCCGCCGTGGACATGGCGATGGTGGCCGAGCGTCGCGGGCAGAGCGCGTTCGTCAAGAAGCTCGCCGAAGACATCATCCGCTCGCAGAGGGCGGAGATCACGACGTTGCAGGGCATTGCGGCGCGGCTCGAGTCGGCCGGCGTGAAAGCCAAGAGCCTCGGCGTTCCCGAGCATCAGATGGGCATGGGCGCGAGCATGTCCCGGCTGGAATCTGCCAAGCCCTTTGACCGTGCCTTCATCGACATGATGATTCCGCACCACCAAGGAGCCATCCGGATGGCTCGCGTGGAGATCGCCGAGGGCTCCAACGCGGCAGCCAAGGATCTCGCGACCGAGATCATCGACGCACAGGCTCGCGAGATCCGCGCGATGAACAAGCACCGAACCGAGGAGTTCGGCGGACCCTCCCCCACCGGCGGCGTGCCCGCGGACGAAGCCACCCATGACGGAATGTCCGGGATGGATCACGAATAGGCGGTCCGAGGGACGCCTGCCCATTGCTCCGCGCGTCCTGCCGCGCGGCGCGCGAAGGCCATGCTCGCGCTGAAGGCTCGACGTCGCGCTCATCTCCGCTCGCGCGGCCGTCGTCTGCGCCATGAGGAGGGTGGCGCCTCGGCCAGCCTACAGGGCGTAGGGAACGGCGCCTCAGTCCGGCGGAGGAGGACGGTCGTACGTGGTGGTGTAGGGCTGGCGATCGACCTTCCCGTCGCGAAAACGCAGCACGCGCGTCACCGTGATCGCGAAATCCCTGTCGGTCACCGGAGTGCGTGGACCACTCTGCGCACGCACGCGTCGACCAGTGTCGGCGCCGTAGAGGCTGACGACAACGGACGTCTCGTCGGTCGCGGCCCGGATGAGCACGGGCGCGGGCGTGTCGTTGGTCCAGCGCAGGTCGATGTCGGGGAAGTTCAGCGTCGCTTCCCGGCCGGGCGGATAACGATCGATGTAGAAGCTGTGCGGCCGGTGGGCGTCGATCTGCAGGCCTGCGAAGTAAGCAGCGTTGTACAGCGTCGTTGAGACCTGCGAGACGCCGCCGCCGATTGATTCTGCGAGCTCGCCGTCGGCGATGAACGGGGCTTTGACGTAGCCGCCTGCGCGCGTTCGTTCTCCGCTGCTCTGGTTCAGCGAGAACGGTTCTCCGGGCATCACCACCGTACCGTCGATCGCTTTGGTGATCAGGCGGATGTTCGTCACCCGTGGCTGGCAGCACGCGTAGCGCGTCGTGAACGTTCCGATCAGTGACCTGACACCTCTTGCGGCCGCGGTCGAGACTCGGGGCCGTCGCCGCTCGAAGGCGAGCTGGACGCGATGGCTGGCGCGGCGCACCGCATCGGTCAGCGCCGCAGTGACCTTCGCCTGTCGCAGTCGGCGGCCTGCGGCAGCCGGGGTCACGGACACATCTGCGCGTCGCGGGCGCCAGTCGACGTCGCCGTGTTTTTCGAGCGCGATGCGCGGTCTTGCCGGCGCCCTGATCCGGGCGTCAGATGGCTCTCTGTCGACGTTGCGCGCGAGGTCGGCAACGAGCCGCGCGGCGGCGGCCGGATCTACGCCGAGCGTCAACGCCCCGTCGTCCGCCGCCTTCGCGCCACGGCGCAAGGCAAGGATCGACGCGGTCTGGCGTGTGCGGAGTGTCAGCGTTCGCTCACCCGCCACGAGCTGCACGGGGGTGCGCAGGTAGACGCGCGCGCGCCGCGCAACCTCCTGCACCGCCGCGGCGGTGGCGCCGCCCTGTTTGCGAACCGGGAGTGCCACGGGACCGGTGGCACGATCCTTCAGGGCCCTGAGCAGTGCAGCGCGGGCCGGGCCGCGCTGCAGAGTGCGCTGGGCGCGCGGCGCCGTGACGTGGATCCCTTCGGGCGCGCGTGGGTCGACGCGGACCGCGCCCGCGGCCGCGCGCCGATCAACCGCCTGAGCGATGGAGGCGATCTGTGCTGCGAGCCGCGCACGGTCGATACGCACAACCGGTTCAAGCTGCCGGGCGGAGATGAGCGACGGGATCGCCGAACCGATGGCGGCGATTCCCTCTCGTCCTGCATCGCGGGCTCGTTCGAGGCTCGCGGTCACGTCGACGCTGTAGCCCACGGCTTCCGGGTCGACGACGAATCGCTCGCCCGCGGCAGTCAACGTCACCGTCCGTGGGGATGCCAAGGCTTTGGTGAGCAGGCGGTGCGCGGCCTCCCCCGATAGTCCCCCGAGGTCCTGGCCCGCCATCGTCGTCCCGGGCAGGACCCGGTTGGCGTACGCCACGCGCACGCCGATCGTGACGACGAGCCACATCGCGACGACCACCCCGACGCCCGCCGCGGCCCTAACCATCAGCGGTCGTCGTCTGCTGAAGATCGGACAGCGTCTCCGCCTCGGAAGATCGTCCCGACGATCGGGTCGGGAGGGCCGCCCAGGACATGAGGGGCAGCGCGAGGGCGGCCAGCCGAGCGAAGCTGCGCACGAGCGCTCAGGCTACTCAACCTCCGACTGGCCGTAGGATGCAGCGGGGGATCGGCAAGAGATCCTGCAAGATGTGCTGGAAGGTCCGCGCGGAGTCTTCCTACGGTTTGTAGGTAGGAGTGACGAGCAGCATCATCAACGAGTGCCGACCAGGCGGCGCGGGCGCGAGCATGACCGCCGAGCCGAGCTGGGGGATCGCCGCTGGGCTCCTTGCGCGCCCTGCTCGGAATCCACGAGATGCACCTCTTGCGCCGGAGGGCCTGCTGCCCGCGAGCGTCGGTGCGCTCGTTGTGCTGTTCGTGGCCGATCGGGTTCGCCGGGCGACGCGGCACGAGGCGTTCGAGTGGCGCGCACGACCGCGGACGGCGCGATTTCCGCGCAGCGTGATTCTGATCGGGCTGCGCAGATCCGCCGGCCGCCTAGCCCGGTGCCGGCCGGAGCGGGACTACAGGCCCGGTGGGTGCGAGATGACGTAGCCGCTGGTCGGGCGGGCTTGCTTCTGCCAGCGGGTGCCTGCCCCGCGTGCGCCGCTCGTGTCAAAGCGCAGCCCCGCAACCATCATGTACATGTGGCCGGGATTGGCGTAGACCGTGATCCACTGACCTGGACCTGAGTCGCCCCACCTCATGAAGCCACCCGACGCCATCGACGTCTCAAGCAGCCCAGCCCCGTGTAGCGCGTAGGAGACCGAGCCGGAGCAGTCGTAGCCGTCGTCCTCCCACTTGCCGTGACCGCCGCCGTAGATGTAGGGCATCTTGGCGATCCTGTTGCCCGCGGCGATGACTGCCTGGACGACCGGTGGCGCTGACGCCGGTGCCGTCGCCAGGCCGTCGGCGCCCACCGTTGCGACCGATCCGGGGCCCAGCGCGAGCGGGGCGCCGGCGGTCGGCTGCGGCGTCGCGGCGGCGGGGAGCTTCAGCCTCCGGCTCTTCGGCAGGGCGCCGCCCGTGACCGACGCCGATGCGACGGCGCCGCCATTGCGCGCGACGTCCTTGACGACGCGGGCGTCGGTGCGGGTGACCTTGCCGTCGACCTTGCGGCGCTGGGCGCCCTCGAAGGTCTTCACGGCGCTCTTCGTCTCGGCGCCGAAGACGCCATCGGCCTCCATCGCGATCCCGATACGCGTCAAGTACTTCTGAAGCGTCTTGACGTCCTTGCCTTTGTGACCCTGCTTGAGGGTCCGCTCACCGAACGACCAACTCTTCTTCTTGGCCGACGCCTGGCCGGGTACGAGCAGAACAACGGCCAATAGGCACATGGCGATGCGGAGCAACGGCTTCACGCGGGCTACCTCTTCTTTCGGGTGCCTGCGGGGTTAGCTGACGGGCTCGCGCAGAAAGAGCTAGCGCTACGCCGTTTGCGATACGGCGATTCGCCCCGGGGACGTTCCTCAACGCCCCAATGGTTCCCCCGCCCCGCGCCGTAGAACGGCGCGAGTTCGGGTGATCCCGGACGCGCGGCCGACTACCCGAAAACCTGCAGGAGGCCTACAGCCTGTCGTAGCAGCGGTCCAACGAGCGATTTGCTGGCCATGCCGCAATAGAGTCCGCACCCAGCCGGGCTCGAGCGGTGCGGCAACCGCGGGGCGCTGCCGGACGGGCGATCGGCTTGGCGTCCGCTGTCCTACGATGCGTCGGTGCGCACGCGTTCCCGTGTCCATCAACGTCGGCTGGTGGTCTGCGCGTTTGTCGTGGCAGCGCTGGCCGGCTGCGGCGACCGGGCCACCGAGGCCGCGAAGGTCCGCGACCCTGGGCCCGTCCACGTGCACGGTCTCGGTATCAATCCTGCGGACGATGCGTTGTTTGTGGCGAGCCACACCGGCCTCTTTCGCGCGGCGGATGGCGAGACGAAGGCGACCCGCGTCGCCGGTCGCTTCCAGGACACCATGGGCTTCGCCGTGGTCGGCCCGAATCATTTCTTGGGATCCGGCCATCCAGATCTACGCGACAAGCTCCCTCCCTTTCTCGGACTCATCGAGTCACGCGACGCCGGTCGCTCGTGGAAGGCGCTGTCGCTGCAGGGCGAGATGGACTTCCATGTTCTCGAGGCGCGCGGCCGGCGGATCTACGGATTCGGCTCGGACTGGGAGTCCCGCAGGCCGCGCTTTCTGACGAGCACCGACGGCGGGCGCACCTGGGCAAGTCTCCGTGCGCCCGCCGAGCTCCTATCGCTCGTGATATCGCCGGACGACCCTCGCCGGCTCATGGCGGCCGGAGAACGCCGCGTCTATTTCTCGGGCGACGGTGGTCGCTCGTGGACAGAGTTGGACACCCCGAGCGTCGGGCTGCTCGCGTGGAACGCGGAAGGCGTCTTCCTCGTCGACTCCGAAGGCCAGGTGTGGCGGAGCGCCCGGGAGGTCCCCTCATGGACGGTCGTTGGCTCGGTCGGAGGATCACCGGCCGCGTTTGAAGGCGCCAAACCGCGCGAGCTCGTGGTCGCGCTACACGACGGAACCATCAAGCGCTCAACGGACACCGGGCGCAGCTGGACGGTGCGCTCCAAGCCCAGCTGACGACGCCGTACGCGAGGTCAGGCGAAGGATCTCCCCTACGGTGGCTTGCGCCGGGCTCTCGTCGAACTGCTGAGACGCGAACGGGGCAACGAACACGGCGGCCGTCGCGGTCTCGGCTTTCGGGCGGGCGGGAGCCAGGTCAGGTGTTGTGTCCGCAGCCGGCGACCACGGCGTTCGCGACCGATGGCGCTGTCATGTGGACCCCCACGTCGTCGTAGCGGCCGGCCGCTGTTCGGAGCCGCCCGACTCGTAGGTCTGCCGTGTCGTGGTCATCGGGCGCGGGAGCCGCAGGCGTTTCAATGCGACGGCGTTGACCGCCACGATGATGCTCGAGCCGGCCATGGAGATGGCGGCGACCTCTGGGCGCAGGACCAAGCCCAGCGGCTCGAAGACGCCGGCGGCGATCGGCAGCGCGAGCGAGTTGTAGCCGATGGCCCATGTGAGGTTCTGATGCATCTTGCGCAACGTTCCGCGGCTGATCGCGATCGCGATCGCCACGTCCAGCGGGTCGGAGCGCATGAGCACGACGTCCGCGGTCTCCACGGCGACGTCGGTGCCGGCGCCGATCGCCATGCCGACGTCGGCCTGTGCGAGTGCCGGGGCGTCGTTGACGCCGTCGCCGACCATCGCGACCTTGCGTCCCTGCGATTGGAGCTCGGCGACCTTGGCGGCCTTGTCGGCGGGCAGCACTTCGGCGAGGACCTCGTCGATCCCGATCTCCGCGGCGATCCGCTGCGCCGTGGCGAGGCTGTCACCGGACAGCATGACCGGCCGCACGCCGAGCTCCTTGAGCGCACGGATTGCCTCCGCCGCGGTCTCCCGCGTCGCGTCGGCGATCGCGATCACGGCGACCGCCCTGCCGTCGACGGCAACCAGCACCGTCGTACGACCCTGCCCGGCGAGCTCCGCGGCGCGCTGACCCAGGGCGTCAAGGCTGATGTTCTCGCGGGCCAGCAGGCGGCTGTTGCCGACGGCCAACCGCCTGCCGTCAACGACGGCCAGCGCGCCGTGCCCCGGGACCGCTTCGAACGACTCGACCGCGGGGAGCGTCAACGACCGCGACATGGCCGCGTTCACGACCGCTTCGGCGAGCGGATGCTCGCTCTCGCGCTCGGCTGCCGCCACGAGACGCAGCACCTTGTCCTCGGTGAAGCCATCGGCCGTCACGATCGCGACGACCTCCGGCTCGCCGCGGGTCAGCGTGCCGGTCTTGTCGAGCACGACCGTGTCGAGCGTCGCGGCCTGTTCGAGCGCCATCGCGTGCTTGAACAGGATGCCGCGCTCGGCGCCAAGCCCGGTGCCAACCATGATCGCCGTCGGCGTCGCGAGCCCCAGCGCGTCGGGGCACGTGATGACGACGACGGTGATGGCGAACAGCAGCGCGTGCTCGATGTCGCGGCCCACGACCCAGTACCAGACCGCGAACGTCAGTAGGCCGCCGGCGAGGGCGACGAGCACGAGCCAGAACGCGGCGCGGTCGGCCAACCGCTGGCCCGGAGCCTTGGAGTTCTGAGCTTCCTGGACGAGCTTGACGATCTGCGCGAGCGCCGTGTCCGAACCGACAGCGGTCGCGCGAGCACGCAGCGTGCCGTTCTTGTTGATCGTCGCGCCGATCAGCTGGTCGCCCGGACGCTTGTGCACCGGCAGGCTCTCGCCCGTCACGGTCGATTCGTCGACCTCGCTCTCACCCTCCTGCACGATCGCGTCGACGGGTGACTTGGACCCAGGCCGGATAAGCAGCAGGTCGCCGACGACGACCTCGGAGGTGGGCATCTCGACGGGCTCGCCGTCGCGCAGCACCAGCGCCTTGGGCGGGGCGAGGTCCAGTAGTGCCCGGATGGCGTCGTTGGCGCCGCCGCGGGCGCGCATCTCAAACCAGTGGCCGAGCAGCACGAACGTGGCGAGCATTGCCGCGGCCTCGTAGAAGACGTCGCCCTCGATGAAGAAGGTGGCGGCGACCGAGTAGATCCAGGCGGTGCCGATCGCGACGGCGACGAGCACCATCATGTCCAGCGTGCGCGCCCGTAGAGCGGCGAGGGCGCCGGAAAAGAAGATCGACGAGGCGTAGAGCACGATCGGCAGGCTCAGGATCAGCAGCCACACGTCACGGTCAACGCCAAGCGGAGTGGCGAGCTCGGTGCCGAGCAGCTTCGTCCCCACCGCCGACCACAGCACGGTGGGGACCGTGAAGATCAGCGCAACCAGGAAGCGGTTGCGCATGTCGAGGGCCATCGACGCCATCGACATTCCCGCGTGTCCGCCATCGCCGTGACCGTGGGCATCCTCGGCGCGCGCGGCAGCGGCGTGGTCGTGGAGCTGCTTGAGGCCCACCTGCGCGAGGGGATCGCAGACATGTCCAGGCACCGACTGCCCGGCACAGTGATAGCCGCAGTCCTGCACCCAGTCACGCAGGCGGGCGACGGACGTCTGCGCCGGGTCAAACGTCACGCTCGCGGTCTGCGCGACCGGGTTGGCGTCGACCTTGAGCACGCCGGGACGGTGGGAGAGCACGCCCTCCACCACCGCCTTCTCGCTCGCGTAGTTCAGCCCACCGACATGCAGGACCGTCGTGACCTGACCG
>JAUXSD010000231.1 GCA_030681525.1 Solirubrobacteraceae bacterium
AATGCCGAGCAACGGCATTTGGTCGGACAGGTGGAGAGTTCCATCGAGGCGCTTTCCACACTGTTAAATGCGTTGCTCGACATTTCCAAGCTGGATGCAGGTGTGGTGATCCCGCAAATACAAACCTGTGCCGTGGATGCGATGTTGGGACGTATTGCGGCAGATTACCAAATGCTCGCCAGCGTTAAAAATATTCGCCTGATTGTCCGGCCGTGCACCGGTTACGTCACTAGTGATCCGCTGCTGCTGGAGCGCATTCTGGCGAACCTGGTAAGCAATGCGATACGCTACACCTACCAGAACGGCAGCGTCATGGTTGCGTGCCGCCGCCGCGGACATTTTTTGCGTATCGAGGTGCGCGATAACGGTGTCGGAATTTCAAAAGTTGATCAGGGCAATATATTCCGTGAATTTTTCCAGCTGGTGCAGCTGCAAATGGACGGCAGCAAGGGGCTGGGATTGGGGTTGGCCATTGTGGATCGCCTGGTGAAATTGCTCGGACATCGTCTTAAATTGCGCTCCGCACCCGGCAAGGGTTCCGTATTTGCCCTGGAAGTACCGATTGCGCCCAACACCCTCAGGTCATCCGGGACGGCTGAACAGGTTTCAGGCGGCCTCAATCAGGAGGTTGAGAAATCGCCTTTAACCGGGAAGAGTTTGCTGATCGTCGATGATGACGCAGCGGTATTATCCGGCACAGCCGGTATTCTGACTTCCTGGGGTTGCCGGGTAAACGCGGCTGCATCGGTGGCGCAGGTTGAGCAATTTTTACATGACGGGATGAAATGGGATTTGATTATCAGTGACTACCAGTTGGGAAACAATACGAACGGCATCGATGTCATTGACTTGGTGCGCCAGCATCAAAACCAACGGATTCCCTGCATTTTAATCAGCGGAGATACCAGCCCGACGGTTTTGAAACTGGCCAGCGTAAGCGGGCATCATTTACTGCACAAACCCGTCAGACCAGCCAAACTCAGGTCGTTGATTGAGCACTTGCTGGAAGATGACGTACGCCAAAAAAATTGAGCCTAAAAACCGCAGTTGGCGGAAAATGGCATTCTATTTCAACGCGTTGGACTACTCTTGTAGGTGCGAATTCATTCGCACGCAACCTGTTGTTCGGGCGAATGAATTCGCCCCTACATATCCCTCAACTGCGGTTTTTAGGATGATCTAATGGACGCCTGCTGCGTACCGTCGACAAGAAGTAATCCGGATTAGCTTCGCAGCACAAAGAAAAACCCGCAAAAGCGGGTTTTTTGTTTTCAGCGTTACATCTTTGCTGCGCGTTATGAAAATGCCGGTTATTTCTGCGGAGCGGCGCTGAATGTCAGTACAAATTTCCACTGCGTGAGAGGGGAGGTCCGGTATATCGCATGCT
>JAUXSD010000234.1 GCA_030681525.1 Solirubrobacteraceae bacterium
GGGCGGGGCGACGGCGGGGCGCGAGTCGGTTTCGTCGCGCCGGCCGCGATCAATCCGACTCACCCGCCTTACGGCAGGCTCCGGCGCGAGCGCGGGTGAGTCGCACAAGTCCTCGGCCGGCGAGGTTGATCTGACTCACCCCGCGCCGGTCAGCGCTTCTTGCGGGCCGCCTTCTTCTTCGTGGCCGCGTCCTGCAGTCGCTGGGCCTCGGCCTGCGCGGTCAGCGCGCGCTCGCGCTCCTCGAGCGCGGCGGCCTCCTGCTTGAGCTGCTCGAGGCGGGCCGCGTCGGCCTCCTCGTCGAGCTGCTCGTCGACCTTTGCGCGGACCTTGCGGTTGGTCGCCTTGCGCGCCTGCTCGCGGCGCCGGGCGTCCGCGGCGCGCCGGCGCTTGCGCTCCTCGGCGGCGCGGCGCTCGTCCTCGGCGCGCTGCTCGGCCGCCGTGCGGCGGTCCTCGGCGTCCTCGACGCGCGCGCTGAAGCGCTCGTCGGCCTCGGCGCTGCGGCGTTCGGCGGCTTCGCGCAGGCGCAGCTCGCGCTCGCGCTCGTCGGCGGCGACGCGGCGGCGCACGGCGTCCTCGCGCAGGTCGTCGTCGAACAGGGCGATGCCGGCGGCGTCGCGCAGCGCGGCCTCGAAGCGGTCGACGGCGATCGCCGCGGCGGGCCGGGTCCCGACGCCGTTGCCGGGCAGCATCGAGACGACGAAGTCCAGCGGCAGCCGGGTCAGCTTGACGGCGCCGCCGACCGCGCTGCGGGGGATGTCACGGATGCCCATCTATCGCTCCTCTGGGTCGATCGCGTCGGCGTTGGCCTGCGCGGCCCGCGCCTCCCGCTCGAGGCGCGCCGCCTCCTGGGCGGCGGCGACGCGCTCGGCCTCGGCCGCGCTCTCGGCGAGGTCTGCGCCGCGCTCCTGCAGCTCCTCCTTGCGGCCCGCGGCCTCCTTCCGGCGGCGAGCCTCGGCCTGCGCGGCGGCCTCCGCCTCGCGGCGCTCGCGCTCGATCGCCTCGTCGCGCTCCCGCGCGGCGATCTCGTTCTCGAGCCGCTCGCGCTCGAGCTCGTTCGCCCTGCGCTCGGCCTCGAGGCCGGCCTCGGCCTCGACGACGCGGGCGCGGTCGGCGGCGATCGCGGCGTCGGACTCGGCCTCGACCTGGGCCTGCTGCAGCCGGCCTTCGCGGGCGAGATTCTGGTGTCCGACGGCGGATCCCGCCGCCTCCTTCAGGCGCCCAGCGATCTTGCCGGCGAGGCCGCCGCGGGTGCGCTCGGGAATGTCGGGGTTCGTCACGTCGTTCAAGCTCCTGTCTTCGGGTTGACGGCCCGCGTGCGGCGGGCCGGACACCGGGCTTACCCGCTTTGCGGGGCCTCGGTATGTGGCGAGGAGCACACAGGCAGAGCTGGCATGGCGGCGGTGCACGCCGCGCACCGCGGCGACGGCAGATCGCGGACGGCCTGTTCGAGCAGCGGCAGAAACTGCGCCAACGCGTCGAGCGGGACCGCGATCGCCGTCTTCGCTGCGCCGGGAACGACGAGATAGACCTCCTCGTCCTGCGGTTGGGCACATGGCGGGTCGACGTGGATGACGCAGAAGACCATCAGAGCGGCGGCAGTTCCAGGGGCGCGTCACACGCGCCGCAGCGCGGCGTCGCCAGCGAGCGCGGACCGGCCTCCGCGCGCAGCCAGCGGGTGATCTGGGGGACGTCGCTCGGCCGGCCGCCGATCGTGAACGGTCGGCCGCCCTCGTGCGTCCAGGCGCAGACGATGATCCGCTCGCCGTCGTCGGACGTGTCGTAGAGGAGGCCGAGCCACATGCGGACATGGCAGCACGCGGGCGGCCGGATCAGCCCGATCTGCGCAGACTTTTCACAGCCCCTGCGCAGTTCTGTGACGAAGCGGAGGGGGCGGGATTCGAACCCGCGATCCGCTTTCGCGGACTCCGGTTTTCAAGACCGGTGCATTCAACCGCTCTGCCACCCCTCCAGCAGGACAGACCGTAGCGCCCGGATCGCCCGATCCCGAGCGCCGACCGAGACCTCCCGGGACGCTCGCGCGAGCGCTTCGTCCGCAGACTCGGCGAACCCCTTTAGACTAGGCACGGACGCACCCGCCCAGGAGAGGTGGCCGAGTGGCTGAAGGCACTCGCCTGCTAAGCGAGTATGGGGATTAAACTCCATCGCGGGTTCGAATCCCGCCCTCTCCGCTACATTGCTCCACCCCCAAGCGCCCGTAGCTCAGCTGGATAGAGCGTCGGTCTACGGAACCGAAGGTCAGAGGTTCGAATCCTCTCGGGCGCGCTACGAAAGCCCCGCTTATCGCGGATTTTCTGGTTTTCGAAGGCGACGGCGGAAGTGGCGGGACCCCGTAGGGACCCCGCGGGACGCCGTGCAGCGGGGTCCCGACCTGCTCGCCGGGCCTTCTCGGAGGTCGAGCGACCGGTGCCGCCGGGACCGTGGCGGATGACGACCGCGGATGGATTGTGCGCCCGCCCCCGATCAGCGCGTCTCAAGGCTCGTTCAACGCAGCGGTTGGCCGCCGGGCATGCGTCTAAACTGAACAC
>JAUXSD010000258.1 GCA_030681525.1 Solirubrobacteraceae bacterium
GGGAGCGGTCTCGTCGAGCTCCGTGGGGAAGCCGATAGCCGGTGGATCACCGGCAGACGCGGCGCGGTCGTCGCGGTCGCCGCCGCGTGGATCTTGTGCCGTCCCAATAGGGCCGTCCGACACAGGATCCCGCAAGGGGGCGTTCGCGGTCGCCCCGAGCGGCGATGGCGCGACCGCAGTCTCGGCCACGCCATCTAACGCTGCGGAAACCCCGCCATCTACCGGCACGAGTCACAGAATGAGAGAGGCGGCCATCGCCGCGTAACGCCCGGATTGCAGGCAGGACCACCGTCCCGTCAGTTTCGCGATCCAACGTAGGAGGTGGCTGAACATGAGCGAGGACCGTGCAGCGGTCGACCGGGACATCGAGGAGACCCTGGGGCTCGTCCCGGAGTTCTTCGAGACGATTCCCGACTACCTGCTTCCAACCGAGTGGGCGAGCTTCAAGTCGCTACAGCTCTCGGACCAGACGGCGATCCCGAACAAGTACAAGGAGCTGATCGGGCTCGCGGTGTCCGGTGCGACGCGCTGTCGCTACTGCGTCTACTTCCACACCGAGGCCGCCAGGCTGTTCGGCGCCACCGAGGACGAGATCGTCGAGACGGCGCTGATCTCCAAGAACACGATGGGCTGGAGCACGTACCTGAACACGCTCGCCTTCGACTACGACAAGTTCGTGGGCGAGTTCGACCAGATCAGCGCGCACGTGCGCGAGCAGATGGCGGCCGGCGCGCCCGCCTGAACAGTCAGACAGCTGCCGCCGGCACGGACTCCGAGGCCGGCGGTCAGCCGCCCTCGCGCGACCCCTCGTCCAAGCGTCCCCGGGCTCGGTCGAAATCCGACAACACCCGCTCGAGCGAGTCGAGCACCACGGTGGGCGGCGGCTCGGGTGCAGAGCGCATCGCCTCGTAGGCCATGCGCGCCGCCGCGACGAGCGCAGACAACTCCTGGCTCGTTGCCGTGACCGTGAAGACGTTTTCGCGAGCGCGCTCGATCCGCATGCCGGGCGCCCGACGATATCGCTCTCAGGCGGCCTCGGGCAGCCACTGCCGCCACGCCGGCGGGATCGTCGGGCTGGCAACGTGGATGAAGACCTGCGGGTGGGGCACCCGCGGGGGGTGGCGGGGGTGCATGCCGACCTTCGCCGGCAGGGAGTCGCCCTTGCGGCGGTTGCAGGGCGCGCACGAGGCGACGATGTTGTCCCACGTCGAGGCCCCGCCCTTCGAGCGCGGGATGACGTGGTCGACGGTGAGGTTCGCGCGCGAGCCGCAGTACTGGCACATCCAGCCGTCGCGGGCGAAGACGGCGCGGCGGGTGATCTTGCGCCGGTGGGTGTCGCGCGGGACCTTCACGAACGTCACGAGGCGGATGACGACGGGGCGCGGGATGGTCGAATGCTCGGAGCGCAGCTCGAGGCTGGAGTGCTCGATGATCTCCGCCTTCTGCTTGAGCAGCAGGACCGCGGCGCGCCGCACGGTGCACACGTTGACCGGTTCGTACGTGGCGTTCAGGACGAGCACACGGCCAGACTCACGTCCGCGCCGCCGGTGCTCCGGATGCGGCGCGAACCCCCCTGGGCCTGGTGGCGGGGCCTGGTTCGCCATGACTGGCGCGAAATTCTAATCAGGCGGGGCGGCCGCGGCGTACGAGCCGAGGATTCGAACCTGCTCGCAGTGCTTGCGCAGGCCGTCGACGGCCTCCGCGACGGACGGTTCGGTGGCGCTGCCCTCGCAGTCGACGAAGAAGCGGTAGTGGCCCAGGCGCGCACGCAGCGGACGCGACTCGATCTTCGTGAGGTTGACGCCCCGGAAGGCGAACTCCGACAGGCAGCGCACGAGCCAGCCCGGGCTGTCGTCGCCCGATCCCCAGAACGCCAGCGAGGTCTTCGCCGGCGTCCCGTCGGCCGGGACCTGCGCCGCCGCGCGGCGGGCCAGGAAGACGAAGCGCGTCGCGTTGCCGGGCTCGTCCTCGACGGACTCGGCGAGCACGGTCGCGCCGTAGAGCTCGGCGGCGCGCAGCGTGCCGATCGCCGCCCACGGCTCGTCGCGGCCGACGACGATCCGCGCCGCCTCGGCGGTCGAGGCGGCGGGCTCGATGGCCGCGTTGGGCACCCGCTCGCGCAGGAAGCGCGCGCACTGCGAGATCGCCTGCGGATGCGACAGGACGCGCTCGACCGATTCGAGCGCCAGCGGCGAACCGGCGATGAGGTGCTGCGAGACGGCCAGGACGAGCTCGCCGACGACCGCGACGTCGTGATCGTCGGCCAGCGTGTCGAGCGTGACGCCGATCGGGCCCTCGAGCGAGTTCTCGATCGGGACGATCGCCCGGTCGACGCTGCCGTCGTGGACGGCGAGGATCGTGTCGCGAACGGTCGCCAGGCCGACGAGCTCGGCGTCGTCGCCGCCGAGCGCGGCCCGCGCGGCCTCCTCCGAGAACGTCCCCGCCGGCCCGAGGTAGCCCAGCCGCATCAGGGTCCTCTGCGCCATCACGACGCCAGCGCGATGCGCAGCGCTTCCTCCTCCTCGGGGGAGAGCTTGAGCTCGCCCTTGCCCTCGGAGACCTGCTTGGCGTACAGCCGCGCCTGGTCGCGATGGTGGATCGACGACAGCACGACGCCGTTGCGCGCGCTGTCGAGCAGCGCGATCGACGTCGACTGGCGACCGGACATCTCGTTGTAGGCGTCGTAGCGGATCAGGCCACAGTGCGAGATCGCGCGGTCCAGGCGCCCCTCGGCGATGCCGACGCGGGCGTCGAGCCGCTCGGCGACCTCGGTGACGTACCCGTGCAGGGCGCGAAAGCTCGCATCCAGCGTCGCGGCGTGGCCGACGAGGTCGACGCCCTGCTCGCCGAGCACGACGCGCTGGTCGGCGCGCAGGCGTCGCAGCTGGCGGTACATCACGGCAGCCAGGCAGAGCGCGACGACCGCCAGCGCTGCGCCGGCCAGCGCGACGACGCCCACCGTGGAGCTCAGCTCGTCACCCATGCGGGCCAAACGGTAGCGCGGGGTCCCCCACCGGCAGGACCGGTCAGCTGCGGCGGAAGATCGCCGGGAAGCTCAGCGCGTTGTTCTGGGTGTTCTTCTCGCCGTTGACCGGCAGGACCTCGGCCCGGATCGTGACGGGCTGGCCGATCGGCGGCGGCTCGTCGAGCTTGAGGGCGACCGTCGTCTCGGTGCCCGCCTGCGTCTGGTCGATGACCTGTTCGGCGCGGATCGGGTCGCCGGCGCCGGTGATCCGCACTCGGACGCGGACGTCCTGCTCGGGGTTCTCGCCTTGGTTGGCGACCTTGACGTTGAGCGTCACGTTCGAGCCCGCCGTCAGGCTGTTGGCCTGCCCGGGGGTCAGCGTCAGGTCGCCGACGCTGAGGGCGATCAGCCCGTGTCCGTGCGTGCCGGGCGCCGCCTCGGTCGAGGCGCCGTCGCCGGCTCCGCGGCCGGCCTGCGAGTTGATCCGCCGGGCGACGGTCGACGGCTGCATCCAGCCGAGGTTCTGCAGGAAGCTCGAGCTCTGGATGACCTGCCCGCCGATCTCGTTGTCGTCGAGCACCTGCTTGACGAGCGCCGCGGCACGCCGGTTGTAGACGACGTCGGCGGCGTCGAAGGCGCGCATCTCGCCGGCGATCCCGCGCACGGCGGGGACCGCCGTCGCCGAGTCGGTCGACAGCGCGGCGGGGATCTTCTCGGCGACCTTGCCGATCGCCTCCTGCACGAGCGACAGCGAGAGCAGCAGGTTGACGTGGGCGGGGCGCATGTCGTCGGGGACGTCGAGGCCCTCGGCGCGCTGCGTGTGATCCTCGGCCGCGGTGCGCAGGCGGTTGATCTCGGACTGCACGTCGGTCGAGGCCGCCGTCGCCCCGCTCGCCGACGCCGTCGCCCCGCTGAGCGTGTCGTAGAACTCGTCCGCGGTCTGGTCGGCTTCCTGGACGAGCGTGGAGACATCGCGGTTGTAGTCCTTCAGCGCCTGCTCCTGGCGGCTGTTGAGGCAGCCGCGGATGCCGAAGACGAGCGCCAGCACCACGAGCAGGCCGACGCCGAGCGCCAGGAGCCGGCGGACCATGAGCTGTTGAGGATCCGAGGGCGGGCCGATCGCCGCGCTCGCCGGGCTGCGGGGCCGCATGCGGGTCGTGCGAGGCTCGTCATCGTCGAAGAAGGACAGGGTCGCTCCTTGCGGAAGCTGGCGGAACGTCAGTATGACCGGGCGAGGCGCACGGCGTTTCCCCTGCAACTTTGCCGCCAATGTGGAGTTTCCTGCCTACGTCGGCAAGGTGCTCGCGCGAAGCGGACGAAGAGGGAGCCGGTGTTTCACGCCAACAGCCCCGCGGCCAGTCCGTCGGATCCGCCCGCCCCCGCGGGCCAGCTCGTTCTGGGGCGCTACCGGCTCGGGCCGCGCCTGGGGGCAGGCGGGATGGGGGTCGTCCACCGCGCCCGTGACGAGCACCTCGAGCGCGACGTCGCCGTCAAGCGGATCGCGATCGGCCACGACCCCGACGGCCGCGGCGAGCGCGAGGCGCTGGCCGCGGCCCGCCTGTCGCACGCGGGAATCGTCGCGCTGTTCGAGTCCGGCCGCGACGAGGACGCCGTCTACCTCGTCTCCGAGCTCGTCGAGGGCGCGACGCTCGCCGAGCTGCTGCGCGACGGCGCGCTGTCGGACCGCGACGTCCTGCGCATCGGCGCGGCGCTCTGCGCGGCGCTGGCCCACGCCCACAAGCGCGGCGTCATCCACCGCGACGTCAAGCCGTCCAACGTCATCTGCCCCGGCGCCGAGGACGGGGCGGGGACCGCCAAGCTGACCGACTTCGGGATCGCGCGGATGGCCGACCACGACGTCCTCACGCGCACGGGCGACATCATCGGCACGCTTGCCTACATGGCGCCCGAGCAGGCGCGCGGGGAGAAGATCACCGCGGCGGTCGACGTCTACGCGCTCGGCGTCGTCCTCTACGAGGCGCTCTCGGGGGTCAACCCGATCCGCGCGGGCAACCCGGCGGCCACCGCCCGCCGCGTCGGGATGCGGCTTGCGCCGCTGCACCGCGTGCGCCGCGACCTGCCGGTCGAGCTGTGCCGCGCGATCGACGCGGCGGTGGCGGTCGAGCCGGCCGAGCGCATGGAGCTGGCGGGGCTGCGGCGCGCGCTCGAGGACGCGCAGGACGCGGTCGGTGACGTGGCCGGCCCGGTCGCCGGCGGCCCGCTGGACACGCTCGCGCGACCAGCCCTCACCCGGACGCGGACGCGCCTGCAGCCGGCCTACGGCGGCGCCGCCGGCGTGGCGCTGCGGCCCCCGCGGCGGCTGCGCCACCACCGCCGTCCGCCACGCGCCGCGCCGCCG
>JAUXSD010000201.1 GCA_030681525.1 Solirubrobacteraceae bacterium
GAGCGAATATCGCAATGCGGCTGGCGGCAAGGCTCTGTTTGACAGCGAACTCTACGCCAGCAACGGCATCGTTCTCAGTTTTCACGAACCCCGTCCCAAGAGTTATCCCACGGGCAGTTTTGATTTCGTCGAAAACCTGTCGGTCATCGACTGGATGATGTGGAATGATCGCGAAACTTTGCGGGAATGGCTGGATTGGTAATCCCCCCATTTTTAGCGTTGTTCAAAAGTAGAGTTGGTTAAAGCTAGCTTCTGTTTCGGGGTGATGCCACCGAGCGCCATGTTGGGGCGTTCGTGATTGTAAGTCCACATCCAGTCAGTTGCATAATCCTGCACCTCGCCAATCGACTCGAATAGGTAATGGCTTAACCAGTCGTAGCGCACCGTCCGGTTGTAGCGTTCGATATAGGCGTTCTGTTGCGGCTTGCCCGGCTGGATATGGTCAAGTCGAATACCTTGTCGTTCAGCCCAGCTCGTCAAGGTGCTGCCAATATACTCTGGGCCATTGTCGCTGCGAATTGCCAGCGGCTTGCCACGCCACTCGATAACCTGATCCAGCGCCCGCACAACCCGCTCTGCCGGGAGCGACAGATCAATGTCGATGGCCAAGGCCTCCCGGTTGAAATCATCGATCACGTTGAACAATCGGTAGCTTCGGCCATCGGATAGCTGGTCATGCATAAAATCCATGGACCAGCATTGGTTGATGGCTTCCGGCACCGCCAACGGTTCCGGCTTCTCCCGAACGATCCGTTTCTTGGGCTTGATGCGCAGGTTCAGTTCCAACTCGCGGTAAATGCGATACACCCGTTTGTGGTTCCATGGATATCCCTTCACATTGCGCAGATACAGAAAGCACAGCCCGAATCCCCAGTTGCGCTGGTTGTGGGTGAGGCGGATCAGGTGATCGGCGATTTCGACATTCTCTGCTGACTGTTTTGCCTGGTAGCGGTAGCAGGTCTGGCTGATGCCGAACGCCACGCAGGCCAGTCGGATGCTGGTGCCTTGGTGTTCTACTGCTTGTTGCGCCATCTCGCGCCGGCAAGATGGCTTCACCACTTTTTTTGTAGGGCCTCCTGGACGATCTCGGCTTTGAGGCGCTCTTCGGCATACATCTTCTTGAGCCGCCGGTTCTCGTCTTCGAGTTCCTTGAGCCGCGACATCAGGGAGGCGTCCATGCCGCCGAATTTGCTGCGCCACTTGTAGAACGTGGCGGAGCTGATGCCGTGCTCCCGGCAGAGTTCAGGAACCGGGCTGCCGCCCTCGGCTTGCTTGAGTACGGCAATGATCTGACTGTCTGAAAAGCGTGATTGCTTCATGTAAAACTTCCTCCATTTCTTAGTGAGAAAATTCTACTTCTAACTCGCGCTAATTTCAGGGGGGATTACCGATTAAACGCTACGGCATTATGTAATTAAGCGTGACGTCACAATGGCGCGGAATCGCCGGTCATTTCGGCGATGCCGAATCCCTCGCGACCGAAAACATTGCCGCAATAGAACAAGAGAAGGCGGCCATCCAGTTCGATGACCTGGGAAGAGCACATCATCTGCGAATCCCATCCCGACACCGATACGCCAATTCCGACTTGGGTATCGTCACGTTGCCACTCCACAAGATCTTCGGATGACGCATACCCCAGACGATACATGCAT
>JAUXSD010000270.1 GCA_030681525.1 Solirubrobacteraceae bacterium
TGCGGTGCGGCGCGGTCCGGCGCGGTCCGGCGCGGCGCGGCGCGGCGCGGCAGCTCAGGCGCCGAGCACGCGGCGCAGCGCGTCGAACGGCGACTCGCCGCGCTCCTGCTCGATCGCCGCGCGCTGCACCTTGCCGCGGTAGGCCTCGATCGAGCCGTCGCCGCGGACGTCGGCACCCGCGCGGATCGCCGGGCGCAGGCGGCCCGGCCCGCTCAGCTCGCCGCGCGCCGAGACCTGCGCCACCGGCGCGATCTCGCGGGCGAACGCCTTCGCCGGCGCGCGCCGCGCCGACGGCCCGAGCGCGCGCAGCTCGAGCTCGAGCAGGTCGATCGCGTCGTCGAGCGTCGGGACCCGCTTCCGCGTCACCTGCGACGCGACGCGGATCGTGACCGTGAAGTCCGCCGCCAACCTAGCGCTGGTCGATCGGCACGTAGGAGCGCGTGCGCTCGCCCGTGTAGATCTGGCGCGGCCTGGAGATCTTCTGCTCGGCGTCCTCGACCATCTCGCGCCACTGCGCGATCCAGCCGCTCGTGCGCCCGATCGCGAACATCACGGGGAACATCGCGGACGGCAGCCCCATCGCCTGGTAGATGAGCCCCGAGTAGAAGTCGACGTTCGGATAGAGCTTGCGCGAGATGAAGTACTCGTCCTCGAGAGCGATGCTCTCAAGCTCGAGCGCGATGTCGAGCATTGGGTTGCGCCCGACGACCTCGAAGACGTCCTCGGCTGCCTGCTTGATGATCCGCGCCCGCGGGTCGTAGTTCTTGTAGACGCGGTGGCCGAAGCCCATCAACCGCTCCTTGCCCTCCTTCACGCCCTTCACGAAGTCCGGAATGTTGTCGCGCGTCTTGATCTTGTTGAGCATCGTCAGCACGGCCTCGTTGGCGCCGCCGTGCAGCGGGCCGTAGAGCGCGCCGATGCCGCCGGCGATCGCCGAGTACGGGTCGGGCTTCGCCGAGCCGATCGAGCGCACCGCGCTCGTCGAGCAGTTCTGCTCGTGGTCGGCGTGCAGGATGAACAGGATGTCGAGCGCCCGCTCCAGGCGCGGATCGGGCTCGTACTTCAGCTCGGTCATCTTGTACATCATGTTCAGGAAGTTGCCCGAGTACGCGAGGTCGTTGTCCGGATAGACGTACGGCTGGCCCTGCGCGTGGCGGTAGGCGAACGCGGCGAGCGTCGGCATCTTCGAGATGAGCCGGATCGTCTGGATGTCGCGGGTCTCGGCGTCGTCGATGTTGTTGGCATCCGGATAGAACGTCGACAGCGCGGCCGTGGCGCCGAGCAGCATCCCCATCGGATGCGCGTCGTGCCGGAAGCCCCCGAGGAACTCCTTGATGTTCTCGTGGACGAACGTGTGCGTCGTGATCTCGAACTGCCAGTGCTCGAGCTGGGATGCC
>JAUXSD010000281.1 GCA_030681525.1 Solirubrobacteraceae bacterium
GCCGTGGCGGCGCAGGCCGTCCAGCAGGGGATAGAGCGCGCTGCCGCGGTGGTAGGGGCTGCAGGCGCAGCGCACCACGGCCATGCCCAGCTCGTCGCCGGCACCGGCCGCGAGCTCGTCGAGCAGGCGCGTCTTGCCGACCCCCGCCTCGCCGCGCACGAGCACGGCCGCGCGGGTGCCGGCGGCGGCCCGTTCGGCGAGCGCCTGCAGCAGCGCGCGCTCGCCGGTGCGGCCGACGAGCGGCGGCGGGGCGTGCAGCACGAGCGCGTCGGAGGCGCCGGCCGGTCCGGTCAGCGCGAAGCGCTCGCCGGCCAGCGGCGCGAAGGAGAACGCCGCGTCCGCCCGCTCGCGGGTGACCGCATCGACCGTGAGCTGATCCGGCGCGCCCGACTCCTGGATGGCGCCTGCGCTGCGCGGCACGTCGCCGAACGGCTCGGGGCCGTCGCCGGTGGCGCCGGTGGCGATCGCCAGGCGCGTCTCGAGCCGCACGCCGAACTCGCGCTCGACGACCTCGCGCGCCGCCTCGAGCGTGCGCAGGATCTCCCAGCCGCAGCGCACCGCGCGCAGCGCGTCGTCGTCCTCCGCGCGCGGGTGGCCGAAGAAGATCGCGACGCCGTCGGAGACCCACGGCAGCACGTGGCCGCCGAGCCGGCCGGCCACCTCGCCGCAGATCGCGTGGAAGCGCGCGCCGACCACGGCTCGCGCGTCGCCGTCGAGGGCCTCGAGCTGCGGGGTCTCGGCCAGGTCGCACAGCAGGACGGAGATGCGCCCGCCCGCGGGCTCGGCGTCGGGCTGGGGCTCGGGCTCGGCGTCGGCGGCGGGCGGGTCGGCGACGGGCGCCGCGCCGTCGCGCGCGACGAGCACGCGACCGTCGTCGTCGGCTGCCGCCAGCACCGCGACGAGCTCCTCGCGCAGGGCCGCGAACGTCTCGTCGTCGAGGCCGAACTCCAGGCGCAGCGCGGTGTGCGAGACGCGGCCGCGGCGTTGCAGCAACGCGAGCGAGCGTTCGACGATCTCTCCGAAGGACGGCATCGCAGCACGGTAGCCGGGCGCGCCGCCGCCCTCGACGTCTGATCGAGTCACCGCTCGACGTGGGCGACGCCGATGCGCCCCCACAAGAGCACGAGCAGCGCGAAGATGATGGAGATCGTGAGCATGACGGGTTCCTCGAACCCTGTATCGGCAGCTCGGTCCGGCTTCCCGAGCCCCGACCGCGACGATTCGCGCGCCGCCGGGGGGTGGCTCCACGACGGAGGGAGCGTCATGATGTGGGCAATGGCCTACACCGTCCCTGACCTGCCGTATCCGTACGAGGCGCTCGAGCCGCACATCAGCGCTCAGACGATGCGCTTTCACCACGACAAGCACCACCAGGCGTACGTCGACAAGGCCAATGCTGCACTGGACGGCACGGGCCTGGAGGACGCGCCGCCGCGCGAGGTCCTCACGCGCCTGAGCGAGTTTCCGCCGGACAAGCGCGACGCCGTACGCAACAACGTCGGCGGGCATCTGAACCACTCGCTGTTCTGGGAGTCGATGACGCCCGACTCGACCGGCACGCCGGCGAAGGACGGCAAGCTCATGGGCGCGATCCGCGACACGTTCCGCGGGCTGCCCGGGCTCAAGGAGACGATCAAGGACGCTGCGATGAGCCAGTTCGGCTCGGGCTGGGCCTGGCTCGTCCACGACGGCTACCGGATCCTCATCGTCACGACCGGCGAGCAGGACAGCCCGATCACCGACGGCCTCGAGCCGCTGCTCGGCATCGACGTGTGGGAGCACGCCTACTACCTCGACTACGAGAACCGCCGCGCCGAGTACGTCGACGCCTGGCTGCAGGTCGTCGACTGGGCGGTCGTCGAGCAGCGCTTCGGCGAAGCGCCGGTGCCGGACGTCTCGGGGCTGCTCGAGCGGCTCGTGAGCGTCTGCGGCACCGAGCACAGGTTCGGCGAGGTGACGCTCGACGAGGCTCGGGCGCACTCGGCCGATCTCAAGGCGCTCGCCGGCTGGGGCCCGATGGCGAAGATCGGCGCGATCGCCCGCGGGTGGAGCGACCTCGCGCTGCAGATGCAAAAGCACAAGGTCAACACGGTCGCCGAGCTCGATCCCGGGATCGTCGAGCATGCGGCCCGGGCGCTGTGGATCATCCTGCCCGGCCGCTCGATGGTCGAGCCGCAGGGCTGAGGCTCAGCGCCCGGGCGCAGGCCGAGCGCTACCCGCGGCCGAGCTCTCCGCGGCGCGGGCCGGCGCCGAGCTGGGCGCGGTCGGCGATCGCCAGCAGGATGACGGCGGCGATGACCGCGCAGATCGAGCCGATGACGTTGAGCTCCATGATGTCGCCGCTGCCGAGGGCGTTGGCGATCGTGCCGCCGATGACCGAGCCGACGACGCCGAGGACGAGCGTCCACAGCAGGCCGATGTGCTGCTTGCCGGGGAGGATCGCGCGGGCGAGGAAGCCGACGATGAGGCCGAAGACGATGAAACCGATCACGGGGTTCTCCTTCTGAAGACGTTGTGCTGCTTCTTGGCAGCCATGGTTCCCCGCCGACGCGGGCGTCATGCCAGGGCCGGCTCAGGCGACCGGGCGCAGGTGGCGCAGCGGGCGCCCCTCGCGCAGCTCGCGCACCACCGCCTCGACGAGCCCGTCGCCGTCGAGCTGGCGCCCGTCGGTGACCGCCGCGATGATGCCGCGCTTGCGCTGGATGAGCTCGGCCATCGTCTCGTCGATCGTGTCCGCCGCGAGCAGGTACCAGGCCGTCACGGCGTCGTGCTGACCGATGCGGTGACAGCGATCCTCGGCCTGGTCGTGCATGGCCGGCGTCCACTCGAGCTCGAGGAACGCGACGTTCGAGGCGCGCGTGAGCGTGATCCCCTGACCCGCCACGCGCGTCGCGCCGATCAGCAGCTGCGGCCCGTCGGGCTCCTGGAACGCCTGGACGGCCGCTTCGCGCGCGGTGGCGCAGTCACGCCCCATGATGTGCGCCGCAGCGGGGAACCGGGCGAGCAGCGCCTCCTGCACCTCGACATGGCGGGCGAAGACGACGAGCGGCTCGCCCGACGCCAGGAAGTCGGCGATCCACGTCAGTGCGGCCGCGAGCTTGCCGCGCGCCGCCAGCCGCTGCAGCGTGCCGAGCTGGGCGAGGCGCTCGGCGCGCAGCGTCGCGGCGATCTTCGCGTCGAGCTCGCGCAGATCCAGCGGCTGGGAGCGCAGCCAGGCGATGACGTCCTCCTCCGCGAGCCGGTACTCGGTCGTGTTCGACAGCGCCACCGGCACGACGACCTGGCGCTTGGCCGGCAGCTGCGGCAGCACCTCGGACTTCAGGCGCCGCACGAAGCAGCGCCGGCGCAGGTGCCAGTGCAGGCGCTCCTCCGACAGCTCGCCGCGGAACCGGCGCGTGAACTGCGCGCCCGAGCCGAAGTCCTCCAGGCGGCCGATGACGCGCAGCTGCGCGACGAGCTCCTCGGCGTGGTTGAGCACCGGCGTGCCGCTCAGCGCGAGCTTCAGCCCGCCCTCGACGATCGAGCCGGCCAGCCGGCGCACCGCCTGCGTGCGCTTGGCCTGCGGGTTCTTGACGTAATGCGACTCGTCGACGACCAGCGCGCGCGGCGCCATCCGCCCCAGCACCTCGCGGTGGGCGGCGACGATCTCGTAGTTGAGGATCGTGATCTCGGCGGTCGCCGCGACCGCCATGCGGCCCTCGACGAGCGCCACGCTGCGGTGCGGCAGCCAGTGCGCCGCCTCGCGCTGCCAGTTGAGCTTCAGCGACGCCGGGCAGACGACGATCGCCGGAAACGCGCCGTCGGCCTCGAGCGTCGCGAGCGCCTCGACGGTCTTGCCGAGGCCCTGCTCGTCGGCCAGAAAGCAGCGCCGCGCCTCCAGCGCGTAGCGCACGGCGCCCCACTGAAACGGCGCCAGCTCGCCGCCAAGCGCGGCGGCGACGTCGTCGAGCGGCTCGGCGGCGGTCGCGCGCGAGCTGCGGATCGCGGCAAGCGCAGCGGCGTGCTCCTCGCGCAGCGCGTCGAGCACGGGCAAGCCGGCGCCGTCGACCTGGACCGAGAACGTCGCGACGAACTCGTCGAGCGGCTCGACGATCCACGGGTCGATCGGCAGCGTGCGGCTGCGCGCGTCGGCCCCCGGCAGCTTGCAGAACGCCGCGCCGGCGTCGGAGTCCCAGAGCACGTCGAGGCGGATGCGCTCGCCGTCGAACGTGCGGGCCGCGGTCAGCCGGGCGGGCGGCGGGGGGTCGACGCCGCTGAGCAGCGCCTCGACGCAGCGCCGCGCGCCGGCCTCCATCCGCACCGCGTCCTGCTCGGCCAGCGCCTCGGCGCCGGCGAGCGTTAGGGGCGCCAGCAGCGCGCCGTCGGGGCGCGTGACCGAGCCCTCGAGCAGCGCCTCGGGCGGCGTTCCCGCGCGCGTGGCCAGCGTCCACCAGCCGCGCCCGTCGTAGCGCGTCGCGCCGACGACGCCGACCCAGCGCTTGTCGATCGCGGTCAGCCAGGCGACGACCTCGGGCGAGGGCAGCAGATCCGGAAAGCGCTCGAGCACGCCGGCGACGTGCACGCCGACCCAGTCGTCGACCGGCGCCCACCACTCGCGCGCATCCCAGTCGAACCGCCGCCCCGGGATGCCGCGCACGAGGTTGACGATCGTCGCGTCGTAGGGAAACGCGAGTACGACGATCTGGTCGTCGCCGCTGCCGCGCAGCTCGACGTTCGGGGTGGTCGGGACGAGCTTCATCGCTCGCGGAACGGTAGCCATCGGGGCGGGCGTGGTGCGGGCGGGAGGTCCAGGTTCGGCCGTGGTGCTGGCGACCCGAGCGCGCACATCGCACCGGGCGCGCCAGGACGCCCCGCTGAGGGAGGGGAATGCCGGCCCCGGCCCGGCCGCCTCGCCGCCTACCGGCGCAGCTCGAACCAGATCTGCTCGTCGTGCTGGCCGGCGGTGCCCCAGGCGTCGGCCATGCGGTCGACGATCTGCAGGCCGTAGCCGCCGAGCGACGGCGTCTCGCGCGAGTGCAGCAGCGCGTCGGCGCTCGCGTGCGGCCCGTCGCCGGCCACCGTGATCCGGACCCGGTCGGGCGCGGCGGCGACCGTCAGGCGCAGGATGCGGTCGGGCCGCGGCTCGACGCCGGCGACGAACACCGCGATGAGCTCGCTGGAGAGCAGCAGCACCTTGTAGCCGAGCTCGCCGGCCAGCCCGGGCGTCGCCGCCAGCTCGCGGCGCGCCACGCCGGCGGCTGCCGCCGTGGCGGGCAGCTCGATGGTCCGGTCGGCGGTGGCGGCGGCGATGCGCATCGCAGGAGGACTACCCGAATCGCGCGGCGCTAACGGGGCGGGGGCGGCGCGGCCGATAGCCTGCGCCGGCCATGCCCGACTTCCTCCCGCTGCCCGATCGCCAGCCCAAGCCGCGCAGCGCCGGCCTGACGCACGTCATCGACACGGGCCTCGGGATCCCGGAGGTCGAGGGGATGCTGGGCCAGGCGGCGGCGCACATCGACACGGTCCGCCTGGGCTGGGGCTCGGCCTACGTCACCGCGGACCTCGCGGCCAAGCTCGACGTCTACCGCGCCCACGACGTGCCCGTCATGCTCGGCGGGACGCTGACCGAGCTCGCCTGGCTGCACGGCCGCGTCGACGAGCTGTGCGGCTGGCTCGACGAGCTCGCGATCGATCGCATCGAGGTCTCCAGCGGCGTCGTGGCGATCCCGCCGCAGGAGAAGACGGCGCTCATCGAGCGGCTGGCCGGGCGCTACACCGTCTACGCCGAGGTCGGCGAGAAGGACCCGGCCGCCCTGCTGGCCCCGTACCGCTGGGTGCAGCTCATCCGCGACGCGCTCTCGGCGGGTGCGCGGATGGTCGTCTGCGAGGGCCGCGCGACCGGCACCGCGGGCCTGTACCGGCCCGACGGCGAGGCCCGCACCGGCCTGATCGACGAGATCGTCCACGAGGTCGACCGCGGCCGGCTCATCTTCGAGGCGCCGCGCAAGCATCAGCAGGTGTGGCTCATCGAGCGCTATGGCGCCGACGTGAACCTCGGCAACGTGCCGCCCGCCGAGGTCCTCTCGCTCGAGACGCTGCGCCTCGGCCTGCGCGCCGACACGCTCGCGCAGTTTCACGGCACGATCCCCGCCGATGGCTGAGCGCGGCGATCGCACCGCCGTCGTGCTCACCGGCGTCGGCAAGCGCTACGACATCGTCAGCGCCTTCGCCGAGCATGCGTTCACGATCGCTGCCGACCCCAACCCGCTGGCGCCCGCGCGCTACGCCGCCGACCTCGCGGTCGCGCCGCCGCGGATCGACGATCCCGGCTACATCCCGTTCCTCGAGCGCCTCGCCGCCGAGCACGACGTGCGCGCGATCGTGCCGCTCACCGACCTCGACATCGAGGCGCTCGCCACCGCGGGAGACCGGCTGCCCTCGTTCGTCCCCTCCGCCGAGATCGCGCGCCGCACGTTTGACAAGTACGAGGCCCATCACCTGCTGGGCGAGCACGGCCTGCCGTCGCCGCCGACCGTCCTGCCGGGCGAGGACCCGCCCTCCTACCCGGTCATGGTCAAGCCGCGCCGCGGCTCGGGTGCGCGCTCCATCCACCCCGCCGCCGACCGGGCCGAGATGGAGTTCTTCGTCGGCTACATCAAGGAGCCGGTGATGGTGCAGCGGCTCATGGGCGGGCCGGAGTTCTCGATCGACCTGCTCTGCGACCTCGACGGGCGCTGCCTCAACGCGATCCCGCGCACGATGATCGAGTCGCGCGGCGGCGAGTCGATCAAGGGCACGGTGATCTTCGACGAGGAGCTCATCGACCTCGGAAAGGTCGTCGGCGAGGCGCTCGGCGTGCGCGGGCCGTGCACGGTGCAGGTCTTTCGCGACCCCGAGATCGGCCTCGGCATCACCGACGTCAACACCCGCTTCGGCGGCGCGTTCCCGGCGCCGATGTACGCCGCCCGGCCCGGGCGCACGTACCCCGAGTTGATCGTGAAGCTGGCCCGCGGCGAGCACGTCGAGCCGCACGTCGGCGACTTCGCCCACGGCCACACGTTCACGCGCTACTTCTGGCAGCTCGAGCTCGATCCGCAGCTGCGCCCGACCGGGCGCGACATCGTGGCCGACGGGCCGCGCCGGCCGCGGTAGTCGCGGCGGCACGCGATACGCCGGCCCAGAGGTCGGCTCTCGCGCGTCCGGCTCAAGGTCTCCGCGAGCGCGGCCGACGACGATCCGATGGAGTCGTCGATCAAACCGCTCGAGATCACCTCTGCCGTCCGAGCCCGCCCCCGCCGGCTGCTCGGCGACGTCATCGTCGAGCTGGGCTTCTGCGACCGCGCCATGATCGAGTCGGTCGTGGGCGAGGCCCGCGCGTCCGGCCGGCCGATGGGCCAGCTGTTGCTCGAGCAAGGGGCGCTCATGCCCTACCAACTCGGCATCGCGATCGCCGAGCGCTTCGGCCTGCAGTACGTCGACCTGCAGGGAGCCGAGCCGGACATGGCGGCGATGACGCTCGTGCCCGAGGCCGCCGTCCGCCGGCTGGACGCGGTGCCCTTCGCCGTTCGCCTCGACGGCACGCTGCTCGTCGCGATGGTCGACCCGCGCAACCTGCTCGCGATCGACGACCTGGCGATGTTGACCGACCGCAGCATCGTGCCGGTGATCGTCACCCGCGAGGACCTCGACACGCTCATGGCGCGCGTCGCCCGGCTCGACGGCCTCATCGAGGAGGACGACGACGAGGTCGACCACGAGGCCGCCCGCCTCGCCGCGCTCGAGCAGGCCGCCGACGACGGCCCGACGGTCAAGCTCGTGCGGTCGATCATCGCCCAGGGCGTCGAGCACGGCGCCTCCGACATCCACTTCGAGCCCGACGGCGGCGATCTGCGGGTGCGCTACCGGATCGACGGCATCATGCGCGACGTCACCCGGGTGACCATGCGCCAGAGCGCCCGCGTCATCTCGCGCATCAAGATCCTCAGCGACCTGGACATCTCCGAGCGGCGCAAGCCGCAGGACGGCCGGATGAGCCTCATGCTCGACGGCCGGCGGATCGACATCCGCGTCGCGATCGTCCCGCTCGTGTCGGGCGAGTCGGCGGTTCTGCGCGTGCTCGACAGCGGCGGCCGGCCGCTGACGCTCGGCGAGCTCGGCATGGCCGACGGCGACCGTGTCCGGGTCGAGACGGCGCTGCGCCGCTCGCATGGCGCGATCCTCTCCACCGGACCGACCGGCTCGGGCAAGACGACGACGCTCTATGCCGCGGTGGGCGTCGTCAGCACGCCCGAGAAGAACCTCATGACGATCGAGGACCCGGTCGAGTACCGCCTACCGCTCGTCAAGCAGATGCAGGTCTTCGAGCGCGCGGGCATCACGTTCGCGTCGGGCCTGCGCTCGATCGTGCGCGCCGATCCGGACATCATCATGGTCGGCGAGATGCGCGACCGCGACAGCGCCAAGATCGCGATCGAGGCCGCGCTCACGGGCCACCTGCTGCTGTCGAGCCTGCACACGAACAGCGCCCCGGCGACCCCGGCGCGGCTCGTCGACATGGGCATCGAGCCCTACCTCGTCGCCTCGTCGCTGGAGTGCGTCGTCGGCCAGCGGCTCGTGCGTCGCCTGTGCCCGGAATGCCGGCGCCCGACACGCGTGCCAGGCCCCGACGTGGGCCTCGACGGCGGCGAGGTCGAGGTCTTCGAGGCCGTCGGATGCCCGCGCTGCGGCGACTCGGGCTACCGCGGCCGGATCGGGCTCTTCGAGGTCATGACGGTGACCGACCGGATCCGCTCGCTCATCGTCCGCCACGCGACGGCCACCGAGATGGTGCAGGCGGCGGTCGAGGAGGGCATGCGCCCGCTGCACGAGGACGGCCTGGCCAAGGTCCGCGCCGGCGAGACCACCCTCGCCGAGATCGCGCGCGTCACCGACTAGACATCACCGGACAACGTCCACCGGGTATGAGCACACGGGTTGGCCGCGCCGTAGATGACGGGCCGCCCCGTCTTGTACGCGTGTCGAAAGACGCGCCGACGCCGCTCACCTACGGTTCGCGGATGCTCTCACGCGACTCGATCGGGCTGCGGGCCCCCGCCGAGGCGAAGGCGGCGTCATGACCTCCCGAGCCGCCGCGGAAACGTCGGTCGTGCGGCCGCTCGCACGTCCGGTTCGCCGTCCGCGTGACGAGCTGGTGATCGCCTGGCTGCTGCTGCTCCTCGATCGCGGACCGACCTATGGCTATGAGCTGTGTCGCGAGCTGAACGCGGTCTCGATCGGCATCGACTCCTCGGCGCTGTACCGAACGCTGCGAAGGCTCGAGGGGGAGCGGCTGGTCTCGTCGCGCTGGACGAGCTCCAGCCGGGGCCCGCGCCGCCGGTCGTACGTGATCACGCTGAAGGGAAGACGCCGGCTCGACGAGCTGGCCGAGATCATCAGGTCGGCCCGCGACGTCCATGACAGCTTCCTCGAGGCGCATGCGCAGGGACGCGCGCGAGGGCTGCGCGATTCCGCAGCCTGACCGCAAGCGCCGGCCGGTCCCGCCGGGCGACGCGAGCGCTGCAAATGCCCGCACGGGATGTCGGGTGCTCAGGCCGGGCCGATGCGTCGGGGTCACGAGCTGATTCGAAGGGGTCGCCAACACCCATCCGTGCGGTCTGATGCAACGTTCGAAGGCTGGCCGCCGGGGCGTACGCCGGCACCGGTGCGCGCCTGCGCTGTCCAGGGGGAGCCGATCGGCCTCGCTGGACAAGGTTGATTCGACATACCCCCGCGGCGGGTTCGCGCTTGCGCTTCGCGCGCGACGGGCAGATGATCGTTCTGCCGTGAACCTGCGCACCGTCCGTTCCCGCGCGCTTGTCGCGGCCGCCGCTCTCGTGGCGTCGCTGGGCGCCACGCCGGCGGCGGCACAGGCACCGCCGACCCTCGCGTCGATCCTCGCCATCGACAACGAGTTCATCACCGACGCCGGCGGGCCGGCGGACGTCACGATCGCCGCGGGCGGGCACGTCAACTTCTCGTACTTCGCGGGCGCCAGCCGCCACAACGTCGTCTTCCCCGGTGCGCGGCCGACCGTCTGCGGCACGTCCGAGGGACCGCCGGGCACGACGGCGGCGCTGCCGACGGCGCCGAGCCCGGAAGGCTGGGAGGGCGGCTGCGACTTCGACGTCGCCGGCACGTACGCCTTCGTCTGTGGCCTGCACAACACCATGACCGGCTCGGTGTCCGTCGTCCGGACGGGCGCCTCGCCGCCCCCGCCGCCGGCGGACCTTCCGGTCGTGGCGGTGCCCGACGGCGAGGTGGCCGGCGGCCTGAGCGTCGCGACGCAGCAGCGCGGCTACCGCGTGCGCGGCACCGTGCTGGTGCAGCGCGGCGCCGTGCGCCTGGTGGCGCGGGCGTTCGCTGAGCGCCGGGCGCTGTTCGCCGGCAGCCGCAGCCGGCTCGGGGTCCGGGTCGGACGCCACGCCCGCGCCACCGGAGGCGGCGTCCGGGTGGCGTTCTCCGCCCCGCTGAACCGCGCCGCGCGCGCTGCGCTGCGCCGCAACGGCCGGCTGCTGATCGCGCTGCGGCTGACGATCACGCCGGCCGAGGGCACGGCCTACACGGCGACCCGCACGGTCATCCTGCGCCCGCCGCCGGCGCCGCGGCGCTCCGCCTCGCGGTAGAGACGGCGCTCGCGCTCAGCGCCGCTCGCGCTCCCCGGAGATGGCCATGATCGCGCGGGCGACGCTGGCCGCCAGCGCGTTGGGACGGCGCTCGTCGATCGTCACCCTGGCCTGCTTGCGGCGGGCCAGCCCGGCGCCCGAGCCGGTGGCGGCGCCGGGGCGCGTGGCGATCCGCAGGGACCTGGCGGCGCCCGGCGCGGTCGCCTCGGTCCCGAGCGACACGACGAGGCCGCGCCCGTTGCGCCGCGCGAGCGCCGCGCGGATCGCCGATGCGGTGCTGGCGCGCTCACGCGTGACGGCGGCCGCGGTCAGGCGCTCGGCGCTCAGCGGGGCGCTGGCCCGCCGGCCCGCCGCGTCGATCACCGCGACGCGCGTGCCCGGCGCGTGGTTCTCGGTCAGCCAGCCGCTCAGCGCGGCCAGCTCGCGCCGCAGCGCCGGGCCGTCGTACGTGCGATCGAGGACCAGCGCGACGCGCACCGGGCGCACCTCGTCGGGCTGGGCGAGCACCTGCGGCATCCCGACGGCCGGCAGCGTCAGCCCGGCGGCGGCCTCGGCGGGCGGCGATGGCGAGGCCGGAGCACTGCGGGCGGCCCGTTCGTCGTCGGAGGAGGTCAGCAGCGCCAGCAGCGCGAGCGGCAGCAGAAGGGCCAGCAGCCCCAGCAGGAGGCGGCGCGGCAGCCGGATGCGCGCCAGCGCCCGGGCGGCGCTGCGGGCCAGGCCGGCGAGGAACCCGGGAACGCCGCGCAGCCCCGCCGTCACCTTGGCGGCGAACGCCTTCAGCGCGCGGGTGAGCGTCGGATCGCGCATGAGCCGGTTGACCTCGGCGAGCAGCTGCTGCCAGGCCGACAGCTCGCCGGGCGGCGACAGCGGCGGCGCCGTGCCGTCGCCGGGCGCGGCATGGCGCTCCATTGCGCGGGCCGCGGGGGCGCCGGCGACCGGCGCCCGCGCCCCGCGGGCGGGACTCGCGGCGTGGCGCGGCCGGCGCGACGGCGCGGGGCGGCGCGGGCCCGACCCCGATCGCGGAGGCGACGCCTGCCGCGGCCCGCTCACTGCGGCAGGCTCTTCGGCGCCGCCACGTTGCGGCCGAGCAGCTCCGCGATGAGCGCGTCGACGTCGGCGAGCTTGTCGGGCACGGTCAGCCCGCCGCTGCGCGCGAGGTCGGCCTGCGCGTCGTGCGCCTCGCCGACGGCGGGCATGCCGCGAAACGGCGTGTCCGCGCGCGGGCTCCACGTTCCGTACAGATGCGGGAACTCGTCGGCGCGGCGCAGGAAGCCGACCTCCGGATGCAGCGCGGCCTCCTGGTACATCTGCCGCCGGGCGTTCGCCACCGTCGTGGCGATCTCCGCGCGCTGGCCGACGAGCACTCCGACCTCCGCGGCGAGCTCGGCGCGGATCCGGTCGCGATGCTCGAGCGTCTCGGCGTCGCGCCGGCGCTGGCGCTCGCGCGCCTCGCGCACCGGATCGACGAGCAGGTAGGCGACGCCGATACCGAGCAGGAATACCGACGCCGACACGAGGAAGTAGACCCCCGGCTCGGCCGCCGAGGGCTGCGTGTTCTGCGTCAGGCGCTCGGCGGCGGCGCCCCGCGCGCCGGCCGCCTGGTTGGCCTGCTGGCGGGCGGCGGCCGCGTTGTTGGCGGTCGTGCGCGCGCTCTGGACGCCGTACCACAGCCCGAGGCCGGTGATGACGATCGCCAGCGCGACCGTGTAGCGCGCGGTGCTCGACAGGTCGCGGTCCAGCAGCGGCCGGCGCTCCTGGCGCGGCTGCGGCTCCCGCTCCGGCTCCGGCGCCGGCTGCGGCTGGGGCTCCGGCTGCCACGCGTACTCCGGCTGCCACTCCGGCGGCGGCTCGGCCGCGGGCATGGCCTGGACCTCCTGCTCCGGTGCCTGGCGGGCGTTGGGGTCCTTCGTGTTCGCCAGGCGCAGGTTCTTGCCGGTCGCCTTCTGGCCGACGGCGATCAGCAGGGCGATGACGATCGCCGACAGCGCCGGGGCGCCCTCGCGCAGCAGCGTCGGGTCGCTCTCGCGGAAGCGCGCGAGCTCGCGGAAGCCGTCGTAGGCGAACAGCGCCTCGGCGATCCCGACGGCGAAGAACAGCGCGAGCAGACCTCCGCCGGCCGCCATGCGCGCGGACATGCGCCCGCGCATCGTCGTGGGCGGCGGCCCGGGCGGCGCCTCACCGGGCGCCATCTCGATCTGCTCGACGGCGGCGTTGGCGCTGATCAGGTCGTCGTCGAGCGTGCGCACGCGCACCGCGCGCTCCATGAGCGGGCCCAGGCGCGAGCCGATCAGGTGATCGGCGTGCTGCGCGATGCTCTCGGCGACGATGCTGCCGCGGACGCGGTCGGCGTCGTCGCGCGGGTGCAGCGCCTGCGTGCGGCGCCCCTCGCCGAGGTCGGGCGCGGGCGGCGTGTCGTCGGCGACCGGTCGCTCGCCCTGCGTCGTCGACTCGCTCGGCTCGCCGAAGCCGGGGATCGCCAGCAGCGGGGGCGGCACGACCGGCGCGGGGTCCGGCGCGTCCTGCGGCGGGGCGGCCTCGTGCGCCGCGTCGTCCTGCGGGTCAAGCTCGCTCGTGGTGTCTTCGGGGTTCACCTCTGTCCCTCGCTCCTCGCTTGCGTCACAGCTCTGTCGTCGTCGCGCAGTTCGCGGCGCCGGTCCTCTCACACGCCGTCATCCAGATCTCCACCAGCTTGTCGGTGCGCGCCGCGCTCTGGTTCACGCGGCCGGGCAGCCGTCCCAGGCCGACGGCCTGCAGCACGTCGACGCCGTCGGCGCTGCCGAGCAGCGCACCGAGCTGCGCGCCGAGGCGGCTGCTCGAGTCGCCCGCCTCCAGGCGGCGCTTGAGCATGAGCTGGTCGCTGGCCTGCGCCCCGTCGGAGACGAGCGTCACCGCCGCGGCGCCCGACTCCTGCTTGGCCTCGCGCAGCGCGTTGCGCACCGCGCGGGCGATGTCCGACGAGCCGCCGCGCGTCAGCTCCCGCACGCGCGCCCGCAACGCGGGGTCGTCGTCGATGACGCCGAGCGCGCTGTCGATCGTCACGCCGAGCGCGCGGCGCAGGTCGTGCTCGGTCGGGCCGCGGCGGGTCTCGTCGAGCTGCTCGAGCGTCGGCACCTGATCGTCGTAGATGACCTCGACGGCGTTGGCGTCGCCGGCGAAGACGACCATCCGCAGGTGCCCGCCGGCGGTGATCGTGTGCTCGGCGGCGCGCACGGCCGCTGATCCCATGTCGCGCGCGAGCGCCTTGTCCTGCAGCGCCCCCGTGGCGTCGACGGCGATCACGGAGCTCACGGGGCAGTCGACCGGCGCGTCGACGCTGCCCGGCGTGGCACCGGGCTTGGCGGTGCATTCCGTGTCGCTGCCGCCGCAGCCGCCGAGGGCGAGCAGCGCCGCGCCGAGCGCGGCAAGTGTCCTGGATCGGGATGTCATCTCCGCGCTCTGCGTCCCCTGGTCGGCTGAACGCAGATGATGGTAGATGTCTCAGACCCACAGCGCCCACGATCGGCTGCGAGTTGGCACGATCGTGCCCGTCGCGCGAGCGGGTGTCAGGCGCTGGCGTCCGCCGCGACCGGCGACGGGATCACGCCGGCGCGGCGCGGCGACGTGCGGCCGCGGGCGCGCTCGGAGCGGCGCTGCAGGCGCCCGAACAGCACGATCCCGAGGACGAGCCCCACGGTCGTCGGGACGCCCCAGGCGATGCCCTGACCGAGTTGCGTGGCGATCGGTCCCGGGCACACGCCGGCGACGCCCCAGCCGACGCCGAACAGCGCGCTGCCGACGACGTGGCGGCGCTCCGGCGCGACCGGCTCCCAGTCGACGGGCTCGCCGGTCAGCAGCGCGCGCGGCGCGCGGGCGCGCAGGATCCGCAGGCCGACGAGCGCCGTCAGCATCGCCCCGGCGAAGAAGAGCAGGAGGTAGGGGTCCTGGAAGAGCAGGCCCGCGCGGATGATCTCCGGGCTCGTCATGCCCGACCACGACAGGACCACGCCGAAGACGACGCCGATGATCGCGGCGGCCACGCGCGTGCTCACGTGATCAGCGCCTCGGTGAGGAACGTCACGGCGATCCCGACGACGAAGAACGTCATCGTCGCGACGAGGCTGGCGGGGGAGAGCATCGCGTTGCCGCTCAGGCCGTTGCCCGACGTGCAGCCGCCGGCGATCTTCGTGCCCAGCCCGATCAGCAGGCCGCAGGCGAGCAGGATCGCGACGATGAGCACCGTCCCGCTCGTGCCGCTGAAGGTGTCGGTCAGCCAGCCGTAGCCGTGGAAGTCGGGGCCGCCGGCGACGAGCGCGAACGCTGCGGCGCCGGCGACGATGCCGATGAGCATCCAGCCGAACGGGCCGAACGAGAGCCGTCGCTGCGAAACCGTCGTCACCACGTCGGTCCAGCCGCCCATGACGCCGAGGCGCTCGTTCATGAGCCAGCGCATGGCCACCACGCAGAGGCCGAGCAGCGGCCCGCCGATCCACCACGGCAGTTGCGAATGAAGCATGTTCACGCCCCCTGTGAGCGAAAGACCTGATTGACGATCAAGTTTACGCGCCGACGGGCACGGGCGGCGATCCACCCGCCACGAGCTGCGCGTAGCGGCCGCCCTCGAGCAGCAGCTCGTCGTGCGTGCCGCGCTCGGCGACCCGGCCGCGGTCGAGCACGACGATCTCGTCGGCGTCGCGAATCGTCGACAGGCGGTGGGCGATGGCGATCGTCGTGCGGCCCTCGGCGAGGCGGTCGAGCGCCTCCTGCACGGCGCGTTCGGTCTCGGAGTCCAGCGCGCTCGTCGCCTCGTCGAGGACCAGCACCGGCGGATTGCGCAGGACGGTGCGAGCGATCGCGATGCGCTGCTTCTCGCCGCCCGAGAAGCGATAGCCGCGCTCGCCGACGACGGTGTCGTAGCCCGCGGGCAGGGAGGCGATGAGGTCATGGATCTGGGCGGCGCGGGCCGCCTCGACGAGCGCCTCGTCGGTGGCCTGTGGCCGCGCGAAGCGCAGGTTCTCGGCGATCGTGGCGTGAAAGAGGTAGGTCTCCTGCGAGACGAGCCCGACGGTCGCCGCCAGCGACGCGAACGAGAGGTCGCGCACGTCGACGCCGTCGATCGTCACCCGCCCGCCGGTGACGTCGTACAGCCGGGCGACGAGGTAGCCGAGCGTCGTCTTGCCCGAGCCGGTCTCGCCGACGATCGCCGTCGTCGTGCCGGGCGCGACGACGAGGTCGACGCCGCGCAGCGTGAACGGGGCGTTCTCGTCGTAGCGAAACGCGACGTTCTCGAAGCGCACCTCGCCGGTCGCCCGCGGTCCGGCGGCCCCGGCGGCCGGCACGGGCAGCGCGATCGCGCCGGGGCGCTCACCCAGGTCGACCGGCAGGTCGAGGTACTCGAAGATGCGGTCAAACAGCGCCCGCGACGCCTGCAGGTCGACGCGCACCGTCAGCAGCGAGCGCAGCGGCCGCAGCAGCTGCGTCTGCAGCGTCGTGAACGCCACGACCGTGCCGATCGTGATCGCCTGCGAGCCGCCGGCGATCGTCAGGCCGGCGAAGAGGTAGACGAGCGCGGGCATGATCGCGAAGCTCATCTGCACGGACTCCATCCGCCAGCGGCCGGCCATCCGCGAGCGCACCTCGATGTCGGCGAGCTGCGCCGACTCGGCCTCGAAGCGGGCGGCCAGCTCGCCGGCGCGGCCCATCGTCTTGCCGAGCAGCACGCCCGACACCGACAGCGATTCGGCGACGAGCGCGCTCATGTCCGCCATCCGGCCCTGCTTCTTGGCGGTGATTCGCCGCCGCTCGTTGCCGACGCGGCCGGTCATCCACACGAAGAACGGCAGCAGGGCGAGGCTGAACAGGGCCAGGCGCCAGTCGAGCAGCACCATCGCCACCGTCGTCGCGAGCACGGTCGTCAGGTTGGCGACGATCGACGTGGCCGTCGTCGTCACGACGTTCTGCACGCCGCCGATGTCGTTGGCGAGCCGCGACTGCACCTCGCCGGTGCGCGTGCGGGTGAAGAACGCCAGCGACAGCCGCTGCAGATGGCGGTAGACCGCGGCGCGCAGGTCGTGCATGACGCGCTGGCCGACGACGTTGGACAGCCACGTCTGCGACACGCTGAGCGCTCCCGTCGCGATCGCGATCGCGACCATGCCGGCGACGAGCCAGGCCAGCAGGGTTGTGTCGCCGTCGGGGATCGCGGTGTCGAGCACCTCGCGCAGCAGAAACGGCGTGATCATGCCGAGGCCCGCGCTGAGCGCGATGAGGCCGAGGACCGCCGCCAGCCGGGCCCGGTACGGGCCGAAGAGGGCGGCGATGCGTCGGGTCTGGGGCTGCATGGGGTGAAGGGCAGTCTATTCGTTGCGCGTGCAACTACAACGATGTTTGGCTGCTAGATGCCCTGGGCACATAGCTGGGCTCCGGCTCCGTACCCGACAGAGGAGGTCGATGATGCGAAAGGCCCTGGCTGCCACCGCGAGCGCGGGAGCGCTCCTGCTCGCCGCCGCCACCCCGGCCGCGACGGCCGCGCCCAACGAGCGTGCCTGCGCCAACGGGATGCACGGCACGATGAACGCCCACATGACGGTTCCGCACGTCACGCCGGGCCACGACGTGGCGCACGCGAAGATCCCGCACTTCTGCGCAGAGCACTAGGGACGGCTCGCTCGCGCCTCGGGCACGGTAGGCGATACTCCCGCCGTGCCCGCGGCGCCGCCGCTGTTCGCGTTTGAGTCGGTCAGCGTCGGCCCGCCCGCGGCGCGGCGGCTGCACGACCTCGACGCGCGGCTGCCCGCCGAGGGGCTGACGGTCGTCGCCGGGCCGTCCGGCTCGGGCAAGTCGACATTGCTGCGGCTGTGCAACCGCCTCGAGGTCCCGTCGGAGGGGACGGTCCGCCACCGCGGCGAGGACATCGCCCAGCGCGACCCGCTCGCGCTGCGGCGCGACGTCGCGATGGTCTTCCAGCGGCCCGTGACGTTCGCGGGCACCGTGCTCGACAACCTGCGCGAGGCCGACCGCGACTGCGACGCGGCGCGCGGCGCCGAGCTGCTCGAACGCGCCGGCCTGCCCGCCACGTTCCTCGACCGCGACGCCGGCGAGCTGTCGGGCGGGGAGGCGCAGCGCGCGTGCCTGGCCCGCGCCCTGGCCACCGACCCGCACGTGATGCTCATGGACGAGCCGACGTCGGCGCTCGACGCCAGGGCGACAGACGTCCTCGAGCGGCTCGCCCGGCAGCTCGTCGCCGCCGGCACGCCGGTCATCTGGGTCTCGCACTCCGAGGAGCAGATGCGCCGCCTTGCCGACTGCGTGCTGCTGCTCGCAGACGGGCACGTCGACCGCGAGGGCTCGGCCGAGGAGGTGCTCGGCGGTGGATAGCGCCGGCGACATCGGATTCATCGGCCTGGCGGCGTCGCTCGTGCTGGTCGTGGTGGCGTTCGCGATCAGCCTGCGCCTGCGGCTGCGCCTGGAGCGCGAGCTCGTCGTCTCCGTCACGCGCGGCCTCGTGCAGCTGCTGATCGTCGGGGCCGCGCTGGCGATCATCATCGACCCCGACACCCCGCTCGTGTGGTCGTGGCTGTGGGTCGCCGGCATCGTCGTGTTCGCGGCGGCGACCGTCAAGCGCCGCGCGCCCGCGGTCCCCGGCCTGTTCTGGATCGGGCTCGTCGCCAACGGCGTCACCGCGATCGTGGGCTTCGCCGTCGCCTTCGGGCTGGGCATCTTTCCGGTGCAGGGGACGACGGTCGTGCCGGTCGCCGGGATGCTCATCGGCAACTCGATGAAGTCGGCGATCGTCGTCTCCGAGCGGCTCGTCGAGGCGCTCTCCGAGCGGCGCGCCGAGGTCGAGGCGCGGCTCGCGCTCGGTCAGCCGTGGGTCGTCGCGTCGCGGCCGATCCTGCGCAGCGTCATGCGCACGGCGCTGTCGCCCCAGATCGAGAACACGAAGGCGCTGGGCATCGTCTTCCTGCCGGGCGCGATGACCGGCCTGATCCTCGCCGGCGTCGACCCGCTCGACGCGGTCCTCGTCCAGCTCGCGCTCATGTACCTCATCCTGGGCGGCGTCGCGACGACGACGGCGGTCACGGCGCTCGGCGCGGTGCGGCGGTTGTTCACGTCAGACCACCGACTCGTGGCGTTGCCACGTTCGAGGCGCGATACCGGCTGAGATCGGGTATCAAGCCGCAATCCGGTGTACCGGATCGACCAGCTGAAAGGAGATTGTCCATGTTGAGAGGTGCCTCCCTGGCCGTCGCGCTCGTCGCCATCGGCCTGGCCACCGCGCCGGCCGCCGGCGCCCAGGGCGCGGGGCCGACCTGTCTGAACCTCGCGACGTTCGATCCCGAGAACCCGGGACCGCCGGAGCTCGCGCCGGCGACGATCGTCGGCACGTCGGGCAAGGACGTCCTGCGCGGTACGCCGGGTCCCGACGTCATCGTGGGCCTCGGCGGCGGTGACGTCATCTACGGCCTCGGCGGCGATGACATCATCTGCGGCGGCGAGGGCAACGACCGCATCTTCGGCGGCGACGGCGCCGACGCGATAATCGGCGACACCGGCCAGTCCTTCCTGCTCGGCAATCCTGCGGGGATGGACGTTCCCGGCGGCAACGACTTCGTGCAGGGCGGCGACGGCGATGACGGCATCGGCGGCGAGGGCGGCGACGACACGCTCATGGGCGGCGAGGGCGACGACTTCGCGACGGGTCAGATGGGCAACGACCGCGTGCTCGGCGACGACGGCGACGACGCGCTGTTCGGGGGCCCGGGCCGCGATGTCGTGCTGGGCGGCGACGGCGACGACTTCCTCATCGGGAACTTCGGCAACGACACCCTGATCGCCGGGAGCGGCAACGACGTGCTGGGCGGCGACAACCCGTTCGGCCCGCCGCACGCCGGCTCGCGCGATCTCTGCATCGGCTCGTCCGGCGACGATGCCGCGGCGCCCGGCTCCTGTGAGCGGGCGATCGGCATCGAGGGCGCGTTCACCGGCGGTCCCTAGCGCGCCTCGCCCGCGCACGAGCGGGCAGGCGCCAAATGCAACGACCCGGGGCCGCGCTCAGCGCGGCCCCGGCCCGTTCGGCGAGCGGACGGTCAGGCGCCCACCGGCGCCGGGTCCGGACGCACGACGACGGTGTCGGCGATCGGGACGATCTCGTCGACGGGCAGGTCGGCGGCGGCGGCATGGGCGCGGATCGCCGCGGGGCTGTCGGCCTCGTAGATGCAGAACGTCCCGAGCTCGCCGCTCTCCTCCGCCGAGACGTAGCTGCGGATCCAGCGCACGCCCGAATCGCTGCGGTTGCCGGCCTCGGTCGAGCGGGCGGCCGCGGCCTCGAGATCCTGGGCCGAGGCGAAGCCGTTGCGGCGGGTGATCACGTAGAGGTTCATCGGGTTCTCCCTTCGGGCCCGGTCGGGCCCGCCGTTGACGATGGAACGACCGTACGTGCGCGGCACCCGCCGGGCACCGGCGAGATGACCGTACTTTTCGATGCCGTATGCCGTACTTAGGATGGTCCGGCGATGACGGAGTTGATCGGGCGCAGCGAGGAGACGGCCCGGCTCGTGGAGTCCTTTGACCGGGCGCGGGCGGGCCACGGCGGCCTCGTGCTCCTCGCGGGCGAGGCCGGCCTCGGCAAGACGCGCCTGGTCGGCGAGCTCGCCCGCCGCTGCCCCGACGCGCTGACGCTGAGCGGCGCGGCGAGCCACGGCGGCACGGTTCCTTACGGACCGGTCGTCGCCGCGCTGCGCAGCCGCCTGCGCAGCGACCCCGGCGCGCTCGCCGACTGCGGCCCGCTCGGCCCGCACCTCGCGATGATCCTGCCCGAGCTCGGCGAGCCCGCGGCGGCGACCGACCGCCTGACGCTGTTCGAGGCGATCCGCTGCGCGCTGGTCACGCTCGCCGAGGACCAGCCCGTTCTCGTGGTGCTCGACGACCTGCACTGGTCCGACGAGGCGACCCTCGAGCTGCTCTCGGCGCTCGCCCATCCGCTCGGTGAGCTGTCGGTGCTCGTCGTCGCGGCCTATCGCTCCGACGGCCTCCCCCGCGATCACGGGCTGCGCCGCCTGCGCCACGAGCTGCGCCGGGCGCGCCGGCTCGACGAGCTCGTGCTGGGTCCGCTGGAGCACGACGACGTGGCGCGGCTGCTCGCCGCGAGCCTCGACGGCCCGCCGTCGCCGTCGCTCGTTCGCTCGGTGCACGACGCGACGCAGGGAACGCCGTTCTTCGTCGAGGAGCTGGCGGCGGCGCTGCGGGTGAGCGGCGCGCTGCGCCGCGGGCGCCACGGGCTCGAGCTCGCCCACCACGGCGAGATCCCGCTGCCCGACACCGTGCGCGACGCGCTGCTGATCAGCGCGTCGGAGCTGTCGGACGAGGGGCGGGTGGCCGCCGAGGCCGCCGCCGTCGCGGGGGAGGTCTTCGACCTGGACCTCGTCGCGTCGCTGTCGAGCTCGCACGGCGTCGCCGAGCTCGTCGAACGGGGGTTCGCGCGCGAGCAGGACCCCGGCACGGCCGTCTTCCGTCACGGGCTGGCCCGCGACGCGCTCTATGCCGACGTGCCGTGGATGCGGCGGCGCGCCCTGCATCGCGCGCTGGGCGCGGCGCTGGAGGCGGGCGGCGCGCCGAGCCGCGTGACGGCCGCGCACTGGCTCGGGGCGCGCGACAGCGCCCGGGCTCGCCACGCGCTGCTGCGCGCGGCCGGCGAGTCCGAGCTGGTGCACGCCTTCCGCGACGCGGCCGACGCCGGCCGCCAGGCGCTGGACCTGTGGCCCGAGGGTGAGGACGAGCCGCTGCGCCTGGCCACGCTCGAGCGCTACGCCGCGTGTGCGGAGCTGTCGGGCCAGCTCGCGGAGGCGACGCGCGCCTGGCGGGAGCTCGCGCTCGTGCTCGACGGGCCCGCACAGGCGCAGGTGCAGCGGCGCCTCGCCGCGGTGCTCGAGCTGCGCGGCGACCGCGACGCCGCCTTCGCCGCCCGCGGCCTGGCCGCCCCGACGCTGGCCGACCACGGGGCGATGGCCGAGGCCGCGGTCGAGCATCTCGCCATGGCCAACCAGCGCCGCATCGCCGCCCAGCACGCCGAGGCGATCGAGCTGGCCGTCCAGTCGCGGCACGAGGCCGACCGCGCCGGCCGCTTGGACCTGCGGCTGCGCGCGCTCGGCCTGGAGGGCATGGCGCGGGCGAAGTGCGGCGAGTACGAGGCCGGCCTGGCGACGGTCCACGGGGCGCTGGCGCTCGCGGTCGAGCACGATCTGACCGCGGTCGCCGCCGACCTCTACCAGCGACTGAGCGTCGCGCTGTACGACTCGGGGGACTTCCCGCGCGCCGAGCAGGCGCTCGACACCGCGCTCGACCTCTGCCAGGCGGCCGGCGACAGCGGCGTCGAGGTCGCGTGCGTGACGTGCCTGGCCTACGTGCTGCGCGAGCGCGGCGAATGGCAGCGCGCGGCGCAGATGAGCCGGGAGCTGATCGCCGGCAACACCGCAGCGTGGGTGGCCGAGGGCCTGCTGGGCGCGATCCACTGCTGGGAGGGCCGCATGGGCTCGGCGCGGCGGCTGCTGACCGCCTCGCTGGCGGTCGCGGCGCGCGTGGCGCACTACAACATGGCGGTCGACTCGACCGCGTCGCTGGCCCGCGTCGCGGCCGCCGAGGGCGCGCACGACGAGGCCGCCGAGCACTGCCGCACGATCCTCGAGCGCTGGGCGGGCAGCGACGACCACCACTACGCGGTCGCTCCGCTGCGCTGGGCGGCGACGTACCTCGCGGGCCGCGGCGACGTCTCGGGCGCGCACGCCTGCGCGCAGGCCCTGAGCGCCATCGCGTCGCAGACCGGCCACGCCGACGCGCTCGCCGCGCTGGGCTGCGCGATCGGCGAGACGGCGCTGCTCGAGGGGGACACGCAGACGGCGGCCGAGCAGACCGCCCGCGCGGTGCAACTGCACCGCGGGCTGGACATGCCCTTCGAGCGCGCCCAGATCGAGCTGCGGGCGGGCGTCGCGCTCGCGGCGGCGGGGGAGCGCGAGGCGGCCCTCGAGCGGCTGTCGAGCGCCTACCGCAGCGCCCGCAAGCTCGGCGCCCGGCCCCTGGCCACCGACGCCGCGCGCGAGGTCGCGGCGCTCGGCGAGTCGATCGCGCGGCGACTCGGCACGCGCGCGGCGGCCGACGCCGACGGCGCCGGGCTCTCGCGCCGCGAGCTGGAGGTCATGCGCCTCGTCGCCGTCGGGCGCACGAACGGCGAGATCGCGCAGGAGCTGTTTCTCAGCCGCCGGACGGTCGACATGCACGTGCGCAACATCCTGCGCAAGCTCGGCTGTCGCTCACGCGTCGAGGCGACGCACCGCGCCGGCGAGCTCGGCCTGCTCGTCGGCTGAGGCGGCCGAGCGCCGAAGGGCGCGCGTCAGAAGACGACGGTCCGCTCACCGTCACGCAGCACGCGGTCCTCGCAGTGCCATTGCACGGCACGTGCGAGGACCGTGCGCTCGACGTCGGCGCCGCGGCGCTCGAGCTCCTCGGCGCTGTCGCGGTGCGTGACGCGGACGACGTCCTGCTCGATGATCGGGCCCTCGTCGAGGTCCTCGGTCGCGTAGTGGGCGGTCGCCCCGATGAGCTTCACGCCGCGGTCGCGCGCCCGCTCGTGCGGCCCGGCGCCGGCGAACGACGGCAGAAACGAGTGGTGGATGTTGATGACCGGGGCGCCGACGGCATCGAGAAAGTCCGCTGACAGGATCTGCATGTAGCGCGCCAGGATGATGAGATCGACGTTGCCCGCCAGCAGCTCGACCTGGCGCCGCTCGGCCTCGGCCTTCGTGTCGCGGGTGACCGGGATGTGCACGAAGGGGACGCCGAAGGAGCGCACGTCGCCGGCCAGGTCGGGGTGGTTGGAGATGACCAGCCCGATCTCGAGGTCGAGCTCGTCGCGCCGCGCGCGCCACAGCAGGTCCAGCAGGCAGTGGTCGTAGCGGCTGACCATGATCGCCGCGCGCTTGGGCACGCCGGGGTCCGTGAACGTCCACTCCATGCCGAACGGCCGGCCGACCTCCGCGGCGAAGCGCTGCTCGAGCTCCTCGCGCATCGCCTGCAGGCCAGCGCGGTGAAAGACGACGCGCAGGAAGAAGCGGCCGTCGGTCGGGTGCGTCGAGTATTGGCCGGACTCGGCGATGTTCGCCCCGTGCTCGAACAGGAAGTTCGAGACGGCGGCGACGATGCCGGGCCGGTCCGGGCACGAGACGACCAGTCGGCCCATGTCGGGCGTATCGCTGCGGCGAGTCACGCGCGGACTGTAATCATCCGCGCCCATGAGCACCGACCCGACGTCCGCGCGGCCGCGCCGGCTGACGGCGGCGCTGCGCGACGTCGAGGCCGTCTCGCCGCTGGAACTCTTCTTCGACCTCGTCTTCGTGCTGGGGTTCACGCAGTGCACCGCGCTCATGGCCGACGAGCCGACCTGGTCGGGGCTGGCCAAGGGGCTGCTCGTACTCGGCGTGCTGTGGTGGTCGTGGGTCGGCTACGCCTGGCTGACGAGCACGCTCGATCCGGAGATGGATGCGGTCCGGCTCGTGATCTTCGGCGCCATGGCGGCGCTGCTGATCGTCGCGCTCTGCGTCCCGGAGGCCTTCGGCGACGCCGCGCTGATCTTCGCGCTCGCCTACGCCGCGGTGCGGATCGCGCACATCGCGCTGTTCATGCTGGGCAGCCGCGACCAGCCGAACCTGCGCGCCTCGGTCGTCGGCCTGGCGATCTCGACGGCGATCGCCGGCGGGCTGCTCGTGAGCGCCTCGTTCGCCGACGGCACCCTGCAGGGAGCGCTGTGGGCGCTCGCGCTCGGGCTCGACATCGCCGGGCCGTACTTCTTCGGCGCCGAGGGCTGGCAGCTCAAGGCGCACCACTTCGCCGAGCGCCACGGCCTGATCGTGATCATCGCGCTGGGCGAGTCGATCGTGGCCGTCGGCGTGGGCGCCGAGCACGGCGTCGACGCCGGCGTGGCGGCGGCGGCGATCGTCGGCACCGCCGTGGCGGCGGCGCTGTGGTGGCTGTACTTCGACGTCGTCGCGCTCGTCGCGGCGCGGCGCCTGTCGGAGGCCGAGCCGGGCCGCGAGCGCAACGAGATGGCGCGCGACTCGTACTCGATCCTGCACCTGCCGATGGTCGCCGGGGTCATCCTCGTCGCGCTGGGGATGAAGAAGACGCTCGGCCACGTCGAGGACCCGCTGAAGCTCGTGCCCGCCACCGCGCTGCTCGGCGGCACGGCGCTGTACCTGCTCGCCCACGTGGCGTTCCGCTATCGCCACATCCACTCCGTCAACACGCGCCGCCTCGGCCTGGCTGTGCTGCTCGTCGTGTTCATCCCGGTCGCGGTCGAGATCCCGGCGCTCGCCACGGTCAGCGCGCTTGCGGCGGCCCTCGCGCTGCTGATCGTCGTCGAGACGCGCAGCTACGGCGAATCGCGCCACCGCACCCGCGAGGAGCTGCGCCACGCGGCGGAGCACTGACGAGGGGACCGCCGGCCCGGCCGCGGCGCAACGGGTTGGTGCAGTTCCGCGGCCGGGTGGGAGTCACGGCAGATCGGCGAGCATGGCGTCGCCGATCTTCTTGCTCACGCTGCTGGCGCTGTGTCCGCCCTTCCAGCGGTTGGAGAGCACGGCGATGACGATGCCCTCGTTGGGCTCGATCCGCAGGTACGACTTGGCGCCCGGCTGACCGCCGGACTTGCCGACGTACGTCGAGCCGGACTCGGCGGGCACGTTCCAGCCGTAGGCGTAGCTGCCGAGCGGCGACCACAGCGTCGTGCGCTGGGCGGCGGTCAGCAGCGTCCCGTCGAGGATCGCGTCGCCGAAGCGCACGAGGTCGCGCGCGGTCGATACGAGCCCGCCGCCGAGCGTCTTGTTGGACAGGTTGTCGCCGTCGTACTCGTCGTTGTTGGTCTTGTAGAGCTGCACGCGGTCGGGCAGGGATCCGGCGAGCGGCTCGGGCCGCAGCGTCGTCAGCCCGAACGGCGTCGTGAGCTCGTCGCGGACGACGCTCGCCACCGGCTTGCCCTCGAACTTCTCGATCACGGCGCCGAGCACCGTGTAGGCGTGCGTCGAGTACAGGTAGGAACCGGGCGTGCAGCCCAGGTCCTCGTCCATGAAGGCCTCGACGGCCTGCTTGGCGGTGTCGTACTGCGCCTGGTTCTGGGTCGTCATCGGGGCGGGATAGCTCTTGACGCAGCTGCGGTTCATGGCGGTCTGCCCGACGGTGTAGTCGTGCTTGGCCGGCAGCCACGGCAGATGCGTGCGCACCTTGTCGGTCATGCCCAGCCCCGGGTGCTTGGCCTCCATCCGCAGCGCCAGCACGCCGGCCACCGCCTTGCTCACCGAGGCGATCCGGTTCACCGATCCACCGTGCATCCACACGCCGGCCGCCTTGTCCTGGTCGCCGAAGCCGCGCTGGTAGACGACGTTGCCGTGGTGTGAGACGGCGACGCTGAAGCCGGGCACGTCGTGATCGTCGCGCTCTTTCTTGATGATGGCGTCGACCTTGCTGCGCAGCGGCCAGTCCGGTCGGTCGGAGTTCTGGCGCCACACTCCGGCGTAGCGGGCACCGGCGGCCGTGGCGTACTTCTCGTAGCCGTCGAGCCGGTAGCCCATGTCGGCCAGCTGATTGCGGCGGTTGCGAAAACCGCCGGCGCTCATGTCGCGGTAGGCCGCCCACGTGCGCTTTGCGCGGTTCTCGACCCAGATGCCGGCGTAGCGCTGGCCCGCCGCCGTCGGGTAGGACTCCGTCACGAGGCTGCGCAGACCCTGCGCCTTGTACGCATTGAACGCCGCCGCGAACTGCGCTGACGTGAGGCCGCGGCGCAGCTTCCATGTCAGCCCCTCGCTGTTGTGAACCCACGCGGCGGCGTAGCGCAGGCCGCTCGAGGTCGAGTAGACGTCGATGTCGACCGGGACGTAGCCGGCGCCCCGGTACTGCCCGAAGCGCGCTGCGTGCTGCGCGGCGGTGGCCCCGCGATACGAGGCCCACGGCAGGTTCCCGCGATTCTCGATCCACACGCCGGCGTAGCGCAGCGCGCCGGCCGCGGTGCGATAGACCTCCTGGTCGTGCAGGCGCAGGCCGCGCTCGCGGTAGTGCAGCCACTTGGCGTGAAACTGGGCGGCCGTCAGGTTGCGCAGGCTCGCCCAGGCACGGCCGTCGGAGTTGGGGCGAAAGACCGCCCCCGCGCGGTAGCGGCCGGCGATCACGTCGATGTCGAGGTCGACGAGCATCCAATCGCTCTTCAGCGCCGCGAACTTCGCGGCGTAGCCCGCGCTCGTCAGATCGCGGTAGGACTTCCAGCTCGTCTGCGCCGGATCGAACTGGACCGTCGGTACCAGCGGCGTCGCGTGGGCACTCGCGGTGGGGGCCAGGGCCGCCGCCGTGATGAACAGCGCGGTGAGGGTTGCTCGGGGTCGCATCTCGTTCCCTTCGTCGGAGGTGGATGGCACTCCAAGCCGCTGCGCCACCGGGAATTACGGCGGCGTCCGTTGAATTGCCCGAAACGCTCGGACCGCGGATCGTGTGCCGACCGTAATTCGGGCGCTCGCCCGTCCGTTGGGCACATGTGTGGACTGCCGCACACATCCCCCTGTGCGCCTGGCGCGGCCCCGCCATCAGCGCTACCGTGACGGTCATGCCGGCGAGGACGCGCGCGGTGTCGCAGCCCGGCGAGGCGGAGCTCGCACGGCGCGCCGCGCGCGGGGACGGCGAGGCGTTCGCCGCGCTCTACGAGCGCTACGGCGACCGCACGTTCAACCTCTGCTACCGGATCGTCGGCTCCCGCGACGACGCGGCGGATGCGACGCAGGAGGCGTTCGTCTCCGTGCTTCGCCGGCTGCCCAAGCTCGAGCAGCGCGAGCTGGCGTTCGGTTCGTATGTGTTCACCTGCGCCCGCCACGCGTGCTTTGACCTGATGGCTCGGCGCCGGCGCGCCGAGCCGCACGCCGATGTCCCGGAGACCGCCACGGCGGTGGGCGCCGGCGGTGGCGGCGGCCTCGATCCCGGCGATCCCGCTGACGATCCTGAGCGCAACGTGCTGCTCGAAGACCAGCAGGAGCAGATCCGCGCGGCGAACGCGACGCTGCCCGCCCGCCAGCGCGAGGCGCTGGCGCTGTTCGAGCTCGAACAGCGCTCCTACGACGAGATCGCCGAGATCATGCAGATGAATCGCAACTCCGTGGCGCAGCTGCTCTCTCGCGCGCGCATCAACCTGCGAACCGCGCTGCGCGGCGAGGCGCTCGCCTCCATCCTCCACAGCACGCCGGAGTGCGAACGGGCGCTGCCGCTGATCTGCGCGAGCGACGACGGGCAGCTCGACGAGGCGTCGCGGGATGCCGTCTGGCTCGCCGAGCACCTCTCGAGCTGCACGACGTGTCCGCTGCGGGCGGAGGCGATGCAGGAGGCAGGCGCCTCGTACCGCGCCTGGACGCCGATCGTGGCCGCGCCATGGCTGTTTCGCGACACGATGGCGCGGGCCGCCGAGGCCGTGGGGACCGACTGGGACGACGTCATCGGGCAACGCTGCCCGCGCGAGCCTTCCTTCAGCGGCTCGCGTGGGGCTGCCGCGCGGCCGGGCGGTGCGGCCGCGCCACCACCCGAGCGCGCCGCGCAGCTCGTAGATCCGGCCGCGGCGCCCGACGGCCGCTGGTGGCGCAGCCGGATGAAGCTGGCCGCCGCGGTCGTGGTCGCGGCGCTGCTGCTGTCGGTCGGGGTCGCAACCGGCCTGAAGCGGGGGGAGCGCAGCCCCGCGGCGACGACGCCTGCGGCGCAGGCCCCGGCAGCGCCCGTACAGCCATCCTCCGCCGTCCGCGGTGGCGAGCGCGCGCGTACGCCCGCCGAGCCGAACACGGGTGCAGCGCAGACCTCGCGGAAGCCGCCCGCCACACCGGCACCGGACCGCCTCGGCCCCGCCGGGCTCGACGCCGCCCCGGCGCTGGCCGCGCCGCGTGGCGCCG
>JAUXSD010000203.1 GCA_030681525.1 Solirubrobacteraceae bacterium
GTTGCCGACGGCCGGGGCGCCGAGGCGCGCGTAGACCCCGGCGACGCCCGGCGTGGCGCACGGGTTCGTTCCCCACGAGGTGACGCCAAGCAGCGTGAACACGCCGAAGCGGGGGACCGCGATCGGTCCGCCCGAGTCGCCGGAGCACGTGTCGACGTCGAGGCGGCCGGCGCAGAACATGCTGGCGGAGTTGAACAGCCCCGACCACCCGCAGTTGCCGTCGCTCACGATCGGGACCTGGCCCTGCTTGAGCTGGGTGTCGGAATCAGACCCGGTCTCCGTGTCGCCCCAGCCGACCACCGTCGCCGCGGTGCCGGGGCTCCAGAAGCCTGCCTCCGACGCATCGGGGCGGATCATCGGCATCGGCTCGACGTCCGCGGGGACCTTCGCGGTCAGCTGCAGCAGCGCGAGGTCGTAGTTGGGCACCCCGTCGGGGGCCTGGCTGAAGCTGGGGTGGCGCTGCACGGCGGCCACCGCGCGCTCCGCGCCGCCGGAGAAGCGGCTGATGCTGCCGATCCGGACCGGCAGGAACGCGGCCGGCGAGAAGATGACGAAGGTGCTGTCGTCGTGGACGCAGTGGGCGGCGGTCAGCACCCAGCGGGCGCTGACCAGCGTGCCCCCGCAGTCGGACGTGAAGCCGCCGCCGACGTCGACGCGGACCGACGCCTGCGCCGGCCATGCGCCCGGCGCCGCGTTGACCCCGTTGATGATCCGCGGCTGCGGCGTCGCGGCCGGGGCGGCCTGGGCCGTGCCGAGCAGCACCGCGAGGAGGAGGCCGATGATCAGGCGAGGCGAGGGCACCGCAGGACGCTGTATCGGCGTGCCCGCCGGCTTTCGTGAGCCGGTGCCATGCGGACGGCGCATCAGCGCTCCCCGAGGATCTGGAAGGAGCGCATCTCGCCGCGCAGGCGGCCGACGAGCTGGCCGGTGAACAAGGTGTAGGAGTGCACGACGCCGCGCCGCTGCGCGATGCCCGCGCGCACATCGGCGGACAGCGGCGCGTTGAAGCGGTAGCGCCCGTTGCGGATCGGCGCCGTGAGCTGGACGGTGCGCGTCGGCCGCCCGGCCGGCTCAAAGAGCAGTTGCAGGCGCACGACGCCGCGCGCGCGGCGGCTGATCTCACCGCGGGCGATCAGCCGCCCGCCGGTGATGCGCGGGCGCGAGGCCTCGAGCTGCGCGGACCGCGCGGCGGCGCGCAGGCGCACCTCCTGGGGCTGCGTGTCGCCGTCGCCCGGGTAGGTCAGCGTCAGGATCCCGGTGCCGAGCCTGGCCTGCGCGAGCGGGATGCGCCGGTTGATGCGCACGCGCCGGCGCGCGGCGTCGATCGTGGCGCGGAAGCGCTCGGTGCGGCCCGCCGCCTGGAACGCGGCCCGGACCTGGCCGGAGGCCCGCGCGGTGATCGGCGCCAGCACGCTCAGCCGGCGCGTGGCGCGCGAGACGCCCGCCCGGGCGATCTCGAGCTTCGCCGCGAACGGCGGCGGCGCCGGTGGTGGTGGCGGCGGGGGCGGGGGTGGTGGCGGCGGCGGCGGAGGCGGGTCGACCACCACGACGCGCTCGCGGGCGACGGCCGTCCGGTCGCCGTCCGGAAAGTGGGCCACGCCCTGGACGAGGTGCACGCCCGCGTTCGGGAAGCTCGCCTGGACCTCCGGCCCGTGGGCGTCGCCGAGGAGGCCGTCGCCGTTGATGTCCCACGTGATGTCGGAGGGCTGGCCGACGGTCGGGGTGCCGCGCAGCGTGAAGGGTTGACCGGTGATCGGGGCCTGCGGCGGCGGGCTGACCGCCAGGGTCGGGGCGATGCTCCTGATCCAGCCGTTGATCGCGGCGGCGGCAAGCCGGGTGTAGCCGCCCGGCTTGATCGGGTTCGCCGGGCTGCCGTAGCGGTCGTCGCAACCGGCGAACGGCGACCCGGGCGCGGTGCAGGCGCACCCATCGGCCCCCCACGACGTGACGCCGACGACCGCGAACGCGCCCAGCCGCGGGACCATGAGCGGCCCGCCGGAGTCGCCGGCGCACGCATCGGTCGTCCCGTCGCCGGCGCAGACCATCGTGGCGGCGTTGAAGTTGGGCCACGCGGCGGCGCACGCGGCGTCGGTGATGATCGGAGCCTTCGCCTCGCGCAGCTGCGATTGGGACTGCATCCCGGTCTCGGTGAACCCCCATCCGATCGTCGTGGCCGGCACGCCCGGTGCCCAGAACTCGCCGTCCCGCGCTTCGGCGCCGATCAGCGTCATCGGCTCCTGCGCCGCGGGCGCGGTGAGGTGCAGCAGCGCGACGTCGTAGTTCGGCGACCCCGGCGGCGGGCCGTACTGCGGGTGGCGCAGGACCTGGTCAGCCGCGTGCGCGACCCCGTTGGTCCGGCTCGTGCCGCCGATGTGCAGCGTGAAGTCCCCCGCGGCCTGAAGCGCTCCGGTCGTGTCGTTCGTCACGCAGTGGCCGGCGGTCAGCACCCAGCGGGCGCTGACCAGCGTGCCGCCGCACACGGCGCCCGACACGTGCCGCACCGACGTCTGGGCCGGCCACGGCTGGGTCGGCAGGGTGCCGTTGATGATCCGCGGCTGCTGCGCGCCGGCGCCGGCGGCGGGCAGGGCGAGCAGCAGGGCGGCGGTGAGCGCGAGGAAGGCGCGCAGCGGCCACGTGTTCACCGGGGGATTATCGAGCAGGCGGGCGCTCATACCAACGCCAAAGCGCGTTGGCGTCGCGCAGCGCGTAGCCGGCGGACGGCCGCGGCACCCGCCGATCGCGGTCGCGCCGGTCCAGGATGTAGTCGCGGGCGACCTGCGCCGTCGCGGGGACGAGGTAGCTGCCGCGCGGCGGCAGGCCGCTCTGCGCGTCGGCGATCGCGCGCGGATCGAGCTTCAGCCACAGGGCCAGCAGCGGGATCGGGCGTCGGTTGGGCACGGCGACCGGCTCGCGCAGCGACGCCCCGCCGACGAGGTCGCCAAGGCCGCCCTGGATGCGCTCCTGCGTGGCGAGCGCGTTGCCGAGGCGGTCGATGCGCTGCGCCTGGTCCGGGATGAACACGGCGAGCGCGACGAGCGCGACGAGCGCGAAGCGCGCCCACCAGGTCCGCTCGCGGCCGGGCAGCAGGTCCAGCCAGCCGAAGACGCCGGCCCCGGCGAAGATCGCCAGCAGCGTCCCCGCCAGGAGCAGGTAGCGGGTGATGATCGGCAGCCCCGCCGCGGCCAGGACGCAGAAGGCCGCGAGGGCCAGCAGGCCCGCGCCGGCGGCGAGCCGCACGCGGCGGTCGCGGCGCCAGGCGAGCGCGAGCAGGCCGCCGCCCGCCGCCGCCAGCAGGACCGGCTCGCGCAGGATCTCGCCGATCCGGCGCGGGACGGTCTGCGGCACGTTCTCGATGCCGGTCACGCGGCCCAGCAGCGCGGCGTTGTCGCGCGTGCCGGTCAGCGAGTGCAGCGCGTCGCCGGTCAGCAGCAGGTCGTGCAGCGCCCACAGCAGCGGCCCGCTGGCGGCCAGCGCGACGAGCGGCGCCGCGTCGCGCCAGGCCGCCACGCGGGCCGGCCCCTCCGGCCGGCCCGCCGCCCGCAGGCCGGGCCAGAGCAGCCACGCCACGTAGACGGCGCTGAACAGCCATGCCTCGGGCCGCAGCAGCCCCGCGAGCGCGAGCAGCCCGAGCACCGCGACGCCCGAGCGCGGGCGGCGCGTCTCGACCAGGAGGGCGAGCAGCACGAGCACGAGAAACGGGATGTCGACGTAGGCGCGGGCGCCGAAGTCCAGCACCGGCACGCGGGTGAGGACGATCGCCGCCGCCAGCACGCCGGCGGCGGTGTTGAACCACGCGCGGCCGAGTGCGAAGACGACCCAGCCCAGCAGCGCCAGCGCGACGTAGGCGATCGCCACCGCCGCCATCGCGGCGAGCTCTCCGTGCAGGCCGCCGGTCTCGATCGAGCTCAGCGGCGAGAGCAGCACGGCGACGAGGTTGGCCAGCGGATGCGGCGTCGGCGCGATCGCCACCTCGAGGTCGGGCAGCTCGCCGTGCGCGAGCTGGCGGCCCCACACGAGCGTGTAGAGCGTGTCGTAGTTCACCAGGCCGGGACCGGCCAGCAGCCGCAGCGCGACGGCGCCGACGAGCACCCCGGCCACGAAGCGGATCCGGGCCACGGGCCAGACCGTATCCGGCGTCTCGGCGCGGACGACACCATGGATGGGCGGGTCCGTGTTCAAAGCTATCCTCGGGGGAGTGCCCGAGGTCCCCTCGCTCTACCGCCGCCATCGGCCGCGCACGTTCGCCGATGTCGTCGGTCAGGACCACGTCGTGCGCACGCTGCGCAACGCGGTCACGCAGGACAAGGTCCATCACGCCTACCTGTTCGTCGGCTCGCGCGGGACCGGCAAGACCTCGATGGCGAAGATCCTCGCGGCCTGCCTGAACTGCCAGCACGGCCCCACGGTGGACCCCTGCGGGCGCTGCGACTCGTGCGTCTCGATCGCCTCGGCGAACTCGCTGGACGTCATCGAGATGGACGCCGCCTCGAACAACTCGGTCGACGACATCCGCGACCTGCGCGAGAGCGTCGTCTACGCCCCGGTCTCCGGCCGCCACAAGGTCTACATCCTCGACGAGGCGCACATGCTCTCCACCCAGGCGTGGAACGCGTTTCTCAAGACGCTCGAGGAGCCGCCGCCGAACACGGTCTTCGTGCTCGCCACGACCGAGGCCGCCAAGGTCCTGCCGACGGTCGTCGACCGCTGCCATCGCTTCGACTTCGCCCGGCCGACGGTCGAGCAGCTCGCGGCGGTCGTCAAGCGCGTGGCCGGGGCCGAGCAGATCGCGATCGCGCCCGATGCCGTCGTCCTGCTCGCCCGCCACGCGACCGGCTCCTTCCGCGACGCGCTCGGCACGCTCGAGCAGCTCGTCACGTACGCCGGCACCGACCCCGCCGACGCGTCGGGCGCCTCGCTGCACATCGCCACCGAGGACGTGCTGGCGGTGCTCGGCGTCGCCGACGCCGACCTGCTCTTCGCCGCCTTCGACGCGATCGCCGCCGGCGACTCGCGGGCGGCGCTGCTGGCCGCCGCGCGGCTGACGCAGTCCGGGCGCGACGCGCTCGGCTTCGTCCGCGACCTCGAGGCGCACGCGCGCGACCTCATGATCGTCCAGACGCTCGGCGAGGTGCCGGTCGAGCTGCAGATCACCGCCGAGCGCGACGCCCGGCTGGCCGAGCAGGCCTCACGCGTCGGGACGGGCGCGGTGGCGCGCCTGCTGGACCTGCTGGCCGCCGCGATGGACGCCACGAAGAACGGCTCGGACGCCCGCACGCAGCTCGAGCTCGCGCTGGTGAAGGCCGCCGCGCCGGCGATCGACCCTTCGACGCAGGCGCTGCTGCAGCGCATCGAGCGCCTGGAGGCGGCGCTGCGCGGCGCCGTCGTCGCGCCGGATGCGGGCCATGTCGCCGCCGCGGCGGCCGCCGCCAACGCGGCGGTCCCGGCTCAGGCGCCGACGCCGTCCGCCGCCGCCCCGCCGACGGCGCCTATGCCGATCGCCGAGTCGCCCACCCCGCCGAGCCAGCCGGCCCCGCCGGGCACGCCGGAGTCGCCCGCCCCGCCGCCCGCGCCCGCCCCCGAGGCGCCGCAGCCCCCCAGCTCCCCGCCGGCCGGCTCGGTCGCGGTCGCCGCCCCGGTGGCGCTCGATCTCGACGGCCTGCGGTCGGTCTGGCCGGCCGTCATCGAGGAGCTTCTGAACTCGGGCAACACGCTGTGCGCGCATCGCCTCGCCGAGACGGTGCCGATCGCCGTCGACGGCGGTCAGGTGACGATCGCCTTCGCCGCGGACGCCGAACACGCCGAGCACTTCATGCGCAAGGCCGACAGCGACGAGGACCGCGCCTGCGTCGCCGAGGCGATCCGCACGCTCACCGGCGGCGCCAAGCCGCAGATCGCCTACGTGCTCGGCCAGCCGCCCGTCGCCGTCGAGGAGCCGCCCGCCGCGCCGACCGACAGCGAGTGGGTGCAGCGCTTCGTGGCAGAGTTCGATGCCGAGGAGATCCACCCAGAGAGCGAGGCGAGCTGATGCCGCAGCCGAACATGAACAAGATGCTCCAGCAGGTCCAGAAGATGCAGGCCGACATGATCAAGGCCCAGGAGGCGCTCGCCAACGAGACGATCGAGGCCTCGGCCGGCGGCGGGATGGTCACCGTGACGATCACCGGGGACCTGCAGGTCAAGGACGTCGTCATCGCGCCCGACGCGATCGATCCCGAGGATCCCGAGCTGCTGCAGGACATGGTCCTGGCCGCCGTCAACGAGGCGATCCGCCAGGCCCAGGAGCTCGCCGCGACGCGCATGGGCGGCCTCACCGGCGGGATGGACCTCGGCGCGCTCGGCGGCCTGGGGCTCTAGGCCCTGTACGCCCCGCCGATCCACCGGCTGATCACCGAGCTCGGCAAGCTGCCGGGGGTCGGCGCGCGCACCGCGCAGCGCCTGGCGCTGCACATCCTGCGCGCGTCGCCGCAGGACGCCGCCGCGCTGGCCGAGTCGATCCGCGAGGTCAAGGAGCGCATCGGCCTCTGCGAGGTCTGCTTCAACTTCGCCGACGGCCCGCGCTGCCGGATCTGCTCCGACGAGCGCCGCGACGCGGGCGTCATCTGCGTCGTCGAGGAGGCCGGCGACGTCATCCCGGTGGAGCGCACGCACGAGTTCCAGGGCCGCTACCACGTGCTCGGCGGGGCGCTGTCGCCGATCGACGGCGTCGACCCCGACGACCTGAAGATCGCCGAGCTCTTTCGCCGCGTCATGGATCAGGACGCCCCCATCCGCGAGGTCGTCCTGGCCACGAACTCGACGACGACCGGCGAGGCGACCGCGCTGCACATCGCCGACACGCTGCGCGAACGGGCGCCGGACGTGGTGGTCACGCGCCTGGCCAGCGGTCTGCCCGTCGGCGGCGACCTGGAGTACGCCGACGAGGTCACGCTCGGCAAGGCGTTCGCCGGGCGCCGGCGGTTGTAGCGCCGCCTCAGCCCGCGGCGCGGACCGGCTCGCGCGTCTCGCGCGTGAACTTCCGCAGCGCGGCAATCCGCTCGAGCGCGTCGCGGACCCGGGCCGCCGACAGGGCACCGGAGCGCACGGCGGCGACGACGGCGCGGAAGGCCTGGTCCTGCTGCGGGCGCCCGCCGGGGATGACCAGCATGTCGACGCCGGCCCGCAGGGCGTCGACCGCCGCCTCGCCGACCGTGCCGCCCGACGTCGCGGTCGTCGCGACGAGGTCGGCGGAGATGATCGCGCCGTCGAAGTCCAGGCGGTCGCGCAGCTCCTTGACCGCCTCGGGCAGCAGCGTCGCCGGCGTCACGCTGTCGAAGGCGACGTAGATCGCGTTGGACATCTGCATGGCCGGCGCGCGGTCGGCGCCGCCGGCCACCGCCGCAAACGGCTTGAGGTCGCCCTCGCGCAGGGCCTCGAGCGAGAGCCCGACCGGCGCGGGTCCGGCGTTGGGGTCCTGCGACGCCGCACCGGTGCCCGGGAACGGGCCGACCGCGGCGGCGACGCCGACCCCGTTGTACTCGCCGACCGTCGCCCTGACCGCGCTCGCCACCTTCGCCGGCGAGGCGCCGAACGCGCGGCCCTGGCCCGGCCCGCCCGCCACCGCCACGTCCGCGTTGGGCGCGAGGTTCACGCCGACCCCGAGCGCCTTGAGCTGCTCGGCGGTCGTCCTGGCGCTGCTGGCGATGTCCTCGCGGCTGCCCTCGCCGACGTCGACCTGGCCGTCGGGCGCGAGGTTGCCGAACGCGTTGAACTCGCCGCCCTCCTGCTGCGCGGCGATGAGCGGCGCCGGGTGGCCGGCCTCGCGCGCCACCTCCTGCAGCTTGGCGGTCAGCCCGGAGAGCTGCTGGGGCTGCTCGTAGTTGTTCTCGGTGAGCAGCAGGCCGCCGTACGGGATCGCCGCCAGCCGCTTGAGAAACGGCGTGTCGCGCAGCGTGCCGCGAAAGCCGATGAGCATGAGGCCCGCGGCGGCCGCGCCGGGCGAGCGCTTGATCTCGTCCTCGCTCGGCGGCGCCGGGTCCGGCCCGGTGCGCCGCGCGGCGGCCCGGATCTCCGAGGCCTCGAGCGGCGCTCCGCTGGCGCCCCCCGCCTTGTCGCTGAAGCGCGAGCCGGCCTCGACGGTCGGCTCGTCGTCGCCGCCGCGCAGGAAGATGACGTAGACCGCACCCCCGACGACGAGCAGCGCGGCCACGGCGAGGGCGGCGAGGCGCGCCCGCGGCGACAGCCTGCTCACCCGCACCAGCTACCCTGCGATTCGCTCATGCCCGGCACGGTCGTCATGAAATTCGGTGGTACCTCGGTGGCGGACGCCGAGCGGCTCAAGCGCGCCGCGGTGCGCATCGTCGCCAAGCGCGAAGCGGGCAACCGCGTCGTCGCCGTGCTCAGCGCACGCGGCAAGACGACCGACTTCCTCATCGCCGAGGCGCAGGAGATCTCGTCCACCCCGGACCCGCGGGAGATGGACATGCTGCTGTCGACCGGCGAGCGCCAGTCATGCGCGCTGTGCGCGATGGCGATCAACGACCTTGGGCACCGAGCGATCTCCCTGACCGGTTCACAGGCGGGGATCGTGACAGACACGTCGCACACGAAGGCGCGGATCCTAGATGTGCGCGCCGATCGGATCCGTCAGGGTCTCGACGAGGACGCGATCGTGCTCGTCGCCGGCTTCCAGGGCGTGTCGACGGCGAAGGACGTCACGACGCTCGGCCGCGGCGGCTCGGACACCACCGCGGTGGCCCTGGCCGCGGCGATCGGCGCTGACATCTGCGAGATCTACACCGACGTCGCGGGCGTGTTCACCGCCGACCCGCGGATCGTCCCCGATGCCCGCAAGCTGCCGGTGCTGTCCTTCGAGGAGGTGCTCGAGATGTCGGCCTCCGGCGCCGGCGTCCTGCAGCTGCGTTCCGTCGAGTACGCCCGCAACCACGGGGTTCGAATCCACTGCCGATCGAGCTTCACGGATGAGCCGGGTACCGTTGTGGTCGGAGAAGAGGAGACCGTGGAACAGCCGCTCATCACCGCCGTCACGCATTCGACCGAGGAAGCCCGGGTCACGATCATGGGCGTCCCGGACACCCCCGGCATCGCCGGGCGGATTGCGACCGCGCTCGCCGTCGCGAACGTCAACATCGACATGATCATCCAGAACGAGCCGGTCTCCGAGGGTGCGGGCGCCGACATGTCGTTCACGGTCCCGCGCTCCGACCTCGCCGATGCGCACGTCGCGCTCGCGCCGCTGGCCGAGGAGCTCGGCCTGGTGATCCAGAGCGACGAGTCGATGGGCAAGGTGTCGGTCATCGGCGCGGGGATGAAGTCCCATCCCGGCGTCGCGGCGAAGGTCTTCACCACGCTGGGCGACGAGGGCGTGAACATCGAGATGATCTCGACCTCGCCGATCAAGATCTCCTGCGTCATCGCGGGCGAGGCCGTGCCCGGCGCCGTGCGCGCGCTGCACGCCGCGTTCGCGCTGTCGGGCGAGGGCACGATCCGCGCCGAGCGGCCGTTCGGGGAGTTCGTATGAGCCCGTCGTCGTCCGGCGGGCTGCGCGTCGCGGTCGTCGGCGCCACCGGCGCGGTCGGCACGGTCATGCTGCGCCTGCTGCGCGATCGCGCGTTTCCGGCCGCGGAGATCGTCCCGTTCGCCTCGGAGCGCTCGGTCGGGCGCGAGCTCGACGGCGGCCTGGTCGTGCAGCCGCTCGACGACGAGACGATCCAGGGCTTCGACGTCGCGCTGTTCTCCGCGGGCGCGACGCGCTCGCGCGAGTGGGCCCAGCGCTTCGTCGACGCCGGCGCGGTCGTCGTGGACAACTCGAGCGCGTTCCGCATGGTCGACGAGGTGCCGCTCGTCGTCTCCGAGGTCAACCCCGAGGCGATCGACTCGCACAGCGGGATCGTCGCGAACCCCAACTGCACGACGATGGTCGCGATGCTGCCGCTCAAGGCGCTGCACGACGCGTTCGACCTGCGCGCGATGGTGGCGACGAGCTACCAGGCCGCCGGCGGCGCGGGGCAGAAGGGCATCGACGAGCTGGCAGCGCAGATCGCCCCGCTGGCCGACGACGTGGCGCAGCTCTGCGACGACGGCGCCGCCGCGTCAGGCAAGGTCACGCATGCGGTGCACGCCGCGACGCTGGCCTTCAACGTCGTGCCGCTGCTCGGCACGCTCGGCGACGACGACCACACCGACGAGGAGCGCAAGCTGCGCGACGAGTCGCGCAAGATCCTCGGCATCCCCGATCTGGCGGTGTCGCCGACGTGCGTGCGCGTGCCGGTCATGGTGGGCCACGGCGTGGCGGTGCGGGCGGTCTTCGCGCGCGAGCCGGACACGCGGCGGGCGCTGGAGGTCCTGCGCGACTTCCCCAACCTCGTCGTCGACGACGTCCCCACGCCGCTGGAGTACGCCGGCCGCGACGAGGTCGCCGTCGGGCGCATCCGCCGCGACCTCGGCGACCCGCACTCGCTGAACTTCTTCGTCGTCGGCGACAACCT
>JAUXSD010000305.1 GCA_030681525.1 Solirubrobacteraceae bacterium
CAACTCGATTGTCACAACGGGAAGGGCCATTGGGGCTCAGCGACAGTAGCTCGCACGAGGGCCACGGCGCAGCAAGAGCCCGCGCAGGCGCGCGACGCTGCTGCGGGTGAGTGCGCTGCACTCGCGCTGCACTCCACCCCCTATTCCCAGCGGTTCCCTGCCCCCCCGCCAGCGGCACAAGTCCCTGCTAATCGGGCTTTTCAGCCCGTAGCGCCTAGCGCTCTCTCAGATGTGGTACATCGCCACACCCGCCGCGCGCGCCTCGCGCTCGACGATGTCGGCGATCGTGCTGGCGGCGAGGACGTCGCGGGCGGCGCGTGCCGCGTCGCCGAAGATGCCCTGGGCGTCGCGGCCGACCGGGCCCTCGAGCAGCTCGACGATCTCGAGGACCGTGATCTCGCCCGGCGGGCGGGCGAACGTGTAGCCGCCCTTGACGCCGCGCTGGGACTTCAGGATGCCGGCTCGGCGCAGCGTCGCGAAGAGCTGCTCGAGGAACTGCACCGGGATGTCGCGGCGGCGCGCGAGCTCGCCGATCGGCACCGGCCCGTCGCCGCCGCAGCGGCCGAGCTCGGCGAGCGCCTGCAGCGCATACGGGGATTTCGTCGTGATGGAGATCATCGGGGGCTGCGAGCCACGCTCACTAGCCTCAGCCTATGGGACCCGTCAGCCGCTATGCCCCGCCTCTGGCCGTCATGGCGCTGATCTTCGCGCTCTCGGCGACGCCGGATCTCAGCTCGGGCCTCGGAACGTGGGACCTCGTGCTGCGAAAGATCGCCCACGTGACGATCTACGCGCTGCTGTGGCTGACCCTCGCGCGGGCGACGGACTGGCGCCGGCCGATCCTCGCCGGCGTCGTCGCGGTGCTCTACGCCGTCAGCGACGAGATCCACCAGTCCTTCGTGGGCGGCCGCCACGGCGCGCCGACCGACGTCGCGATCGACTGCGTCGGGATCGGCCTGGCCGGCCTGCTCTGGCTGCTGACCGCGCGCCGGCGCGGGCGGCCGGGGCCGCCTTGGCCGCTTCGGCCCGCGGCTAGAGCCAGCCGCGCTCGGTAGCGATCAGGACCGCCTGCGCGCGGTCGACGGCGCCGAGCTTGCCGTAGATGTTGTGCAGGTGGGTGCGCACCGTCGAGGTCGAGAGCTGCAGCTCGGCCGCGATCTGCTTGTAGACCTTGCCCTCGGCGAGGCGCTTGAGCACCTCGACCTCGCGCCCGGACAGCGGGCACGGATCGATCTGGCGCGGGCGGCCGGACGTCGGGTAGGGCAGGTCGTACATCACGGCGCGCAGCTCCGTCGGGCCGAGGCCGATCGAACGGGCCACCTTCAGCAGCGAGTTCGGGGAGACCTGGCCGCCCTGGGCGTAGTGGGCGAGCATGTCGGCGAGGCGGACGAAGGCGGCTTCGCCGGTCGCGTCCTCGGAGTGATGGCGCTCGATCGCCGAGGCGACGGCGCTCGGCAGTCCCCACCGGCGGGCGAGGACGCCGCCGACGAGGGCGTGGTCGACGCCGAGGTCGCGGCGCTCGCGGTGGACGCGCTCCTCGGGGGTCTTGGCATCGCCGTGGACCTGGGCCGGGTAGCCCGGGTAGGCGTGCATGAGCACGAGCTTGCCGATGTCGTGCAGCAGCGCGGTGACCATGAGGCGGTCGCGATGCTCGTAGCCGGCCTCGCTGGCCAGGCGGTCGGCGGCGCGCTGGGTGGCGACGCCGTGCAGGCGGAAGCGCTCGGGCGCGGTGTCCCATACGGACGAGCGCTCGAAGAAGTCGAAGGTGCGGGCGCGGCTGGCGAGCGCCTGAACGGATTCCGGCGAGAGCAGCTCGACGGCCTGGACGACGGACTCGACGCGGCCGCGGCGGCGCTCGTCGAGCTGGTTGGCCATCCGCAGGACGGCGACGACGAGGGCGATGTCGGACTCGACGGTGGCGACGATGTCGGCCGGCGAGACGCGGTCGGCGCTGACCAGGCGCAGCAGGCGGTTGCGCGACTCGGCCAGCGCGGGGAATGCCTCGAGCGCCTCGAACGCAGCGGTCAGGCGGCGGCCGTGGCCCTCATTGTGATGGCGCTGAACGGGCGCGCTGCTCGACTCGGATGTGCGTGCGGGCGTGGAGATCATTCGGGTCGGTCCCTGCTTTCTGATCGGGATCGTCGGGGCACACCCGGTATCGGCAGCTATAGACGAATGGTTTAGGGGCAACTCCTCATCTGGCATCCTTCAGCGCGGCGTCGATGCGGCCCAACGCCTCCTCGCGCCCGAGCACGCTGAGCGTTTCGAAGATCCCGGGCGACACGGCGGTGCCCGCCAGCGCGACCCGGATCGGCTGGAAGACCTGCTTGGGCTTGCACTCGCGCGCGGCGACGACGACCTCGAGCGCGGCCTGCGTGGTCTCGAGCGTGAACGCGTCGAGGCTCGCCAGCGCGGTGTGGGCGTCGGCCAGCGCCGCGCGGCCCTCCTCGTCGAGCCACTTCGCGCGCGCCTTCTCGTCGTCGGCCGGCCCGTCGAAGATGAACCCCGCCAACGGCCAGAAGTCGGCGAGCGTCTGCATCTTCTCGCGCGAGATCTCGACGGCGTCGCGCAGCCCGCGGCGCCCGGTGAACGCCTCCAGGCGCGCGGTCAGGTCGTCGATCGACAGCGCGCGCACGTAGCGCCCGTTGAGCCAGCGCAGCTTGCGCTCGTCGAACTGGGCGGGGTTGCGCGACACCCGCTCGAGGCTGAAGCGCTCGACGAGCTGGTCGGTCGACAGGATCGTCTCGTCGTCGGCGTCGCCCCAGCCGAGCAGCGCCAGGTAGTTGCGCACGGCCTCGGGCAGGTAGCCGGCGTCGCGCAGATCCTGCACGGACGCCGCGCCGTGGCGCTTGGAGAGCTTCTTGCCGTCGGGCCCGTGCAGCAGCGGCAGGTGCGCGTAGACGGGCTGTACGGCCGCCTCCCCCGCGCCCGCCTCGGCGGCGAGGCCCGACGCCGCCATCGCCTCGAGCACGAGCAGCTGCTTGGGCGTGTTGGAGAGGTGATCCTCGCCGCGGACGATGTGCGTGATGTGCGCGTCGAGGTCGTCGACGGCGACCGCGAAGTTGTAGAGGACGCTGCCGTCGGCGCGCGCGATGACCGGGTCGTCGAGGTGCACGTGGGCGAAGCTCGTGTCCCCGCGGATGACGTCGTGCACGATCGTCGCACCCTCGTCGGGCACGCGCAGCCGCACCGCTCCCTCGCCCTCGTCGCTGCCGCGAAACCCGCGGTCGGCCCCGTGCTGCGCCTTGTAGGCCTTGACGTCGTCGCCGGTCGCGGTGCAGCGGTACGCGCGGCCGTCGTCAAGCAGGCGCTGCAGGACCTCGCCGTGGCGGTCGGAGCGCGCGACCTGGCTGATCGGCCCCTCGTCGAAGTCGATCTGCAGCCACGCGAGCGCCTCGAGGATCTGCGCGACGTTCTCGGGGGTCGAGCGCTCGCGATCGGTATCTTCGATCCGCAGCACGAGGGTCCCGTCGGCGCCCCGCGCAAGCAGCCAGTTGTAGAGCGCGGTGCGTGCGCCGCCGATGTGCAGCGCGCCGGTCGGAGAAGGAGCAAAGCGGACTCTCATGCGTACAAGTCACCCTACGAGATGCTGATCGGCGCCCATGTCTCTCCCGCGGGCGGGCCGGCGAAGGCGATCGCGCGCGGCATCGAGCGCGGTGCGAACGCGATCCAGATCTTCAACCAGAACCCGCGGGCCTGGAAGCCGCGCGACTACTCCGACGAGGAGGTCGCGCAGTTTCGCGACGCGATGGCGGGCTCGCCCGTCGACGCGCTGCTGATCCACGCCGTCTACCTGCTCAACTGCGCGACCGACGATCCCGAGATGCGGGCGAACACGCTGCGCTCGCTGACCGCCTCGCTGCAGGCCGGCGCGGCGCTCGGCGCGCACGCGGTCGTCCTGCATCCCGGCTCGGCGAAGACCGGCGACGTCGGCGCGGCGATCGCGCGCGCCGGCGAGGTCATCCGCGAGGCGCTGGCGCAGAGCGACGGCTGCCCGCTGCACCTGGAGAACACGGCCGGATCGGGCGGCACGCTGGGCCGCTCGTTCGGCGAGCTCGCCGCCGTCATCGATGCCGCCGGCGGCGACACGCGCCTCGGCGTGTGCCTGGACTCCTGCCATCTGCTGGCCTCGGGCCAGGAGATCCGCACCGCCGACGCGCTGGCGGCGGTGCTCGACGACTGCGTCGCGCAGGTCGGTCTCGAGCGCCTCGGGTCGCTGCATCTCAACGACTCGCAGACGCCGCTGGGCTCCAACGTCGACCGCCACGCCAACGTCGGCGAGGGCGAGCTCGGCCAGGACGGCTGCGCGGTGTTCCTCTCCGAGCCGCGCTTCGAGGGCCTGCCGCTCGTGCTCGAGACGCCCGGCGTCAACCACAGCGGCCCGACCGCGGAAGAGATCCTGTGGGCGCGCACCCTGCGCGAGCGCGGGCTGACCGCGCGACGCGGCTGAGGCCCCCGCCTCAGCGTGTCGCGCGCGCTGCGCGCAGCGCCTCGCGCAGCTTCAGCGGCTTGCCCATCCGCAGCACCGAGCTCTCGTAGATGCGCGCCGCGAGCGGGATGAGCAGCGCGATCGCCGCGACGAGCAGCCCGAGCGACGCGGCGATCTCGGTCGCGCCGGCGTCGCCCATCACCGCGCGCACGGGCATGACGATCGGGGACGTCAGCGGCAGCAGAGAGGTGAACACCGCCAGCCCGCCGTCCGGGTCCTCCAGCACCGGGAACGCGACGAGGTAGCCGGCGACGAGGATCATCGTGACCGGCGTGCTCGAGGAGTTCATGTCCTCCTGGCGCGAGACGATGACGCCGGCCACCGCATAGAGCGCGGCGTACAGCAGGAAGCCGAGTACGAACCAGAAGAGCACGACCGCGAGCACGCCGGCGTGGTCGCCCCCGAGCTCGATCGCGCCGCTGACCGAGGCCGCCGCGAGGCCGGCGACCGCGGTCAGCACGAGCTGCAGCAGGCCGACGAGGCCGATGCCGAGGATCTTGCCAGCCAGCAGGGCCCGCGGCGGGATCGCCGAGAGCAGGATCTCCACGACGCGCGAGGACTTCTCCTCCACGACGCCCGTCGCCACGGCGAGGCCGACGACGATGAGCTGCAGGTACAGCAGCAGCGACGCGACGAAGGCGATGCCGCGGCGCCCCTCGTCGTCCGTGCCGAGCGTGCGGACGTGCAGCGCCGGCGGCGCGAGCGCGCGCTGCGCGGCGGCCGGCTCGACGCCCTCGCCGCGCAGCGCGTCCGCACCTCGAACCTGGCGCGCCGCGGCCTGCAGCGCGCCTTCGAGCTCGGGTGGCAGGGCGTCCTCGCTGAGGATCTCCTCGCCGACGACCGCGGCGTCGACGTCGCCCGCGCGGGCGGCGGCGCGTGCCTGTGCGGCGCCGGCGAAGCGCTTCACCTCGATGCGCGCGTCGAACCCCCGGCCCGTGCCGCGGGCCGCCTCGGCGATGCTGACGGCCTGGCCGCCCTGTGCGCCGATCGTGAAGTCCTCCGGCCCGTCGTTGCCGAGGAGCCCGGCGGCGAGCCCGATCGCCACGACGATGAGCGCGGTCACGAGCGTCGAGATCTGGGTCGCGCGCGAGCGCACGCGCTCGCCGACCTCGCGACGCGCGACGAGCCGCGTGGCTCGGCGGAAGCTCATCGCTCGACCGCCTCGCGAAACAGCTCGGAGAGCGTCGGGCGGGCGGGCGCGAACAGCCGCACGCGACCGGCCCGGCGCGCCGCCTCGAGCACCTGCTGGTCGTCGGCGCCGTCGGCCAGCTCGAGCAGCACCCCGCGCTCGTCGCGCCCGACGACCTGGACTCCGGCGAGCTTCTCCGGCCAGCCGTCCGACGCGCCCTCGACCTCCACGCGCAGGCGCGGTCGCGAGCGCTGCGCGCGCAACTCGTCGACGCGGCCGGCGGCGACCATCCGCCCGCGGTTGACGATCGCGACGCGGTCGCAGACGCGCTCGACGAGCTCGAGCTGGTGGGAGGAGAAGATCACCGCGGCGCCGTCGGCGGCGCGCTCGGCGAGCACCACGGACATGACGTCGGTGCCGATCGGGTCCAGCCCCGAGAACGGCTCGTCGAGGATCAGCACCGGCGGGTCGTGTACGAGAGCGGCGGCGAGCTGGACGCGCTGCTGGTTGCCCAGCGAGAGCTCCTCGATGCGCTGCTCGGCGTGCTCGGCGATGCCGAGGCGCTCGATCCAGCGGCTCGCCGCGTCGTGCGCGGGGGCGGGGTCGCGGCCGTGCAGCTCGGCGAGGTAGCGCAGGTGGCGATCGACGCGCATCTTCGGATACAGCCCGCGCTCCTCGGGCATGTAGCCGAACAGGCGCTGCTGCTCGCGGGTGACGGGCGCCCCGCGCCACAGCACCTCGCCCGCGTCGGGCTCGAGCACGCCGAGGGCGATGCGCATCGCCGTGGTCTTGCCCGCGCCGTTGGGACCGACGAAGCCGACGACGTCGCCGTCGGGAACCTCGAGCGACAAGCCGTCCAGCGCGACGGTCTGCCCGTAGCGGCGCGACAGGTCGCGGAGTTCGAGCATCCCCCGGCCCCTGCCCGGTCGCGCGGCGGCCTACACCGGCCAGAATTGAGTAGATCGGCCGGTGGTAGGACGGGCGTCGCGCGGGGTACCCAAGCGACCATGCCCAGAGAGCGAGAGAACTACGACCTGCCCAAGCGTCCGCCGCTGCCCTTTCGCCAGGCCGCTGTCATGTTCGGCGCCGTCGTGCTGGCGCTCGGCCTGTGGTTCCTGCTGCCCAGCTCACCGATCGTCGTCGCGCTCATCGCGGTGATCGTGCTGGCCGGCGTCTTCATCGGCGTCGGCGCCGTCCTGCGCTCCAAGGAGCTCGACGAGAAGCCCGGGCGCAACCCGGTCACGCCGCCGAGCATCGACACGTAGGCGCGAAGCGCGCCGGCCGACCGCCTGCGGCACGCGCGCCGGTGGTGGCGCGCCGAGTGCGGAGGGCGCACCGGCGCGCCACAGGCCTCGGCGCGCGGCACCGCGCCGGCCGAGCGCGGTGCTCAGCGGATCGAGATCCTCCCCCGGTGCTCCCCGTGAGCTCCGGCGGTCTCACCCCGCGGCGGCGGGGTGCCCGGGATGAACGGCTGGTGCAGGGCGTGTGCGCCCGGGCGTTCCTTGAGGCGGGTCACGCCGTGTCCGACGGCGCCGCCGGCAGGCTTTGCCGCGACCGGCGCCGGCGCCGGCGCCGCCGCCGCAGCCGGTGCGGCAGGAGATACGCGGACAGGGGTCGATCCGACAGAGGTGACTGGCATGGCTCTCCTTGGGCGGCGTTTGCCTGCGGACACGTGACGTGCGCGGCGCGCGAATCCGCAGCGGTCCATGCCACGCAATGCCTGCCGCCCGTCGGCCCGACGCTACTCCCGTCAACCGCCACAAGCAATGCCAACGCGCCAGATTCGCTTCACCGGACTGCGACCACCGATCGGCCCGCGCATCGACCGGTACGCGCGACAGCTCGCGGCGTCTGCGGCGCACCTCTAGCCTGCTCGACATGAGCACCGATCCGCCGATGACCGCGGCGCAATGGGATGCGCGCTACCGGGCGCAACCCGACCTGTGGACCAAGGAGCCCAACGCCCTGCTGGCGCAGTTCGCCGGCGAGCTCGAGCCGGGCCGCGCGCTGGACGTCGGCGCCGGCGACGGCCGCAACGCGATCTGGCTGGCCACGCAGGGCTGGACCGTCACCGCGATCGACCTCTCGACGGTTGCGCTGGAGCGGGCCGCCGAGCGCGCCGCGGCCCGCGACGCGCGGCTGGCCTGCATCGTCGCCGACTGGCGTGAGCACGACTTCGGCGAATCGGCGTTCGAGCTCGTCGTCGTGAGCTTCATGCACCCGCAGCCGGACGAGCGCCAGGCTTTGTTCGAGCGCGTGGCGCGCGCGCTCGTCCCGGGCGGACACGTGTTCACCGTCGGCGTCGTGCTCGCCGACCACGGTCGCCGCGGCCCGCCGGATGCCGAGCGCCTCTACACGCCCGAACGCCTGCGCCACGCGCTGCGCGGCTTCGAACTGCTGCGCTGCGAGGAGCACACCTACGAGCAGGAGCACAGCTCGGGACGCCGGCAGGTCACCGATGTCGTGGCGGTCGGCCGCCGGCGGTAACCGTCGACGTCTCGAACTCGTCACGTCTCAGTCGACGATCTTCCAGAAGGAGTCCTTGCGGCTGATCTTGCCGTCGGTGAACTCGAACAGGTCGCATCCGCGCACCTCGATGGGCTCGCCCGTCGCCTGGGTTCCGCGGATGGTCCACTCGGACACGCCGCGATCACCGGCTGCCCAGTGGCGCTCGTCGCCGTAGTGGATGTCCGGAATCCCATCCAACCGCGCCTGAAAGCCCTTACGGACCTCCTGCTTGCCGACCAGCCGGTGCCCGCCGGGCGCGGGCCCGCGCGGCGTGTCGAAGACGCAGTCATCGGTGAAGAACGCCATGATCGCTTCGAGGTCGTGGGCGTTGAAGGCGTCGAGCAACGCCTGCAGCGGCGGCGTTCCGTCTGCGCTGGACACGAGTTCAGCCTCCTTGGTCGGGAGTGCCAGCGTCGCGCACCGCGTGAGGTCGCGCAAGCCGGCCGAGGTGGCCGCGGCGCGGTCGTGTGGCTACCCTGGATGGCGTGTCCGGAGAATGGCTCGGCACCGACGTCCCGCTGCATGCTCAGCACGAGCGCCCCGCCGGCATGGGCCTGCACATCTGCGCGGTCGTGCCGCGCGGACGCGGTTCCTCCAGCGAGCACGTCGAGGTCGTCAACGACGGCGCGGCGCCGGTGCCCGTGACGGGGCTCGAGCTGACGTGCTGCGCCGGGCAGGACCACGAGCCCGTCTACACCTTTCCGCAGGGCGAGCTCGACGCCGGCGAGACCGCCTACATCTACAGCGGCACGGGCAAGAGCCATCGCCTGCGCAACGGCGATCTGATCCTGTACGCGGGCCTGCAGTCTCGCGTCTGGAAGGACGATTCGCACGTCGCGTACCTGCGCCACCCGGACGGCAAGATCATCGACACGATGCACGCCGGCCGGCCGTCGCGCCACCCCGACGGCCACTAGCCAGGCGGCCACCGGGCGCCCCGGCGCGACGGGTCACTGCTTACGTTGGTGGCGAAGCTCGTGCCTGGCGTAGCGAATGGCGGCTTCGAAGATGCGGTCGCAGCGGTGCCTGCCAAGCCAGCCTCCGGAGACGACGAGCTGCTCCTGGGCGTGCCGGACGCGCGTGTCGATGATCGCTGCGCGCAGGCGCGGACGTCGCTTCGCCAGATGGCCGAGAAAGCCGTCGAGCGCGACGTCACGCGGCTGCTGCAGGACCTCCCCAAGGTTCAGAAAGCAGCGCCAGTGATCGCCCTCACGCTCAGCACCCTCCCAGACGTCCAGCGGGTCGCCGCCTCCCATCCAGGCCGTGCGGTCAGCCTCGATGAACCTGACCTCAAGCGGGGCACGGCGTGCTGCCGGCGCCACCCACTCAGCCAGGAACGCGAGCGTCTGCGATCCGGTCGCCGTGACCTCGCCCCAGTCGCCGGCCTCTTCGTCGTCGCGGCGCAGCACCACCGTCCAGGCATCTGGTTCACCGGCGGTCTGCCACAGCACGGTCGTCCCGTCCTCGAAGTATGCCCACGGCAGCAGCCCGTCGGGCTCGGGCCATAACGCCTCGTTCTTGCCCCTGTCCTCGCGCAGATCGCGGTGGACGTCGTTGTGCGAGCGCACGAACCCAACCAGCCCCGCGCGCGCATCGTCGGCGGGCGCCTCGATCGTGAGCCTGCGATCGATCTGCACCCGCCCCCAGCGCTCACAGAACGACCGGTAGCCGTCCGGCAGCTCGGTGCCCAGCTGCGCGGAGACCGCCGCCCAATCACAGACCACCGGGGGCGTGTCAGGCGCTGGCAGCGTCCGGGTCAAGATCCGCAACGCCCCGGCCTCGTCCATCACCTCAGCTTCGCACCTCGCGTGCTCGCGCTCTGCAGCGACCGCCGGTAGCGCCGCGGCTGCGTCGCCACGTCGCCCTCCCCGCTGCCGTGGCTGTCAAACGACGTGGACGTGATCGCGCTCTTGGGGGACCCGCTAGCGTGGCCGCGGTGGCCACGTTTGCGCTCATCCACGGCGGCGGCGGGAGCGCGTGGGATTGGCACCTGGTTGCGCCCGCGCTGCGCGAGCACGGGCACGATGCGGTCGCCGTCGACCTCCGAGCCGAGGACGAGTCCGCCGGTTGGGACGAGCACGCCGGCGCCGTCGCCCAGGCGATCGGCGACCGCCGCGGGGTCGTAGTCGTCGGCCACTCGCTCGGCGGGTTCACGGCGCCGCTCGTGTGCGTTCGCGTTCCCGTCGACCTCGTTGTCCTCGTCGCGGCCATGATCCCGTCGCCTGGGGAGCGCTTCGCGGACTGGTGGGCGAACGCCGGCTACGAGGAAGCCGGTTATGACGACGTCTTCTACCACGACGTCCCTCCGGAGCTTGCGGCCGAGGCGAGGCGCCGAGAACGAAACGAGGCCTCGAAGGCGCTGCGGGAGCCGTGGCCGCTCGAGGCCTGGCCGGACACGCCGACGAGGTACCTCCTGTGCCGCGACGACCGGATGTTCCCGGCCGCGTGGGCGCGACGCCACGCCCGCGAGCGCCTGGGCGTCGACCCCGACGAGATGGACGGCGGCCACTACATCAGCCTCAGCCGCCCGCGCGAGCTTGCCGACCGCCTCGCCGCGTACGCCGCCGAGACTCACTGAGCCGGCCGCTGCAGCGGCTCGTGCGAGGTCGAGGGTCGAGGTGGGCATCTCCTCCGACGGGAGCAGGCGCCCGCTCGCGGCGCGGCAGACTCCCGGAGTGGCCCAACTGCGTTCTGCGCCCGACGCAGCGCGCGATGGGACGCAGAGCGAGCGTCAGACGGCGAGCGCCGCGGGCCCGAGCACCTGCTCGAGCTCCGCGCGCAGCGTCGGCGTCGGCGCCACCTTGTAGGACGGGCCGAGCTTCAGCGTGCGCGGGTCGCCCGTGCTCATCTGCACCTCGAGCAGCACCTCGCACTCGCCGGGGTAGTTGGCGAGCAGGCTCTTGAGGTCGTCGATGATCGACGCCTGCAGGCGCGCGGCGTCGCGGATCGTCACGTGCAGCGGGGCGGGACCGACCTTGCGCGTGGCGGCGGCGGCCTGGGCCTGCTCGACCTCCTCCTCGGTCGGCTCGAAGGGCTCGACGGTCTGCACGACGAGGCAGGTCTTGTCGGCGTCCTTGTGATCGACGCGGCCGCGCACGATGACGACGGAGTCGACGCCGAGCGCGCCCTCGTACTCCGCCAGCGCCTTGCCGAAGACGAGGATCTCGACGGACCCCTCGAGGTCGTCGAGCGTCGCGAACATCATCGGGTCGCCGCTGCGCGTGCGGATCTTCTTGGCGGCGGTGATGATGCCGCCGGCGTTGACCCAGTCCTTGTCCTTGCGCTGCGCGAGCTCGGCGAGCGGGCAGTCCACGCGCATCCGTAATGCCTCGCGCACCTGCTTGAGCGGATGGGCCGAGATGAACAGGCCGATCGACTCCTTCTCGACGGCCAGCAGCTCGGGCTGGTCGAACTCCTCCGTCGGGATCGGCGGGTGCTGCGGGGCCGCGAACGCGGCGGCGGCTCCGTTCGCGTCGTCGGCCGCGCCGCCGCCCCAGTCGAAGCCGTCGAAGATCGAGCCCTGCCCGATCTCGAGGTCCTGCTGGACCTTCTGACCGGCGCCCTGGGCCTGCTCGAGCACGCTGAGCATGCCCTTGCGCGTCGCGCCCGTCGAGCCGAACGCGCCGCACTTGATGAGCGCCTCGATCGCCTTCTTGTTGACCGAGCGGCAGTCGACGCGGGCGCAGAAGTCCCACAGCGACCCAAACGGGCCGCCCTCCTCGCGCGCCGCCTTGATCGCCTCGACCGCGGCGAACCCGACGCCCTTGACGGCGTCGAGGCCGAAGCGGATGTTGCCCTCGCTGACCACGAAGTCGTG
>JAUXSD010000308.1 GCA_030681525.1 Solirubrobacteraceae bacterium
CTTAGCAGGGCGGATAGCTCATTCCTTTGGGATGAGCTAATATGTTTGTAGGACATCTTTGTTTCGGTTAATAATTAGTAGACTTAATTATTTTACCTTAACTTAGGTGTTCTTTTGGATTAATTCAGCTTGGGAGCAGAATGTAGGTTTTTAAAGTGTTAAAATTTTATGATAATGTCCTAGTACGGTTATATAGAAATGTCCTACCTAACGTGATAAGGTGTTTAGTTGTTTCTAATCCACTAAACATAAAATCACATGGATACGAACATTACTATGTCCTTACCGGAGGTAAAAAAGTACGACATTATCAAGCAATTGATAAGTAAAGAATTGAACGGTAGCGCAGCTGCCGGACTGCTGAATCTGACAACGCGCCAGATCAGGCGGCTAAAGAAAAAAATCAATCAAGATGGAATCAAGTCTTTGATCCATGGCAACCGAGGCAAGCCTGGCAACCGCCGCCTGCCGGCTAAAGAAAGGCAAAGAATAGCTGGCCTGATAAAACAAAAGTATCCGGATTTCGGCCCGACTCTGGCTACGGAGAAACTAACCGAATTGGACAAGATTGAGCGCAGCCGCGGCGCCATTCGTTCCATTATGATCGCGGAAAAAATCTGGCAGCCCAAGTCCAAGAAAAAAGAAACCCACCGGCAGTGGCGCCAGAGAAAAGCCAACAAGGGCGAGCTGGTCCAGTATGACGGTTCCTACGAGCATTGGTTCGAAGACCGGGGCGGAGAAACCTGCCTCCTGGCCGGTATTGACGACGCTGACAGCGAGGTCTGGGCCAGGTTTGACGAACACGAGGGCGTCGAGCCCACCTTTAACTTCTGGCGGGACTACATTGAACGCTGCGGCAAGCCCAATTCGATTTATGTCGATAAATTCAGCACTTACTCAATGAACCACAAATTAGCCAAAGAAAACCCGGACACCCTGACCCAGTTCGAACGGGCCATGACAGAATTGAATGTCGGCATCATCCATGCCCACAGCCCGCAGGCCAAAGGCCGGGTAGAAAAACTGTTCGGAACATTACAGGATAGGTTGATTAAAGAATTAAGGCTCGCTGGCATTTCCACCATCAAAGAGGCTAATGAGTTTTTAAAAAAAGAGTTTCTGCCAAAGTTCAACGCCAGGTTCATGGTTGAACCGAGGAGCAGGGCTAATCTGCATAAAAAATTAAATGAACAGGAAAAGAAAAAACTGGATTCTATTTTCTCGCGGCAGTACCGGAAAGTCGTGGTGAACGATTTCACTATCAGCCACCAGAAACATTGTTATCAGCT
>JAUXSD010000317.1 GCA_030681525.1 Solirubrobacteraceae bacterium
AGCGGGCCCGTTGCGAACCATCGCTGGACTTACGCGACAGCCTCACGCGAAAGCAGAAGCCTCGTCTCTGGCGCAGAAGCGCGGCGTATGCTCCGCCGATGGGGACGGGACATACGGCAGCAGCATTTGCACCCGAGACTCGATTCGCGGAGGTGGACGGGATCCCACTCGTGTTCGGAGGCCTGCTCGCAACCGCGACAGGCGTCTTCATCCATATGTACTGCGCCCCGAATGAAGCCACTGAGGCGCTAGACGCTGACTACCGCGCGGCGTTTGACGCCTGGGAAGCGGAGGCGGCGGCCGCGAAAGACCGTGGAGAACGTCCGCCTGATGCGCCGTGGCAGCCGGGCACGATGCTGCACAAGCTTCCCCTGATCCTCAACGACGATCTTGGGACGCAGTACCTGAAGAAACGTGCCCAAGCCGCGGGAGCGGCACCGAGTGGGAAGTCAACTGGCTCTTCAAGCCGGCGGTGCCGAAGAACGCGCATTACCTGACCGTGGCGCTCGACACCGACGACTGCCGCGATGAGGGCATGACGCTGCTGCTTTGAGTTCTCCTGTCCGGCTTCGCCGGACGCGCGCGGGCGCATGAAAAGGCCTGGGGCGGGTGCCGGTGGGTCGGCGCGAGCGAACTTTTCCTGCCAGGCAAATGCAGTAGCGCCGGGCGCGGCAGTCGCGTGCCGTGAGCGTTCCCAGATGACGCGCGCCGGCGCAGATTCTTCACGAGGCGCCCCGCACGATAGCCGGTCGCTGTCCGCATGTGTTCGTCGACGCGAAGATCGAGAAGGTCTGCGACGGCGGCAACGCCGCCCGCATGTGATGATCGTGGACGCTTGCGCTCGATGGCGCCTGCCAGAACCGCCGCCGCGGGGACGTCTCGCACATGCGCGGATCGTTCTGGATTTGCTGAAGGAGGACGGATGCCGCCCGCTGGAGGTGCCGGGCGTGCGACGCCGTTTCATGCCGGTCCGGTCGCGAAATCGCCGGACGCACGGTTGTTGCGAGGCCCGCAGCGTCTGCGTGTCCTACGCTCCGGCAGATGACGGACGGCGACACAGACGGCGACGAGACGCCCGTCCCGGTCGCGCGCGAGGCGCCGTCGGTCGCCGGACCCGAGCCCGAACTCGCCGCCGAGCCCGACCCCGAGCCCGAGCCGGAGACCGCGCCCGCCCCGGCCGCGGCAGACCTGCTGCCCGCCGCCCCGCCGGCCGCCCCGCCCGCGGCCGATCCCGTGCCGCGCTGGCTGCGCTCGGGGGCGGCGATCGGCTGGCGCCTGCTCGTGCTGGTCGCGGCCGTCGCGGTCACGGCGTACGCCCTGGCCTACCTGCGCATCGTCGTGCTGCCGATCATCGTCGCGGTGCTCGTCAGCACGGTGCTGCGCCCGCCGGCGCGCTGGCTCATCCGGCATCGCTTCTCCGCCGGCGCGGCAGCGCTGACGGTCCTGCTCGGTGCGATCGCCGTGCTCGTCACCGCGCTGACGATGGCCGGCGCGGCCGTGGCGCGGCAGGTCTCCGATCTTGCCGACAGCGTCCAGGAGGGCATCCGCGAGGCGGGCGATGCGCTGAGCGAGCCGCCCTTCAACCTCAGCGACGCGGACATCGACCGCTACATCGACAACGCCGGCGACCAGCTCAGCGACTCCAGCGGCTCCCTGACCGGCGGCGTGGTGCACGGCGCGGTGATCGCCGGCGAGGTGATCACCGGGCTGATCATCACGCTGCTGCTGCTGTTCTTCTTCCTCAAGGACGGGCCGGGCATCTGGCGCTGGATCGTCGACACGTTCGGGGGCCGCCAGAGCGGCCACCTCGACGAGCTGGCGCGCCGCTCGTACTTCGCGCTGACCGGCTACGTGCGCGGCCTGGTCCTCGTCGGCGCCGCCGACGCGACGATGATCGGCGCCGGGCTGGCGATCCTCGGCGTCCCGCTGGTCATCCCACTCATGCTGCTGACGTTCCTGGCGGCGTTCGTGCCTCTCATCGGCGCGTTCACCGCCGGCCTCGCCGCCGTGCTGATCGCGCTCGTCGACGGCGGCGTCGTGACGGCGCTCATCGTGCTGGGGCTCGTGGTCGCCGTCCAGCAGGTCGAGGGGCATCTGCTGTACCCGCTGATCATGGGGCGCACCATCCACATCCATCCGATCGCGGTGATCCTCGCGCTGGCCACGGGCGGCATCCTCGCCGGCATCATCGGCGTGTTCATCTCGGTCCCGATCCTCACCCTGGTGGCGACGGCGCTGGCCTACGCGCGCGAGTTGCGCGAGGCGCCGCCGGGCGCGCCGGCCACCGCGCCGCCGGCCGAGACCCAGCCGACCTGACGCTCGGGCGCCGCATCGGCTCGGGGTATGCGTCACGACCGTCCGTCGCGCCACGGGGAAGGGACGCAGGGACGGCCGTGAGCATGACGGTGCCTGCCCGTCGGTCCTAGGAGTCCTCAGCCGGCGCGGTGTGACCGACTGCTGCCTCAGCGCCAGTCGAACGTGAGCTGCTGCCCTGTCCGCAGGGTGACCCGCACGGGAAGGTCGGTGGGCGCGATCGTCCCCGCCAGTGGCAGCAGGACCTCGCCGCCGGTGCCCGCGACGAGCGGCCGCCAGCCGCCGTCGGGGCCCGACACCTCGAGCGAGGCGACGTCCGGTCGCGCCAGCCCGAACAGGACGGTGCGGGCGGGCCGCTGCCCGGCCGCCGGGTAGTGGTTGATCGCGAGCAGAACCGGCTCTTGGACAATGTCGCCGCACGTGCCGCCCTGCTCCAGCGCGAGCTCGCTGAAGGCCCCGTCCGGGTGGATCTGCCCGAAGCGCCCGTCGCTGATGCGGCCGGCCTCGATGCAGCTGCCCCCGCTCGTGCTGACGTAGCGCCGCACGGTCCACGGGACGGCGCCGGCCGGATCCGGCACAACTTGGCCGGCGCGGCCGGAGCCCGGAACGGCCACCGGGTCGTGCGGCGTCACGGCTGCGGGCGTCCGGCCCACCAGGGCCGACGCCGCGGACCCGCCGACGGCCGCCGTCGCGACCATCGCGCCCACCATCGTCAGCGCGCGCCTCATGCGCACCAGTTGTGCGCCTTGTGAACGTGATTCCCGAAGACGCCCCCGCTGTCGACGTGCGTCGTCGATGCGCATTCGGTGTAGTTGCCGAAATTCCACGACCACGCGTTACACGTGGCGCTGGGGCCGGTGACCGTCTGGCCTCCGATGTACGAGCCGTACGTGTACAGGTGGCAGTTGCGCACCGTCGATCCGCACCCGGCGTCTACGCGCCCGTGGAACGATCCGTCCGTCGTGTAGGTGCCGTGGACGAACCCGTGCCCGACGCACGCGACGTGGTAGTGGTCGGCGACCGCAACGCGCACGATCGCGCCGAAGCTGAAGGAGCAGACGAGCGAGAGGACGAGCAATGGCAGCGCGCGCCGCGCCGCGGAGTTCATCGGGGAGGACATGCGACCTATGAGGCGTCGCCGCTGCGAGTGTGACGAAGCACACGCTGCCCCACCGCGGCTTGTGCCATCGTGAGGCGATGGCCATGGAGGGCAGGCCGCCGGCCGCCGCGCCCGGAGCGACGTTCCTCGCGCGCAGCCTCCGCGACCCCGACGCGTTTGCGGACTTCTATGAGCTCTACGTCGCGCGCGTGTCCGTGTATTTCGTTCGGCGCATCTTCGACCCGGAGATCGCCGTCGACCTCACCGCCGAGACGTTCGCGCTCGCGCTCGAGCGCCGCCGCCAGTTTCGCGGACGCTTCGCCGAGGAGGAGCAGGGTTGGCTGTTCGCGATCGCGAGGAGCCTGCTGCACGGCTACTGGCGCAAGGGGCGCGTGGAGCAGGCGGCCGTCGCGCGGCTCGGCCTCGAGCGTCCCAGCCTCGGCACGGAGGACATCGAGTTCCTGCACCGCCAGGCCGGCCTCGACGGGCTGCGCGGGCGCCTGGCCGAGGCGCTTGAGGCCGTCCGGCCCGATCAGGCGGCGGCGATCCGGGCGCGCGTCCTCGAAGAGCGCGACTATGCGGAGATCGCGGCCGAGTTCGCAACGACACCCGACGTCATCCGTGCGCGCGTCTCGCGCGGGCTGAAGACCATGCAGCGGTTCCTCGGCGACCGGGCCCTCGACGCTCTGGCGGACGCATGAGCGACCATCTGCCACCGGCGCTCGACGACCTGCGCGACCAGTTGCGGGCCGCCGCCGCGCGCGACAACGAGATCGAAGCGCGCGTCGCGCAGCGCGTGCGACGCGGGCGCCGGCGCCACTGGCTGCTCCTTGCGCTCGGAGCGCTGATCTCCGTCGGCGGCGTCGCCGTCGCCGAGCGCGCCCTCGATCGCCGTGGCGCCGATCACCGCGCCGACAGGGTTCCCGCCGACTCGGCGCCCGCGGCGGAGCGGGGCGTGGTCCTCGACAGTGCGACGCCGGATCCCGGAGGCGGGCTGCCGTGGGTGATGCGCGTCTTCACCAATCGCGCAGGGCAGGAGTGCGTCACGATCGGTCGGCTCAGAGACGGCGTGATCGGCACCGTCGATGCGTCGCGCACGTTCCGCGCACTTCCAGACCGGGTTCCCGGGGCGTGTCAGTCGCTCGCCACGTCGGGCCTGCTCGTCGCCGTGCATTACGACACCGCGCCCCCGCGGACCGTCGTCTACGGACTCGCGCGGGACCGGCGCCCGGTCGAGGTCAATGTCGCCGGCGAGACGCGAACCGTTGCGGCGGGCGCGCTGGGAACCTTCGTCGACGTGCGCGAGGGGGTGGCCGACATGCGCGGCGCGAGCGCCACGACCACCGTCGGCGGTCGACCCGAGCGTCGATCGCTGGGGCCAGCGCCTCGAACGTCCAGAACACCGCGCTGATCGCGCCGTCGGCGGCGATCACGCGCGCGTCGTAGAGGAAGCGGCGGCGCAGTCCCCAGGCGCCGAGCACCGTCTCGGCGATCGCCCGCAGCTCGTCGTGCGAGCGACCGCGTACGCCGGTGAGCCGCAGCGCGGGCAGCAACGGCAGCGACCGCGATCGCGCGCCGTTCGGCCAGGCGTTGGATGCCGTGCCGACCTGCACCAGCGCGGCGTCGTCGTCGACATCACCATCCGGAAACACCAACAGCACGAGGTCGTCGGGGGACGTCACGAGCCGGGCGACGGCGGCCCGGGCGTCCGCGGCCGGCAGCACGACCGGCTCGAAGTGCAGCGCGGGCAGCAGCGCCCCGCGGCATCGGACAGGCGCAGACGGCGGCGGCCGGGGGTGCACGAGGCCTAGGAGACGCGAGCGCGGTTGCTGTGACGAAGAGGCCCGGGCAGGCCGTATCGTCCGGTGCGTGCTGTTCGACGAGCTCGTGGCGAAGGTCGGCGCCGAGCGCTACCGCGAGGCCTGTGAGCGGGCGTGGGCGACGGCGGCGGGCACCGGGCGCTGCGGCGGCCAGCGCTCCTGGGCCGGCGATCTGCAGGCGGTTGCGCCGCAGTTCGCCGACGCGTGGTGGCACGGCGACGCGTCGCTGCGCGAGCGCCTCGAGACGGCGCTGCGGCTGTACGCCGAGATGCCCTGCTACGCGAACACGGTCGCGCTGCACGGCTTCCTCCGCGAGTTCGGCGAGCCGGAGCGGCGCATGCTCTGGGACGCCGTCCGCACCTGGCTCGGCGACGAGGACGACCGCCTGGCCGACCCGATCGCGCACTCGCTGTGGGTCGACTTCTTCGAGGACGACGCCACGGTGCAGGAGGCCTGGGGGGAGGTCACGCGGCGCGATCACGCTCCGTGGCAACGCCGATTGGCGCGGGTCCTGCAGGTCTGCGGGCCCGTGCCGTGGGCGCTCAAGGCGCAGCTGCTGGACGAGCTCGCGCGCGATCCGGACACGCACCACGCCGTCCTGCGCGCCATCGCCGGCAGCGCGTTCGATCCGTTCGGGGACCTCGGCCCGGGCGCCGCCGCGCTGCTCGCGCGGCTCGACCTGCCGGCCGACACGCCGGACCTCGCGGCGCTGCGCGCCCGCCTCGCGCTGCGCTGAGCGCGGCGTGCGGGGCACGGCCGGCGGGCCGTCGTCGTACGCTCTACGGATGCCCGCCACGCTCGCGATTCTCGACGGCGACGTCATGGACGTCGCGCAGGCGCAGATCCCCGTCACCGACGACGGGCTGCTGCGCGGCGACGGCGTCTTCGAGGTCGCGCGGATCTACGGCGGTCGGCCGTTCGCGCTCGAGGAGCACCTCGAGCGCATGGCGCGCAGCGCCGCCTCGCTGCGCCTGCCGTTCGACACCGACGCCGTGCGCGCCGACGCGCGGACGCTGATCGCCGCCGGCGAGCCCGACGAGGCGATGCTGCGGCTCGTCGTCACCCGCGGCGGCCGGCGGATCGGGATGCTCGAGACGCTGCCCGAGCGCCCGGAGACGATCGCGCTGCAGACCGTGACGTACACGCCGACGCGGGTGCTCGACGGCGTCAAGTCGCTCTCCTACGCCGCGAACATGCTCGTCACGCGGATCGCGCGCGAGCAGGGCGCCGACGAGGCGCTGCTGGTCAGCCCGCACGGACGCGTGCTCGAGGGGCCGACCACCTCGTTCTTCTACGTCCTCGACGGGGCGCTGTACACGCCGCCGCTGAGCGATCGCATCCTGGACTCGATCACCCGCCGCGCGCTGATGGCCGTCACCGACGCGGCCGAGCGCGTGACGACGACGGGGGACGTCGCGGCCGCCAGCGAGGCGTTTCTCGCGTCCTCGCTGCGCGAGGTACACCCGGTCCACGCGATCGACGGCGCCGCGCTGCCGCAGGTGCCCGGGCCGGTCTCGACCGCTGCCGCGGCGGCGGTCCGCGAGCACATCGAGGCCTCGCTCGCGCGCACCCCCGCCGCGTGAGGATCCTCACGGTCATCGGCAACCGGCCGCAGTTCGTCAAGGCGGCCGCCGTCTCGGGCCCGCTGCGCGAGCAGCACGAGGAGCTGCTCGTCCACACCGGCCAGCACTACGACGACGAGCTGTCGGCGATCTTCGTGCGCGAGCTCGGGATGCCATCTGCGGACATCGTGCTCGGGCTGGGCGGAGGCTCGAACACCGAGCAGACCGCCCGCATGGTGGGGGCGCTCGGCGCGCTGCTGGCCGACGAGCGCCCCGACGCGGTCCTCGTCTACGGCGACACGAACTCCACGCTCGCGGGCGCGCTCGCCGCCGCCCAGGCCCGGATCCCGGTCGCCCACGTCGAGGCCGGCATGCGCTCCTTCGACCGGGCGATGCCCGAGGAGCTCAACCGCGTGCTCACCGACCACATGAGCGACCTGCTGCTCGTCCCGTCGCCAAACGCGGCCGACAACCTCGCCCGCGAGGGGATCTGCGGCGAGTCGGTGCACGTCGTCGGCGACGTCATGGTCGACGTCGCGCGGCTGCTCGCGCCGCGCGCCGCGTCCGACGACGGCCCGCTGGAGGCGGCCGGCGTGACGCCCGGCGGCTACGTGCTCGTCACCGCCCATCGCGCCGGCACGGTCGACGATCCGGCGCGCCTGGAGCGGCTCGTCGAGCTGCTGCTGGGCGTCGAGCTCCCCGTCGTGGTGGCGCTGCATCCGCGGACCCGGTCGCGGCTGCAGGCCGCGGGCCTGCTCGAGCGCCTGGCCGCCGGCACGACCATGCTGCCGCCGCTCGGGCCGCTGGCCTTCACCGCGCTGCTGACGCGGGCGCGCGCGGTCCTGACCGACTCCGGCGGCGTGCAGAAGGAGGCCTATCTCGCGGGCGTGCCGTGCGTGACGCTGCGCGACAGCACCGAGTGGGTCGAGACCGTGCAGGCGGGCTGGAACGTGCTCGTCGACCTCGACGCCGCCGCCGCGCAGGCCGCGCTGGCGCGACGCCCGCCGACGGAGCGTCCCGAGCTCTACGGCGACGGCCACGCCGCCGACCGCGTCGTCGCCGCCATGGCTACATTGCTCAGCCCATGATCGACGCCCCCGGACTCGTCATCAGCCCCACCGCGCAGGTCGGCGCCGGCGTGTCGTTCGGCGCCCACGTGGTCGTCCACGACGGCGTCGTGATCGGCGACGGCGTGGTGATCGGCGACGGCGCGGTGCTCGGCAAGGCGCCGGTGCTGGCCAGGCGCTCGACGGCGCCGCGCGAGGTGTCCGACCCGCTGGTCATCGAGGCCGGCGCCGTGATCGGCACGCAGGCGATCGTCTTCGCCGGGGCGCGGATCGGCGCGGGCACGATCATCGCCGACCAGGCGTTCGTGCGCGAGCGCGCGCAGATCGGTCCCGACACGGTCGTCGGACGCGCCAGCGGCATCGACAACGACGTGACGATCGGCGCCCGCGTGCGGATCCAGTCGCAGGCCTACGTCACGGCCTACAGCGTCATCGAGGACGACGTCTTCTTCGGGCCCTGCGCGATGACCACGAACGACGACACGATGGCGCGCCACCCGAAGGGAATGCCGCTGCACGGCGCCACGCTGCGCCGCGCCTGCCGGATCGGCGGCGGCGCCGTGCTCGTGCCCGGCGTGGAGATCGGCGAGGAGGCGTTCGTCGCCGCCGGCGCGGTCGTGACCGCCAACGTCCCGGCGCGCAAGGTCGTCATGGGCGTCCCGGCGCGGCTCGTGCGCGACGTGCCCGACGAGGACCTGCTCGAGCGCTGGGCGTAGGTGCCCGGGTCCTACGCCGCCGCGCGCAGGCGCTCGCCCTGCGTCCAGATGATCTGCTCGCGGCCGGGACCGACGCCGACGAGCACGATCGGCACCTTCACCGCGTCGGCGATGAACTTCAGGTAGTCGCGCGCGGCCTGCGGCAGCTCCGACGGCTCGCGGCACTCCGTGATGTCCTCGCTCCAGCCCTCGAGCTCGATGTACTCGCCGCGGGAATGATGCAGGACCGACTGGTGGTAGGGGAAGTCGGTGAAGTGCGCGCCGTCGAGGCCGCTGTAGGCGGTGCAGACCTTGATCTTGTCGAAGCCGGTGAGGACGTCGAGCTTCGTGATCACCAGCGACGTCAGGCCGTTGATGCGCGAGGCGTAGCGCAGCGCGGGGATGTCGAGCCAGCCCGTGCGGCGCGCGCGGCCGGTCGTCGTGCCGAACTCGCCGCCGCGGGTGCGGATGTCCTCGCCGACCTCGTCGTCGAGCTCGGTCGGAAACGGACCGGAGCCGACGCGCGTCGTGTAGGCCTTGGCGATGCCCCACACCTCGTGGATGTCCTTCGGCCCGACGCCCGCGCCGACGCAGGCCGCGCCCGCGATCGGGTTGGAGGACGTGACGAAGGGATAGGTGCCGTGGTCGATGTCCAGCAGCGCGCCCTGCGCGCCCTCGTAGATGACGAGCTTGTCGGCGTCCAGCGCGTCCCAGACGATCCGCGCGGTGTCGGCGATGTGGCGCTCCAGGCGGTGGCCGTAGGTCAGGTAGGCCTCGGTCATCGACTGCAGGTCCAGCGACGGG
>JAUXSD010000322.1 GCA_030681525.1 Solirubrobacteraceae bacterium
GGCAGTCGACACGGGCGCAGAAGTCCCACAGCGACCCAAACGGGCCGCCCTCCTCGCGCGCCGCCTTGATCGCCTCGACCGCGGCGAACCCGACGCCCTTGACGGCGTCGAGGCCGAAGCGGATGTTGCCCTCGCTGACCACGAAGTCGTGGTCGGAGACGTTGACGTCGGGCGGCAGGATCTCGATCCCCATCTGCTCGGCCTGCGTCGCGAAGAACGGGACCTTGTCCTTCGTCGACATGACCGAGCTGATGAGCGCCGCCATGTACTCGGCCGGGTAGTTGGCCTTCAGCCACGCGGTGCGGTAGGCGATCAGGCCGTAGCACGCCGCATGCGAGCGGTTGAACGAGTAGTCGGCGGCCTTGACGTTGGTCTGCCAGAGCTGCTCGATGACCTGATCGCGGGTGCCCGATGCGCGGCAGCCCGCGCGGAACTCGGGCTCGAGCTTCGCCATCGCGTCGCGGTTCTTCTTGCCGATCGCCTTGCGCAGGTCGTCGGCCTTGGCGCCCGAGAAGCCGGCAATCGTCTTGGCGATCTGCATCGACTGCTCCTGGTAGAGGATGACCCCCTTCGTCGACTCGGTGATCGCCCGCAGGCGTTCGTCGGCGTACTCGATCGTCTCGGGGTTGCGCTTGCCGCGCGCGTAGGTCCCGATGTGGTCCATCGCGCCCGGGCGGTACAGGGCGTTGAGCGCGACGAGGTCGTCGAACTCCGTCGGGCGCACGTTGCGCAGCGCCTTCTGCATGCCCTCGGACTCGAACTGAAAGACGCCGATCGAGTCGCCGGCGGCGAGCATGTCGTACGTGCGCTGGTCGTCGAGCGGCAGGTTGGCCATGTCCGGCCGCACGCCGGTCGAGCGCTCGATGATGTCCAGCGCGTCCTCGATGACGTCGAGGTTGCGCAGCCCCAGGAAGTCCATCTTCAGCAGGCCGAGCTGCTCGACGGGCTTCATGGAGAACTGCGTGACGATGTTGAAGATCTTGTTGCCGTCGGCGTCGACCTGGTTTGAGTCGGCGAGCTGCAGCGGGACGATGTCGGTCAGCGGCCCCTCGGCGATGACGACCGCGGCGGCGTGGATCGACGAGTTGCGCACGATCCCCTCCAGACCACGGGCGACGTCGATGACCTGCTTGGCGATCGGGTCGGAGTCGTAGGCCTTGCGCAGCTCCTGGCCGGGCGCGAGGCAGTCCTCGAAGGACGGCGAGCGGCCCATGATCGGGTCGGGGATGAGCTTGGCGAGCTTGTCGCCGACGCCGTAGTCGTGCTCGAGCACGCGGGCCGCGTCGCGCGTCGCAGCGCGCGGGAACATCTTGCCGAACGTCACGATCTGGGCGACCGACTCGCGACCGTACTTCTCGACGACGTAGCGCATGACCTTGGCGCGCCCGCGCACGGAGAAGTCGATGTCGATGTCCGGCATCGACACCCGCTCGGGGTTGAGGAAGCGCTCGAACAGCAGCCCGTAGCGCAGCGGGTCGACATCGGTGATCTGCAGGCAGTAGGCGACGATCGAGCCCGCCGCCGACCCGCGGCCGGGCCCGACCGCGATGCCGTTGGCCTTCGCGTAGGCGATGAAGTCCCAGACGATGAGGAAGTAGGCGTCGAAGCCCATCCGGTGGATGACCTCGAGCTCCATCTCCATGCGCTCGCGCGCCTCGGCCGGGGCCGGATCGCCGTAGCGCGTCCGCAGCCCCTCCTCGACCCGCGCGCGCAGGTACGCGTGCTCGTCCTCGCCGTGGGGCGTCGGGTAGGCCGGGATGAGCTGCTTGTCGAGCTCGATCTCGACGTTGCAGCGCTCTGCGATCTCCAGCGTCGAGGCCATCGCCTCCGGCCACGGCGAGAAGGCGTCGGCCATCTCCTCGTTGGACTTCAGGAAGAACTCGTTCGTGTCGAACGACATCTTCGGCGCCCGGACCGTCGACTTCGTCTGCACGCACAAGAGCGCC
>JAUXSD010000325.1 GCA_030681525.1 Solirubrobacteraceae bacterium
TACGACCTGCCGCTGGCGGAGATCGTCATCGACTTCTTCGACGCGCTGAAGTCGCGCACCAAGGGCTACGCGTCACTGGACTACGAGCTGCGCGGGATGCAGGCCTCGAACATGGTCAAGCTCGACATCCTGCTCGCCGGCGAGCAGGTCGACGCGCTGTCGATGGTCGTGCACCGCGACAAGGCCTACGAGGTCGGTCGCAGCCTCACCGAGAAGCTCAAGGCGAAGATCCCGCGCCAGCAGTACGACGTCCCGATCCAGGCGGCGATCGGCGCCTCGATCGTCGCGCGCGAGACGGTGAAGGCCTACCGCAAGGACGTCATCGCCGGCTGCTACGGCGGCGACATCTCGCGCAAGCGCAAGCTGCTCGAGAAGCAGAAGGAAGGCAAGAAGCGGATGAAGAAGGTCGGCCGCATCGAGGTCCCGCAGGAGGCGTTCCTCGCGGTGCTCGAGCTCGGCGACTGAGGCGCGTCAGCGGGTGCCGGGGAACTTCCCGGCGCGCAGGTCGCGCAGGCCCTTGCGCATGCGCTCGCGCTCGGACGCCGGGGCGAGCTGCACCGCCTGATCGGCCGCCAGGTCGCCGGTGCGCCTGTCCCCGCTCTCGTACGCCATCACGGCGAGCTGCTGGAAGGACGCGGAGTCCTTGCGGACCGCCGCGACGAGGAGCTGCACGTTGATGGCCTGACGAGGCTGGTTGAGGCCCGTCTTGCCGTACGCCAGCACGATCATGGACGCGACCGCGACGTCGACCTTCTCGGGCTCCAGCGCGAGGTAGCGCTGCCACGCCCGGTCCGCGCTGCGCAGGTACTCGATGCCCGCACGGCTGTAGCTGTTGTCGACGGGGTCGGTGTAGGCGTTCGCCGCCAGGTAGTTCGCCTCGACCAGCTCGGCGAGCGCCTGCGCGCTGCGCGGCTTGGCCGTCACCGCGACCTCGGCGTCGGCCACGCGCCGCTCCTGCGCTGCGCGAGCGGCACCGGTGGGGGCGGTGGCGGCGGACGGCTCGTCCTCCGAGGAGCCCGAGCCGCAGCCCGCGACGGCGAACGCGACCGCGGCGAGCGCCGCGAGGGCGACGGCTGGTACGCGCGACGTCATCAGGCGGCCATCTTCGCAGCGTGCGCGACTCCCGCCTGCTGTTAGGGTCGCCTCAGATGAAGCTCCATGCTGCCGATGTCTCGTTCGCCTATGGCAGCCGCAAGGTCCTGCGCGACCTGGACTGCGCGTTCCCGAACGGGCGCATCACGGCGATCGTCGGCGCGAACGCGAGCGGCAAGTCGACGCTCCTGCGCGCGATGGCGCGGCTGGTCAAGCCGCAGTCGGGCGCCGTCCTGCTCGACGGCGCCGACGTGGCGTCGCTGCCGACCCGCGACGTCGCGCGCCGCG
>JAUXSD010000326.1 GCA_030681525.1 Solirubrobacteraceae bacterium
CCCGTCCGCGTCGGCGTCGTCGGACTCGGCTACTGGGGGCCGAACCTCGCGCGCAACTTCGACCTCGTCCCGGGTGCGCAGCTCGCCTGGTGCTGCGACGAGCGCGACGAGGTGCGCGCCAGGCTCGCGCCCAAGCACCCGCACGCGCGCTTCACCGGTGACCTGGACGAGCTGCTGGCCGACGACACGCTCGACGCGGTCGTCCTCGCCACGCCGGTGCCGACGCACGCCGCCCTCGCCGTGCGCGTGCTCGAGGCCGGTAAGCACTGCTTCGTCGAGAAGCCGCTGGCGCAGTCGGTCGCCGACGCCGAGCGGGCCGTGGCGGCGGCGGACGCCAGCGGCCGGCTGCTCATGGTCGGCCACCTGCTCGAGTACCACCCGGGCGTGCGCAAGCTCAAGGAGATCGCCGACTCCGGCGAGCTCGGCGACATCCACTACATCTACTCAAACCGCCTGAACCTCGGCCAGCTGCGCGCCGACGAGAACGCGCTGTGGTCGCTCGGCGCGCACGACATCTCGGTGATCCTGCACCTGGCCGGCGAGGACCCGTCCGAGCTGTCGGCGCACGGCGAGTGCTACATGCGCCCCGGCATCGAGGACGTCGTGTTCGCCTTCCTGCGCTTCCCGTCCGGCCTGGCCGCGCACCTGCACCTGTCGTGGCTGGACCCGCACAAGGAGCGGCGCTTCACGGTCGTCGGCTCGCAGCGGATGGCGACGTTCGACGACATGGACCTCGAGCGCAAGGTCACCGTCTACGACAAGGGCTTCGACCAGTCCGCCAGCTCCTACGGCGAGTACATCACCCGCGCCGGCGACATCCACAGCCCGCGGATCTCCAACGCCGAGCCGCTGCGCCTGGAGGTCGAGCACTTCGTCGAGTGCGTCCGCACGGGGACGCCCCCGCGCTCGGACGGCGCCAGCGGCCTGCGCGTCGTGCGCGTGCTCGAGCGCCTGCAGGAGCAGCTCGAGCGCTCGCGCCGCGCGCGCTGAGGCGCGGCTACGCGAGCACCGCGCGCACCGCGGCCGTGACCTCGGCCGCCTGCTCGGCGGTCAGCACCGGGCTCATCGGGATCGCGAGGTGCGTGGCGGCGAGGTCGTCGGTGACCGGCAGCGACACGGCCCCGGCGATCGCGCGCATCGCGGGCTGGCGGTGGACGGGGACGCGGTAGTAGGCCTTGGCGCCGATCCCGCGCGCGCCGAGGCCGGCCGCGAGCTCGTCGGCACGGTCGGAGCGCACGACGTACAGATGCCAGGCCGGCTCGCAGCCGGCCGTCGCGGCGGGCAGCGACACGAGCTCGCCGAGGCCCGCGTCCTCGTAGTGGCGCGCGGCGGCGCGGCGCCCGGCGGCCCAGTCGTCGACGAGCGGAAGCTGGACGCGCAGGATCGCCGCCTGCAGTTCGTCGAGGCGCGAGTTGTAGCCGACGTGCTCGTAGGTGACCTTGTCGTGCGAGCCGTGGAAGCGCAGCATCCGGGCGGCCTCGGCGAGCGCGTCGTCGCCGGTCGTGATCGCGCCGCCGTCGCCGTAGCAGCCGAGGTTCTTGGACGGAAAGAAGCTGAACGTGCCGGCGCGGCCGAGCGCCCCGGGCCGGCCGGCGGCCGAGCGGGTGCCGGCGGCCTGCGCGGCGTCCTCGAGCACCGGCACGCCGAGCGCCTCGATGTCGGCCACCGGCGCGAGGTTGCCGAACAGGTGCACGGCGACGACGGCCTTCGTCGCGGGCGTCATTGCGGCGGCGACGGTCTCGGCCGTGACGCAGTACGTGTCGGGGTCGACGTCGCAGAAGACCGGCCGGGCGCCGGTCGGCGGGACCGCCTCGGCGGTCGCGTAGAACGTGAACGACGGCACGACGACGTCGTCGCCGGGGCCGACGCCCATCGCCCGCAGCGCGATCGTGATCGCGTCCGTGCCGTTGGCGACGCCGACCGCGTGTCGCGTGCCGCAGAACGCGGCGAACTCCGCCTCGAACGCGCCGACCTGCGGGCCCAGGATGAACTTGCGCGACGCGACGACGCCGGCGATCGCCGCGTCGATCTCGGCGTGCAGCGAGGCCAGCGGGGTGGTGGTGTCGAAGAGCGGGACGGCCATCGGCCCGTGGAGCCTACGGCGCTCGGCCGCTCGCGGGCCCCCGGCCTCAAGCGGCCTGTGCCCCATGCCGATGAGCGGGAGGTGATGTCCTTGCGGACCCAGCAGGTGCTCGCCGGCGCCGCGATCTTCGTGGCGATGCTCATCGTCATGCGCGGCTCGATCGGGTTCGCCGACGGGCTGGACTACTTCACCGACGCCGCGTTCCCGATCGACGCGCTCGTCCGCGGGGACCTGCAGACCTTCGCCCAGAACCCCGGGCTGATGGGCGACTTCTCGCTGTTTCTGCGCGTGCCGTTCGTGTGGCTGGTCTTCGAGCAGAACCTGACCGTCGTCTACCTCGTCGGCGCGCTGCCGTGCCTGGCCGCCGTCGTGATCCTCGCCGCCTACCTGCGCCGCCGGATGCTGACGCTGGGGCTGCCGGTCGCGGCCGCCCTGCTCGTCGCGGTGCTGGCCGTCGTCAACCCCGGCACGCTTCGCTCGATGCACTGGGGTCACCCCGAGGAGTTCCTCGGCGCGGCGCTGTGCGTCGGCGCCATCCTCGCCGCCACGCGCCGCCACCACCTGCTCGCGGGCGTCCTGCTGGGGCTGGCGATCGCGACGAAGCAGTGGGCCGTCATCGCGATCATCCCGACGCTGCTGGCGGCCGGCGGGCAGCGCATCCGGCTCACCGCGATCGCCGGCGCGATCGCGATCGCCATCGCGCTGCCGGCCGTGATCCTCCAGCCGGACGCGGTCGTCGCCACGCACACGGCGATCACCCAGGCGCAGCCGGTCGTCGCGCCCGCCAACGTGTGGTGGCCGTTCTCGTCGCCGCGCACCGCCGCCGAGCGGGAGGCCGGCGCGCGCGGCTTCGCCGCCGAGATCCCGACCTGGCTGGGCACGCTGACCCATCCGCTCATCGTGCTGCTCGGCATCCCGATCGGCTTCGTGTACTGGCGGCGGCGAAAGTCGTTCGAGCCCGAGGACGCGCTGGGCCTCTTCGCGCTGCTCATGCTGCTGCGCTGCGTGCTGGACCCGTGGAACATCGACTACTACCACGCCCCGTTCCTGCTCTCGCTGCTGGCGTGGGAGGCGTTGCGGCGCGGCGGCTGGCCGCGCGTCACGCTGCTGGCGAGCGTCGCGCTGGCGCTCACCTTCCCGCCCACGCTGGACAGCATGACCCAGATGAGCGCCGAGTCGCTGCGCTACTGCGTGACGTACCTGGCGTGGTCGCTGCCGCTGACCGCGTGGCTCACGCTGGCGCTGTTCGCGCCGCAGCGCCTGGAGCGTCTGGGGCGGGCGCTGCGCGCGCGGGTCGGGCCCCGTCTGACTCGCGGCTGGAGCGGTGCCGACGCCGCGGCGGGTCCGGGCTGACGGCGCGACGGTTGCGCGGGTGAGCGCCGAGGGGCCCCGATAGCATTCGCCCGATGCCACGCGCGCTCATCACCGGAATCACCGGACAGGACGGCTCGTTCCTCGCCGAGCAGCTGCTGGACAAGGGCTATGAGGTCCACGGCCTCGTGCGCCGCTCGTCGTCGTTTAACACCGAGCGAATCGATCACCTCTACCGCGACCCGCACGAGGAGCAGGTCAAGCTCTACCTGCACCACGCCGACCTGTCGGACTCGTCGCGCCTCGTGCGCGTGCTCTACGAGCTGCAGCCCGACGAGGTCTACCACCTCGGCGCGCAGTCACACGTGCGGGTCTCCTTCGACGTGCCGGAGTACACGATCGACGTCACCGGCATGGGCACCGTGCGCCTGCTGGAGGCGATCCGCGACGCCCGCGTCGAGCCGCGCTTCTACCAGGCCTCGTCGAGCGAGATGTTCGGCGCCTCGCCGCCGCCGCAGGGTGAGAACACGCCGTTTCACCCGCGCAGCCCGTACGCCGTGGCGGAGGTGGCGGCGTGCTGGATCACCGTCAACTACCGCGAGTCCTACGGGATGCACGCCTCCAACGGGATTCTCTTCAACCATGAGAGCGAGCGGCGCGGCGAGACGTTCGTGACGCGCAAGATCACCCGCGCGC
>JAUXSD010000346.1 GCA_030681525.1 Solirubrobacteraceae bacterium
GATTGCAAGGTGGGTAACCACAGGGAGTAGCCCGGCGATTTTGGCTGCGGGCAATGCACCTTCCGAAACGCCAACCAAGACGACATTTCTGGGCTTGGGCGTAACGGAGCTTATTTGCGCGGCGATGAATTCCGAATAGTCGGCTACCCACTGATCGGGATTGTTTGCGAGATGAAAGTCTCGGCCGCAGTCGAATAGACCCGTGGAACGGTCAGGCACAAATCGCTTGTTGAGGACGAAAACACGGGCAGCGACCGTAAGACCGCTGACGTAATCAGGCATGACAGATTTCCAACTGGGGCAGCCTGTTGCGCCATAGAAAAAGACTGCGGTATCCGGCTGTGGTGCATCTCCGACCGTAAACGAATAGTAAATGCCAGAGCCGCCATCCTTGTATTGAAATGTCTGAGGCGGAGGTGCTTCGCTGCTGTACATGTGCGCCGTGCGCTCAAGTGTGGTGCAACCAGACATGGTGAAAGCAAGCGACAAAATAAAGAGGCGGAGGACGCGCATAGGTTCAGTGATTGTGAGACGCATAACGGAGCGCAATTGAGCAACACCCCCGCCGTGACACCGTGCCCGCAGGGCGAAGGTGGAACAAGTGGGGCGAAGCCGCGAAGCGGTGATCGCTCGAACGAAGGAAGCGAGGTTAAGCACCAGGTTGGACGAAGCCGCTATCGCGGAGAAATACCCTGCATCAATTTGATTCAAAGCCATAATTTCTCCTCATCCCCGCAAGGGGTTTTTACACTTTAGCATGAGGAGAATGATTATGAAACACGAGTTCCCACAACGAGTTCCCATAACCGTTTGCCAGGAATTACGGCAGCCTGCTCAAACATTTGAAGCTGCGCTGTATACAGCCCAAGACGATAGAAGCGTACAGTCACGGCGTGCGCCGGGCAGGCGAACATTTCGACTATTACATCGATGATTTGAGCAAAGATCAGTTGACCGATTATTTCGCGCAGATTCTGGAGCATCTGTCGTGGAGCACACTCAAGCACGATTTGTACGGGCTGAAGTTTC
>JAUXSD010000005.1 GCA_030681525.1 Solirubrobacteraceae bacterium
CGGCGCCGCGACGGCGCGGCCGCGGGCGCCGGCCGCTGCTCGCGGCGCTGCTCGCGCTGGTGGCCGGCGGCGGCGTGCTGGCCGCGCCCGGGGTCGGTTCGGGGCTGCTCGAGCGGCTCGGGCTGCGCAACGCGACGGTGACGCAGGTGCCGCGCCTGCCGCCGACCGCGCTCGGCAAGTCGCTGGCGCTGGGCGAGCGTCACACGCCGGCCGGCGCGCGCCGCGCGGCGGATTTCGATCTGCTGCGACCGGCGGCGCTCGGCCCGCCGCGCGAGGTGTACGTCGACGACGGCGTCGTGACCTTCGTCTACCGCGCGCGCTCGGGGCGGCCGATCCTCTTCACGCAGGTGCCCGGCAGCGCCGGGCGCTACGTCCAGAAGTTCGTCACGAAGACGACGCGGCGGGTGCGGATCGCGGGGCGGCCCGGGCTGCTGCTGCGCGGGCCCCACGCGGTGTTCTTCGACGCGGACGGCGGCGAGCCGCGCGTGCAGGAGGCGCGCCTGGCCGCCAACACGCTCATGTGGGAGCGCGACGGGCTGCTGCTGCGTCTCGAGGCCCATCAGCCGGCGGGTGAGTTGATCCGGCTCGCGCGCTCGGTGCGCGCGGGGTGACTTCACCTAAAAGGCGCGGATGATGAGGTTCAGCAGGATCGTCAGGACGATCGACGCGACGAGCGAGAACACCAGGCAGCCGGGCATGAAGCGGAAGTTCCCGCGCCGGCCCGGCCGCTTGGTGTAGACGAACACGTCGGAGCGTGGTCAGCGGGCGTCGCGGTCGCGATGCTCGTTGGTCCCACCGTCGAAGTACGGCTCGCGGCTGCCGCTCTTGGCCAGGCCGCGGCTGATCATGTAGCCGGCCGTCACGATGGCCACGTAGAGCCAGGCCTGGCGGGCGATGAACTCGTCGGTGCCGCCGCTGTCACCGCCCTTGATCAACATCGCGCTGAGCAGGATCAGCGCGCTGACGAGCAGCCACGCCATGAACTCGGTGGTCTTGGGGCCAGCCTTCGTCTCGGTCGACAGGCGCGCGTCCGAGCGCGCCGCCGTGATGGCGGTACCGGTGCGGGGTGCGGGTGTTGCAGCCATGTGTGCTTCGCCTCCATCAAGTGAGATGAACAGGTCCTGTTCGTCCGCCACGTCTGGTGAGGACGCGGCCGCTTGACAGGGAACTCAGGCAACCGCCGGCGGACATCCGGTGAGTCGCGTGCGGCGGCCCGAGTTCCCCCGTCCGCGGTGCTTCATGCACGCATCTCGCGGCGGGTGTGACCCGGTCGTCAGCGCCGCAGCGTGCGCAGCGCGACGTCCGCCTGGCGCTGCGCCTCGCCGTGGCCGGCCGCCGCCCACGCCCGCTGCGACATCGGATACGCCGTCCGGCGCATGCGGTTCAGCAGGCCCGACGGCCGCAGCCCGCCGCCGCTGTTGAAGGGGCTGAAGCGCAGCCCCTCGAGGGTGTCGGGCAGCGCCTCGAGCACGTGGATCGTGGCCACGCGCGAAAACGGGCCGGGCACGGCGGCGACCGCGAGGCCGAAGGTCAGCCGGCCGGTCGCCGCGGCGCGGGCGAGGCGCCCGAACGCGTCGTCGCCCGGCGGCCGCGGCGCGGCGGGGTCCGGCAGCGCGCCCACGACGAAGCGCCGGTCGCCTGCCGCGTACGGGATCGCCGAGCTGTACGGGCGCTGCTGCACGTCGCGCGCGGGCAGGAAGACGTGATGCAGGACCGGACGGCGGCCCGACGTGACGAGCAGGAGGTCCTGATGGCGGTCGGGGCCGTATGCGTCGATGACCCGGATCGACATGCCGAGCAGGTCGGGCAGCGGACGGGGCAGCCCGAGCGAGCGGGAGAAGCGCACGATGGCGTCGTGCTCGCCGGGCGTGCTGAGCAGCGTCGAGGCGGCGGGAGCGGCGGTCGCGCCCGGCACCGACAGCCGCGCGCGATAGGTGACACCGTTTGGATGCACCGGCTTGGCGCGGCGCACGAAGCCGACGCCGGCGAGGATCGCTCCGATCGCCACGCCGGCGACATCGGCCGCGACGCGGCCGGGCGCCGGCGCCGCGTCGCCCGCGGCGCTCGCCGGCCCCGGCCGGCCGCCCGCGGTCAACCGGCCTCGCCGGCGTTCTGGCGCGACTCGCCCTCGTAGCCGGCCGGGTGCAGCACGAACATCTCGGTCGCCAGGTCGGCGTGGGTGTCGATGCCGCTCACGAAGGCCCGCACCTTGCGGCCGGTGAGCCGTTCGACCGGGGCGCAGAACACGTCGAGCTCGGCGTACTGAAACAGCAGGCGCAGATCGCGCAGCTCCTGATGCTTGCCCAGCCGCCGCAGGCTGCGCTCGGCGGGCGTGAAGGTCTCCTCGAGCGTGACGACGAGCACGTCGGAGCCGGCCCAGTTCGTGCGGGTCTTCGTGGGGCCGCGGCCGAACTGCTGCTTGTAGATGCGCACCATCTCGTTGGAGATGAGGCTGAGCGTGCTCTGCGGCGCGGTGTCGCGGTCGAGGTCGGGAAATTCCGTGGCCATCCGGGGTCCTCTCGAGAACTTCGGAGCAGAACCCGAGTCCAGCCGCGACCGCAGCGCGTCCGATGCTGCCTCCAGGTGCAAACCTGCGCCGTGGGGCACCGCTTCAGGAGTGAAGCCCTGCCCGACCACGCGCGTTGGCGCAGGCCTACCCGATTGGGTCGGCGCGGCAACGCGCGCGATGCGGGCAGGCGCGGGGTCCGTTTCCGCGCCGGGCTCGCGGGGGTAGCCCGCGGCCGTGGCCACCAACGAGAGGTTCATGCGCGTCTCTCCCGCAGCGGTCTGGGACGCGCTCGCCGATGCCGGCACGTACGGCGACTGGGTTGTGGGCTCCAAGCGCATCCGCGCCGCCGATGCCTCGTGGCCGGCACCCGGCTCGCGCTTTCACCACACGGTCGGTGTCGGGCCGCTGAGCCTCGACGACCACACCGAGTCGCTCGAGGCGGACCCGCCGTCGCTGCTGCGCCTGCGCGCGAAGGCGCGGCCGCTGGGCACCGCGCAGGTCACGCTCGAGCTCGCGGCGAGCGACGGCGGCACGTACGTCCGGATGACCGAGAACCCCGACGGCCTGTCGGCGCTGCTGGGCGTCAACCCGCTCGTCCACCTGCTCACGATGGTTCGCAACGCCGAGTCGCTGCGACGGCTCGAGCAGATCGCCGAGCGGCGCGCGGCGGGCTGAGATGGCGGGCTACGGCGACTGCCAGACCGCCGAGATCGCCGCGTCGCCGCAGGCCTGCTTCGACGCGCTGACGGACTTCGAGCGGCTGCCGGAGTGGCAGGGCGCGGTGCGCGACGTGGAGGTCCTCGAGCGCGATGCCGCGGGGCGGGGGACGATCGTCGAGTACGTCGTCGATGCGCGGGTGAAGACCGTCCGCTACCGGCTGCGCCAGGTCTACGACGAGCCCGACCGCCTCGCCAGCGAGTACCTCGGCGGCGACTTTCGCGACTTCTGCGGCGAGTGGCGCTTCGAGCCGCGCGACGGCGGCACGCACACGCACGTCGAGCTCGACCTGCGGATCGACCCGGGCCGCTTCGTGCCCGGCGTCGTGCGCAAGGCGATCTCCGACGCCGTGATGCGGCGCGCGCTGAGCGATCTCAAGGCACATCTGGAGCGCTAGCGGGGTAGATGCGTCCCAGTACGTGAAATCGACCGAGGAGACCACCATGGCCGAGCCCGTTCCTGCCGGAAGCGACGTCAGCGCAGGCACCTACGTCTGCACGAACTGCGGCTACGAGCTCGGCGTGCAGTCGAGCGAGAGCATCCCGCCGTGTCCGGAGTGCTCCAACGGCGCGTGGCGCACCGCCAGCGGCGGCGACGCCGCCGACGACCCGTACCCGGGCCGCTGACCCAGCTCGGCGCGGTCACGTGGCCGCGCCGCCCGCGGCCCCTGTGAAAGGGTCCGCGGATGAAGAGCCTCGCGTGGCTGCTCGTCCTGCTGCTGCTCATCGTGGCGGGGGCGTGGACCCTCGCGAACTTCGCCTTCGCCCGGTCGCAGGTGCGGACCGACACCGTCTTCGGGACGGTGCGCGAGATCGTCGTCAAGGCCGACCGCGGCGACGTCGACCTCGTCCCGTCGCGCACGCTCGTCCAGGTCCGCGAGACCCGCCACTGGGTCGTGTCCCAGCCCGAGCTCGAGCGGACGCGCAAGAACGGCGTGCTGACGCTCGAGAGCACCTGCGGCGCGGAACGCCTCGTGGTGAAGTGCCACTCGGACCTGCGCATCGCGGTGCCGCCCGGCGTCCGGATCACCGTGGACGCCGGCTCGGGTGACGTCGACCTGCGTGGCACCGACGTGCGCAGCGTGCACGTCGAGAGCGGCTCGGGGGACATCGAGCTCGACCTCGACGGCCGCCAGACGCTCGTGTTCGCCAGCAGCGACTCCGGCGACGTCGATCTCGTCGCGCGCTCGGTCCGCGCGGTCGACGCGCAGACGGACTCGGGCGACGTGACCGCGGATGTCGGTGGCCTGCCGCGGCGCGTCGTCGCACGCAGCAACGCCGGCGACGTCGCGGTGACCGTGCCGCGTGGCGCCTACCGGATCCGGGCGGTCGCGGAGTCCGGCGACGCGAGGGTCAGCGGCCTGGTCCGCGACGACCGGTCGCTGCAGTCGATCCATGCGCGCACGGGCGACGGCGACGTGGCCGTCCGCGCCCGCGCGCGCTGAGCGGCTACTTCAGCGCGTCCTCGGGGACGACGTAGTAGTGCTTGCTCGGCGCCTTGGGCCGCATGTCGAAGCCCTGTCGCGTGCGCACGCCGAACGTCTTGTCCGGGAAGCCGCCGCGCTCGCGCACCCAGGCCAGGACCTCCTCCGGATCGCCGCCGGCGTCGACGACCTTGTCCTGCATGATCGCCACGGTGCCCGACGGGTTGCCGAGAAAGAGCGCCGGCGGGATGTCGGCGAGCAGTGCCTTGATCGGGTCCTTCGCGTTCTCGCTCACGGCGCGCGAGGATAGCGGTCGCAGCGTCCCGCGGCCCAAGCATTTCGCCGCGGTGTCCCTGTACAACATGCGCATGCCCAGGCGGCCGACGACCGGGGCCGTGCTCAGCGCGGTCATCGGGCTCACCCTCGCCGCCTGTGGCGGCGAGGAGGACGTCAGCCGCGATGTGCAGAGGGCGCTGCCCACCGTGCAGGGAACCCTGCTCGCGCAGCTGTGTGACCCGCTGGATCGCGCCCTACGCCAGCCGATGTCGTAGCGTCGGCGCGCGCAACGCCAGATGCGGGCGCTGCTGGCGGCCCTCGCGGCGACGCCGGAGGCGCGGGTGCCGACGCGGCGCACGACCCACGACGGCGACGTGCGCGAAGAGCTCAGCGTCCGCGAACTGGCCGAGCGTCATCGGGCCGGCCTGAGCGAGATCGTGCAGACGGCCGGCCGGCGAGCCCAAGACTGCGCCCGGGCGGGCTCTCGACAGCTGCGGGTCGCGCTCGAGCGGGCCTGACCGGCGCGCCGCGCGACCCGTCGGCTCAGGAGCGGGCCGCCCGCAGCGCCGGGTACAGCGCGACGAAGCGCTCGCGCGCCTCGCGGTAGGGCTCGATCCAGTCAGCCACCGGCTCGACGATCTCGCCCGGCCGCACGCATGCCGCGACCGCCTCGTGCACGTCGGCGAACGCGCCGGCCGCCACGCCGCCGAGCAGCGCGGCCCCGAACGACGCGCCCTCCTCGACCGCCACGCGCTGCAGCGGCAGCTCGAGCACGGAGGCGAGGATCGCCGTCCACAGCGGGCTGCGCGCGCCGCCGCCCGACACGCGGCCCAGGCTCGGCGGGCCGGCGTTCTCGGCGACGAGATCGAGCCCGTCGCGCAGGCCGAACGCGACGCCCTCGAGCACCGCGCGGGTCAGCGCGCCGCGGTCGTGGCGCAGCGACAGGCCGCTGAACGCGCCGCGCGCGTCCGGATCGGCGTGCGGCGTGCGCTCGCCGGCGAGGTAGGGCAGGAACGTCAGCCCTTCGACCCCCGGCCCCCAGCCGCGCGCCTCCTCGACGAGCACGCCGATGTCGGCGCCGCCGCTGCCGGGTGCGGCCACGGCATCGGCCAGCCAGCGCAGCGACCCCGCGGCGGAGAGCATCACGCCCATGCTGTGCCAAGCGCCAGGCACCGCGTGGCAGAAGGCGTGCACGCGCGCCTGCGGATCGGCGGCGAAGGCGTCGGCCGCCGCGAACACCACGCCCGAGGTGCCCAGGACGACGGAGACCGGCCCCGCCCGCCCCGAGCGGTCGACGCCGACGCCCAGGGCGCCGGCGGCCTGGTCGCCCGCGCCCGCCGCCACCGGGATGCCGCCGGGCGTCACGCCGCTGACCTCCGGCGACTCCAGCGCCCGCGGCAGCCACGCCGGGTCGACGTCCAGCGCGGCCAGCATCTCGTCGCTCCACCGCCGCCCCGCGACGTCGAACAGCAGCGTGCCCGACGCGTCGGCCACGTCGGTGGCATGCTCGCCGCACAGCCGCAGCCGCACGTAGTCCTTGGGCAGCATCACGCGGTCGATCCGCGCGTAGACGTCCGGCTCGTGGCGGGCGATCCAGCGCAGCTTGGGCGCGGTGAAGCCGGTCAGCGCGCGGTTGCCGGTCAGCTCGATGAGCCGCCGCAGGCCGACCGCCGCCTCGATCTCCGCGCACTCGGCGCCGGTGCGGCCGTCGTTCCACAGCATCGCCGGGCGCAGCACGCGGCCGGCCGCGTCGAGGGCGACGAGGCCGTGCATCTGGCCGGTCAGCCCGATCGCGCCGATCTCACCCTGCGAGGCGAGCCGCGCGAGCACCGCCTGCGCGCCCGCCCACCAGTCCTCCGGGTCCTGCTCGGCCCAGCCGGGCCGCGGCGTGCTCAGCCGGTGCGGGACCTCCGCGCGCGCGAGCACCGCGCCGTCGTCCGGCGATACGAGCAGGCCCTTGACCGACGACGTCCCGACGTCCAGCCCCGCGAGCAGCGTCACGGCGTCATCGACCTTACGGAACCGGGGGTGCGGCGAATGAGCCTCGGTGGGCGAGGCTGATCCGCCACACCTACGCGCCCAGCGCGGCGTACACGAGCTCGTACGCGCGGATCGCGTCCTTGCGCGTCTGCGCCTCGCGCAGCGCCGCGTCGTCGATCCGCGAGGCCGCGCCGTCGATGAAGCGCCATTGCAGCACGCTGCGCTTGACGACCTCGACGGCGTCCTCGGTGTACGGGTACAGGTCGAAGCCCAGCCGCTCGCCAGCGGAGCCGTAGCCCGCCCGGCGCAGCTCGACGGCGAGCTCGAGGGTCTCCATGAACGCCGTCGCACCGACCATGTTGTCGTCGTCGAACGTGCCCCAGCCGGAGTTGGCGTGCTGGTGGCCGAGCAGCCCCTCGGCATCCAGCAGCGCCGCGTACTCGGCGAGGTTCTCGCCGTTCATGATCAGGTGCTGCCAGTCCATGTTGACCTGCACGTTGGTGATCCCGCGCGCGCGCAGCGTGTGGATGACGTGCAGCGTCATGCCGACGTTGCCCATGTGGATCTTCATCGCCGGCTCGGAGTTCTTGTGCTCCAGCAGCAGGATCTGGTCGTGCTCGGCGAGCTTCTCGGCGGCCGCCGCCATGCCGTCGATGAGCCCGGCCCAGGCCTCCCGGTACGGCGTCTGGAAGGGGTAGTTGTAGCCCTCGATCCCGGGCCAGATGATCATCCGCGCGCCGAGCTTCCCGGAGAACTCGGCGCACGCGACGGTCTGGCGCACCGCCTCCGCGCGGGTGGCGCCGTCGGGGGAGGAGAGGCCGCCGCGGGAGAAGCGGCTGTCGAGGTGCATGCCGCTGGCGATCGCGTAGATCCCGTGCCCGCCGAGCGCCTCGCGCACCTCGTCGAGGTTGTCGTCGGAGAGCTCCTGCGGATAGTGGAACTCGTAGTCGTCGATCAGGCCCTCCAGACCCGCGACGGCCGTGCGCACGTGCTCGGCGGTGCTCACGCCCGCCAGCTCGGGCTTGTAGCCCGCCGGGTTGAAGCGGGTCACCATCGGGCCCATCGCCCAGATGCCAAGGCTCGTCTTCATGTCCCTGCCTCCTCTTCCTCGGTCAAGTCGATGACGGCACCGCGCTGCGCGCTGCGCCGCGCTGCCGCGATGACGCGCAGCCCGGCGACGCTGTCGCGCGGGTCGACGGGCATCGGCGCGCCCTCGCGCAGCGCGTCGCGCACGCCCGCGTAGAAGCGCTCGTAGGCGCCGGGCTCGACCGGCATCCAGCGCTCGCCGCCGTCGTCGGCGAAGCGCGCGGGCTCGCCCTCGCCCCAGTTGGCGTCGCCCGGCCGCAGTCCCGCGGCGAGCTGGTCCTCCTGCGGGTCCAGACCCGGCGTCTCGATCCCGGCGCGCGTCCCGCTCGCGCGCAGCGAGCGCCCGCCGACCGCCCTCAGCGCGCTCATCCACAGATGCGAGCGCACGCCGCCGTCGTGCTCGAGCGCGACGAAGACGTCGTCGTCCACGACGGCGCCTGTACGCCGCGCGTCGACCTCCGCGTAGACGCGTCGCGGCAAGCCGAACAGCAGGAGCGCCTGGTCGACGAGGTGGGCGCCGAGGTCGAGCAGCAGGCCGCCGCCCTCGTCCGCGACGGGCTGCTCGCGCCACGCCTCGGGATCGACCTGCGGGCGGAAACGCTCGTAGCGCGACTCGAAGCGGGTGACGTCGCCGAGCTCACCGGACCGCACCACCTTCTGCACCGTCAGGAAGTCGCCGTCCCAGCGGCGGTTCTGAAACACGGTGAACGGAACCTGCGCGGCCGCGAACGCCTCGACGAGCTCGGCCGCGGGCGCCGCCTCGGTCGCGAGCGGCTTGTCCATCACGACGGCGATCCCGCGCGCGAGCGCCGCTCGGGCGATCGGCAGGTGCAGGCGATTCGGCGTCGCGACGACGAGCACGTGCACGTCGGGGATGTCGGCCAGCAGCGTCTCGGCGTCGGGCTTGACGGCGACGCCGTGGTAGGCGGCGCGGGCGCGCGCGGCGCGCCGCTCGTCCGACGTCGTGACCGCGACGAGCGACAGCCCCTCGGTCGCGGCGACGAGCGGCGCGTGGAAGATCTCGCCCGCCAGGCCGTAGCCGGCGATCGCCACGCGCAGTGAGCCCGAGCCGCTCATCCGACCGGCGCCGCGTAGCCCTCGCGCGCCGACCGGTACAGCGCCTGGATCACCCGCGCCTGACCGACCGCGTCCGCGCGGCCGAGCAGCGGGGCGCGCTCGCCGCCGATCGCCGCCGCCATGTCCGCGAGCTCGAGCGCGTAGCTGTCGGCGACCGCGACCTCGACGACCTCGCGCTCGTAGCCGCGTTCGAGGACGATCCCCGGGTCGATGCAGTGCCATGGGTCGCTCAGCAGGATGCGTCCCTCCGTACCCGAGATCTCGAGCTCGCTGCGACCGGTCAGGTCCAGGCCGCAGTCGAACGTCGCCACGACATCCCCGTCGAAGCGCAGCATCCCCGTCAGGCGCATGTCGACGCCGGTCGGCCCCGTCACGACCTCGGCCATCGCGCGCAGCGGTTCGCCGCCCACGACGAACCGCGCCCCGCTCACCGCATAGCAGCCGACGTCCATCAGCGCGCCGCCGTGCAGCGCGGGGTCCAACCGTACGTCGACCTCCCCGGCGAGCATGAACGAGAACGCCGCCCGCACGAGCCGCACCTCGCCGATCGCGCCGCCGTCGAGCAGCTCGCGCAGCCGCGCCGTCTGCGGATTGTGGCGCCACATGAACGCCTCGCTGAGGATCAGCCCGTGCTTCTCCGCAAGGTCGAAGGCCCGCTCCACCTGGGCGGGGCGGCGGTCCATCGGCTTCTCGCAGAGCACGTGCTTGCCCGCCTCCAGCGCCCGCTTCGTCCACTCCACGTGCATGCTGTTGGGCAGCGGGACGTAGACCGCGTCGACATCGGGGTCGGCGAGCAGCGCCTCGTAGGAGCCGTGCGCGCGCGGGATGCCGTGACGGTCGGCGAAGGCCTGCGCCGTCGCCGGGGTACGGCTGGCGACGGCGACGATCTCGGCGAGCTCGGTGTTCGCCGCCCCCTCGACGAGGCGGTTGCCGATCCGGGCCGTCGACAGGATCCCCCAGCGGACCGCTATCCCCACGAGCCCTCGCTCATCGGCCGGAACGTCGTGGTCATGAGCCGCAGGCTGCGCGGCCGCGTGAGCGCGAACATGACGACCTCGGCGACGTCGTCGGCGCTCATCATCCCTTCGAGCTCGGGCGAGTCCTCGCTGCGCCCCGTGCCCATCGCGAAGTCCGTGGCCACGCCGCCGGGGCAGATGTTCGAGCAGCGCACGCCCTGCTCGCGCAGCTCGATGTCCAGCGACCGCACGAAGCCGACCTGGCCGAACTTCGACGCGTTGTAGACCGCCTCGCCCGGGAACGCGTTGACCCCGGCCACCGACGCCAGCGACACGAAGTCGCCGCCGCCGGCCTCGATGAGATGCGGCAGCGCCGCCCGCGCCGTGTAGAGCACGCCCTTGAGGTTGACGTCGATCATGCGCTCGAGCTGCTCGGGGTCGAGCTCGAGAAACGGCCCGTAGGCGCCGACGCCGGCGTTGGCGACGACGATGTCCAGGTGCCCGTGCGCGGCCACGGCGGCGGCGACGAGCGCGTCGACCTGCGCCGGATCGCGGACGTCGGTGGGGGGTGCCACCGCGCCCGCGAGCCCGAGGTCGTCGCCACTGCGCGATCCGAGGCCGAGTGCGACCCCGGCCTCCGCGAGCCGGCGCGCGACCGCGGCACCGATGCCGCGGCTGGCGCCGGTGACGAGCGCGACCTTCCCCGTGAGTCCCTCTGTGGCCCCGGTCATGCTCTGCCCGATTGCTCGCGACCGCGGCGCGAGAACGAGTCGACGGTCACGGCGAGCAGGAGCACGAGGCCGGTGACGACGAACTTCGTCCCCGAGCTCAGGCCCAGCAGGCCGAGGCCGTTGTCGATGCTGGCTATGACGAGCGCGCCCAGCAGCGCGGACTTGATGTGCCCGCGGCCGCCGAACAGCGACGTGCCGCCGATCACCGCGGCGGCGTTCGAGTACAGCAGGATCGCGCCCCCGCCCGCGTTCGTGTCGACCGAGCGCAGCCGCGAGGCGAGCACGATGCCGCCGACGACCGCCATGAGCGAGCAGATCGCAAAGCAGATGATCTTGATGCGGTCGACGTTGATGCCCGCCCGCCGCGCGGCCTCGGCGTTGCCGCCGACCGCGTAGACGTGGCGCCCGAAGCGCGTCCGGCGCAGGACGTAGGTCCAGAAGACCAGCAGGACGCCGACGAGCACCGCGACGTACGGCAGGCCGCGGTCCTGGTTGACGATCCACACGACGCAGGCCAGCGCCACGAGCAGGCCGACGACGCGCAGCCCGACGATGAGCATCGGGTCGTTGGACAGCCCGGCGGCCGCACGCGTGCGCAGCCCCCACAGCTGCACGGCGGCGTAGGCGCCGACCGTCAGCAGCAGGAGCACCCAGGCGGCGCCCTTCGGCACGAAGTCGTTGGCGAAGCCGATGATGAGGTCGTCCTGCAGCACGACCGTGCCGCGGCTGCCGATCAGCAGCAGCACGACGCCGTTCCAGCCGAGCAGGCCGGCCAGCGTCACGACGAACGACGGGATGCCGATCTTCGTGATGATCAGCCCGTGCAGGACGCCGATCGCGATGCCGGTCGCGAGCACGACGGCGATCGCGACGCCGGCCGGCACCGCCGAGCCGTCGGGCAGCAGCAGCAGCGCGGTGATGACGCCGCCGACCCCCGATACGTAGCCGACCGAGAGGTCGATCTCGCCGAGCAGCAGGACGAACACGATGCCCATCGCCACGAGCGCGAACGGCGCGCCCTGGACCATGAGGTTGACGAAGTTGCCGGCGGTCAGGAAGCGGTCGTTCTGGACCTGGAAGACGATCGCGATGACGATCAGGCCGACGATGATCGGCAGGCTGCCGAGCTCGCCGCCGCGGACGTTCTCGACCCAGCGCCGGGCATAGGCGCCGATCGTGGCGGACGGGGCGGCCGCGGGCGTGGGGAGGGGTGGGGTGATCGCGCTCATAGCCGGACCTGTGCCTCCGCGTCCTCCTGGCCGGGAACCGTGCTGAGCGTGCCGGCGGTGATCGCCTCGACGACCTCGCGCTGGGTCGTCTCCTTGGTGTTGAAGCGCGCAACGTCCTGGCCGAGGCGCAGGACGGTGATCCGGTCGGCGACCTCGAAGATGTCGTGCAGGTTGTGCGAGACGAGCATCACCGCCAGGCCCTGGTCGGCCAGGCGGCGGACGAGGTCGAGCACCTGCCGCGTCTGCGCGACGCCGAGCGCCGCGGTCGGCTCGTCGAGGATGACCAGGCGCGAGTTCCACATGACCGCCTTGGCGACCGCGATCGACTGGCGCTGGCCGCCCGACAGCCCGGCGACCGTCTGGCGCACCGAGCGGATCGTCGTCACCGAAAGTCCCTTCAGCGTCTCACTGCAACGCTGCTCCATCCTCGTCTCGTCCAGCGCGCGAAACGGGGTGACCTCCTCGCGGCCGAGGTACATGTTCTGCACCACGTCGAGGTTGTCGGCCAGCGCCAGGTCCTGGTAGACGACCTCGATCCCCAGCGCCGCCGCGTCCTTCGGGCCGCCGATCGAGACGGGCCTTCCCTCCCACAGGATCTCGCCGCTGTCGATCGGATAGATGCCGGCGATGCACTTGATCGTCACCGACTTGCCGGCGCCGTTGTCGCCGACGAGGGCGGTCACCTCGCCCTCGCGGACGTCGAAGTTCACCTCGTGCAGTGCCTGGACGGCGCCGAAGCGCTTGGAGACTCCCTTGAGCTCCAGGATCGGCACCGCGCCGGGGGGCCGCTCGCGCGGCCCCCCGACGTCGGTGGAGGTGGTCATGTCAGCCCGATCGCCTTGCACTTGGAGGCGAGCTTGCCCGCGCAGATCTCCTCCTGCTTGGGGAAGTCGGGCTCGCCGAGGTACTCCTTGATGTTCTCCTTCGTGACCGCGACCGGCTTGAGCAGCACGGCCGGGACGTCCTTCTTCTCGTTGTTGACCGAGCCGGTCACGCCGGTCGGCTCGTCGCCCTTGGCCAGCGACACGGCCAGCGCGGCGGCCGCGTCGGCTTCCTTCTTGATCGCCTTGTAGACGGTCATGCACTGGTCGCCGTTGACGATGTTCTGGATGCCCTGCAGCGTCGCGTCCTGGCCGGTGACAGGGATCTGCTTGAGCTTGCGCTGCTTGAGCGCGGAGATCGCCGCATTGCCGAGGCCGTCGTTGGCCGCCAGCACGCCGTCGACCTTGTTGTTGGCCTTCTGCAGCATCTGCTCGAAGATCGTCAGCGCCTTCTGGTTGTCCCAGTCGGGGACGGACTGGTCGGCGACCTCGGTCCACTCACCGGCCTCGAACTTCGGGTTGATGACCGAGTCGTAGCCCGCCTTGAACAGCGTCGCGTTGTTGTCGGTGGGGGAGCCGTTGAGCACGGCCACCGCGGGCTTGCCGCCGGCGCCCTCGAGGCAGTCGACGAGGCCCTGGCCCTGCAGGCGCCCGACTTCCTCGTTGTCGAAGGAGACGTAGTAGTCCGAGTCGCCGTTGAGCGTGAGGCGGTCGTAGTCGATGACCTTGACGCCCTGCGACTTGGCGTTGGCGGCGATGGCCGCGCCGCTGCCCGAGTCGAGGTTGACCATGAGCAGGACCTTCGCGCCGTTGGTGATCGCCTGCTCGGCCTGCTGCTGCTGGGCGGACTTGTCGCCCTCGGCGTTCTGGATCTCCGACTCGACGCCGGCCTCGTCGAACGCCGCCTTGAGGAACGGCCGGTCGACCGTCTCCCAGCGCACCGAGGACTTGGAGTCGGGCAGCAGGACGGCGACCTTGCCCGCCTCGCCGTCGCCGGATGCGGCCGAGCCGCCGCCGCCGTTGTCGTCGTCGTCGCCGCAGCCGGCGGCGGCGAGTGCCAGCGCCGCAACACCGGCCGCCAGCGTCATCGGCAGCGTGCGCCGACGCGTTCCGTGCATGACCCTCATCTGTGTGCCTCTCCTCGTTGCTGTTTGACTGCTGTGGTCGCAGACCCGCCGATCGCCGACGGGACCGCGACGTCGGATTGCCGCGCGGCGAGCTCGAGCGCTCCGAGCACCTCGGCCCGGTCGCCCAGCACGCCGCGGGTGATGCGCACGTCCGCCGCCGCCGATGGGATGGCGTAGCGGTGGACGGCTTCCTGCAGGGGGTCGAGCAGGACGTCGCCCGCGGCGCTGATCGCGCCGCCGACGATGACGAGCTCTGGGTTGAAGGCGTTGACGATCGCCGCGACGGAGCGGCCGAGGATGCGGCCGGCGTCGGCGATCGCGCGGCGCGCGCCGGAGTCGCCGTCGGCGACCAGCGCCATGACGTCGTCGAGCGTGATGTCGTCGCCGTGGCTGGAGCGCAGCAGCGCGAGGATCGCGCGTCCGCCGGCCATCATCTCCAGGCAGCCGCGGTTGCCGCAGCGGCAGATCGGGCCGCTCTCGTCGACGAGCACGTGGCCGAGCTCGCCGGCCGTTCCGCCGGACCCGCGGTACAGCTCGCCGCCGAGGATCAGCCCGGCCCCGACACCGCCGGAGACCATGAGGTACATCGCGTCGCGGGCGCCGATCCCGGCGCCGAGCGTGACCTCCGCGAGCGCGCCGAGGTTGGCGTCGTTGTCGAGGTGCACGCGCAGCCCGAGCCGTGCGGCGAGCTCGTCGGCCGGCCGCACGCCGGCCCAGCCGGGGAGGATCTTGCCGGTGTGGACGGTGCCGGCGCTCACGTCGATCGGGCCCGACAGGCCGACGCCGGCGCCGAGGATGCGGTCGGCGTCGACGTTCGCGGCCGCGATGACCTCGTCGGCGAGCCGCACGGCGACGTCCAGCGCGCCGGCGGCGGATTTGTCGACGTCGAGCGCGTGCGTGCGCTCGGCGAGGATCGTGCGCGAGAGGTCCGCGATCGCGACGTGGACATGCTCGTGGCCGAAGTCGATGCCGAGGACCAGGCCCGCCGAGCGGTCGAGCGTCAGCAGGGTCGGGGGACGCCCCTGCTGCGGCGCGCGCCCGTCGGCGGGCGGTTCGTGGTCGACCACGAGGCCGCTGGCCTGCAGCTCGGACACGAGCGTCGAGACCGTCGAGCGCGACAGCCCCGTCAGGCGGGCCAGATCGGCCCGGCTCGCGCTTCCGCGGCGGCGCAGCGTATCGAGCAGCTCACGCCGGTTGCGCTCCCGGAGCGACTCCAGGGAGCCTGATCCGACGGGTGACATCGGCGCCACTGTGCCTGACGGCCGTGGCTTTTGTCAAGAGTCCGGCAGAAACTTCGTGCACACCGGGGTCAATTGTGCGGACTCCGGCGTATTGGTCCTGGGCGCCGGGTCTTCAGCCCCTGCGGGTTCCCGTCACGAGCAGGTAGGCCGCCGGGAGCGCGGATTCGCCTTCGCCGCCCTCGTTCCAGCGACGCGTGAGCTCGCGGTACGCGGCCACGAACTCGTCCCAGCGACCCGCGGGCTCCAGCGCGCGCCGAGCCATGACCATCGGCCCGAAGCGGGGCATGAAGTAGTCGGTCATCTCGTCGATGCCCGCTGGGTAGCGCTGCATGAGGATGCGCTCCTCGCAGCGGATCTCGAAGGCCTCGTCGAGCAGCTCGTGCGCGCCCGCCTCGGTTCCCCAACGCACCGGCGGGCCCTCCGGGGGCGGTGGCGGGTTCATGAACCCCGCGATCGTCCGGAACATCTCCGCGATGAACCCGGCCGGGCGCCACGAGGCCAGCGCGATGCGGCCGCCCGGCCTGACGACACGAGCCAGCTCGGCCGCGGCCACGGAGTGTCGCGGCGCGAACATGATCCCGAAGGTCGAGAGCGCCACGTCGAAGCTCGCGTCCGCGAACGGCAGTTCCTCGGCGTCGGCCTCGACCCACTCCAGCTCGACGCCGTTGTCCTGCGCGCGACGCCGCCCCGGCTCGAAGAGCTCGGGCGTCAGATCGGATGCCGTGACCGCCGCGCCGCGCATGGCGGCCTGGATGGCCGCATTGCCGCTGCCGGCCGCGATGTCGAGCACGCGATCTCCCGGCTCGCACGCAGCCGCTTCGGCGGTCACGCCGCCCACTTCCCAGATGAACGGCACGACGGCGTCGAAGTCGCCGGCCGCCCAGGTCGCCCTGGCCTGCTGCTTCATGGTTGCGATGGTGCTCATGGGGGTGCGTCCACCCTCGATCGCGTTCGTTACGCCCTCATCCGCTGCGGTCGGCGCTGCCGGGCGCCCGCCGTCAGCGCGTCCCGCGCGAGTAATCCCGCCGCGCGACATCGCGGCCGATCGTGCTCGGGATCTCGGCGCCGGGGGCGTCGCCGCTCGTGCCGTTGTACGGGTGCTGGTTGATCCCGCTGCCGGTACGCGTGTAGTAGCCGTGGCAGATCGCGACGAAGAAGAGGACGAGAAACGCGAGGAACATCCACATCCCGTCGCCGCCGGAGATGAACGCGATCGAAAGCTGCATGGGTTCGACTATGCCATCCCCGCGGGGCGTGCTCCGTGATCTGCGGCACATTCGGCGCGTCAGTGGCCGGACGTTCGACCGGCGCCGCCTGCGTGGCGAACCGGCGAGGGATCGCGTACCGGGCGTCGAAGGCTCATCGGATGGCCATCGCCGCCCGGCCGATCCGCTCGCACGCCACGCCCGCACCCCGGCGCAAGGCCAAGCCGGTCGAGTACAACATCCTCTTCACCGCCACGCTCTGCCTGCTCGCGGCCGGCGCGGTGATGGTCTACAGCGCCTCGTCGGCGCGCACGCTGCTCGAGGGCCAGGGCGACGGGACGATGTACCTCGTCAAGTACCTCGCGTTCGGCGCCGTCGGTCTCGTCGTCCTGCAGGTGCTCGCGCGCAACGGCCTGGAACTGCTGGCGCGCCTCACGCCGGCGCTGCTGGCGCTGTCGTTCGTCCTGCTGATCGCCGTCAAGATCCCCGGCGTCGGGGTCGAGATCAACGGCGCGCAGCGCTGGCTCGGTGCCGGCCCGCTGCAGTTTCAGCCGTCAGAGCTCATGAAGCTCGCGCTCGTGCTGTACGCGGCGGGGCTGCTGGCGACGACCCCCTCGCGGCTGCGCAGCCTGCGCGGCGTCACCGGGCCGCTGCTGCTCGTCGCGGGCGCCGCGATCGTGCTCGTCGCCTCCCAGCCCGATCTCGGCACGGCGCTCGTCATCGCGTTCACGCTGGGCGCGCTGCTGCTCGTCGCCGGCGTGCCGCTCGGCCTGCTGGCCAAGATCGCCGGCACCGGGGCCGTGCTCGTGCTGCTCTTCGCGCTCGCCGACCCCGAGCGCGTCTCGCGGCTGACGGCCTTCATGAACCCGTGGGCCGACGCCAGCGACACCGGCTTTCAGTCCGTCCAGGGACAGATCGCGGTCGGCTCGGGCGGCTTCTTCGGCGTCGGCCTCGGCGAGTCCGTGCAGAAGGTCTTCTACCTGCCCGAGGCGCACACCGACTTCATCCTCGCGGTGATCGGCGAGGAGCTCGGCATCGCCGGCATCTGCGGCCTGCTGTTCCTCTACGGGCTCATCGGCTACGCAGGCCTGCGCACGGCCAAGGCCGCCGCCACGCGCTACACCCAGCTGCTCGCCGCCGGGCTGACCGGGCTGATCATGTGCCAGGCGCTGCTCAACGTCTTCGCGGTCCTCGGGCTCGCGCCGCTCACCGGCGTGCCGCTGCCGTTCATCTCCTCGGGCTCGAGCTCGCTGCTGACGCTCCTGGCCACGATGGGGCTGCTGCTCAACATCGCGGCGCGCAGCACGAGCCACCTGGCCGCGGTGGGCCACCCGGCCGAAGATCGCGGCGATGCGCGAGGATCACGCGGTGCTGAGAGTGGTGATCGCGGCGGGCGGGACGGCCGGGCACGTCGTGCCGGCGCTGGCAGTCGCCGAGCGGCTGAGGGCCGCGGGGGCTGAGGTCAGCTTCGTCGGCGGCGAGCGGGCGGAGGCCGAGCTCGTCCCCGCCGCCGGCTACGAGCTGCGCCCGATCCGCGTCGAGGGGCTCAGCCGCACGAACCCGCTGCGCGCCGCGCGCGCGCTGCTGCGGGCGGGCGCGGCGGTCGGCGCCGCCCACCGGATCCTGGCCGACCTGCGACCGGCCGCCGTGCTCGGCGGCGGCGGGTACGTCGCCGGGCCCGTCGGGCTCGCGGCGCTGGCGCGGCGCATCCCGCTCGTGCTGACCGAGGCCGACAGCCACCTCGGGATCACCAACCGGCTGCTGGCGCCGCGCGCGCGCCGCGTCTGCCTGGCGTTTGCGATCGAGGGGCGCAGTGGTGGGCGCTATGTCGTGACCGGCCGCCCCGTGCCCGCGCCGGCCACCGACGCCGCGGCCGCGCGCGCCCGCTTCGCCCTCGACCCCGACGACGACTGCGTGCTGGTGTTCGGCGGCTCGCTCGGCTCGCGCACGATCAACGAGGCGGCCGTCGAGGCGTTTCGCGCCGCGCCGTTTCGCGTGCTGCACGCGGCCGGCACGCGCGACCACGCGGCGCTCGCCCCGCGCGTGGACGGCGCGCACTACGACCTGCGCCCATACATCGACGACTTCGGCGAGGCGCTCGCCGCCTGCGACCTGTGCGTCGCGCGCGCCGGCGGCTCGATCTTCGAGATCGCCGCGGCGGGCAAGCCGGCGATCCTCGTGCCCTATCCGCACGCCAGCGCCGACCACCAGACCGCCAACGCGCGCTGGATGGCCGACGCCGGCGCGGCGATCGTCGTGCCGGACGGGGAGCTGACGGCGGCGCGGCTGGGCAGCGAGGTCGGCGCGCTGCTGGGCGACCGGTCGCGGCTGGCGGCGATGGCGAGCGCCTCGGCGGCGCTGGCGCGGCCGGACGCGGCGCAGGCCGTGGCCGACGCGGTGCTGGCCGCAGCGAGCACGCGCCGCCCGGCGCGGGCGGGCGGGCGATGAGCGCCGTCCCGCACGACCGGCGGGATTGGACCGGCCGCCGGCTGCACTTCGTCGGCATCGGCGGGGCGGGGATGAGCGGCCTGGCGCTCATCGCCGACGCGCTCGGCGCGACCGTGACCGGCTCGGACCGGGCCGGCTCGCCGTACCTCGAGCGCGTGCTCGCCGCGGGGATCGCGGCGGTGATCGGTCACGACGCCGCCAACGTGCCGGCCGGCGACGACGTCGAGCTCGTCGTGTCGACGGCGATCGGCGGGGTGAACCCCGAGCGGGTCGTCGCGCGCGAGCGCGGCCTGCGCGAGATCCATCGCGGCGCGCTGCTCGGCGAGCTCAGCCGCCTGCGCCGCACGATCGCGATCGCCGGCACGCACGGCAAGACGACGACGGCGTCGATGGCGGCGCACGCGCTGCTGGCGCTCGGGTGGGACCCGGGCTACGTCATCGGCGGGGAGCTGCGCCGGCCCGAGACCGGCCGCGGCACGAACGCCGCGCCTGGCACCGGCGACTGGCTTGTCGTCGAGGCCGACGAGTCCGACCGGTCGTTTCTCGAGCTCGCGCCCGAGATCGCGGTCGTCACGAACATCGAGCTCGACCATCACACGACGTACGCGTCGCACGCCGAGCTCGAGGTCGCGTTCGCCGAGTTCCTGCGCAACGGGCTGCGCTGCGTCGTCGCCGACACGCCGCAGGCCGAGGCCTTCCTCGACCGCGTCGGGATCGAGGAGGCGGCGTTCTTCGGCGCGTCGGAGATCGAGCTGCACCCGGACGGCTCGCGCTTCGTCTGGGCGGGCCGGCCGGTGGCCCTGTCGGTGCCCGGCGCCCACAACGTCGCCAACGCCGCGGCTGCGCTGACGGCGTGCGTCATCGCGGGCGCCCGGCCGCGCGAGGTGGCCGCCACGCTCGCCGACTTCGCCGGCGCCGGGCGGCGCTTCGAGCGGCTGGGCCGCGCGGCGGGCTCGGGGGCGCTCGTCGTCGACGACTACGCCCACCACCCGACCGAGCTGCGCGCGACGATCTCCGCCGCGCGCACGGTCGTGCGTCCGGGCGGACGGATCGTGGCGGTCTTCCAGCCGCACCTCTTCTCGCGCACCCAGCTGCTCGCGCGCGAGTTCGGCGCCGCGCTCGCCCAGGCCGACGCCGCCGTCGTGCTCGACGTCTACCCCTCGCGCGAGCGCGCCGGGGATTTCCCCGGCGTCACCGGCCTGCTCGTGGCCGAGGCCGCCGCCGACGCCGGGCGCGGGCGGCCGGTGGCGTGGGCGCCGGGCTTCGACGCGGCCGAGCGGGTGCTCGGCGGGCTGCTCGGGCCCGACGACGTGTGCCTCGTGATGGGAGCGGGCGACGTCGACGAGCTGGGCCGGCGGCTCGTGCGCCGCTGACCGGGCCGCCGCCGGCTCGGCGGCTACCAGCTGTGCCCGACGAACACCGGCTCGGGCACGAGGTCGACGCCGAACGCGTCATGCACGCCCGCCGCGATCTCGCGCGCGAGCGCGACGAGCGCTGTCGTCGTGCCGCCGCCGCGGTTGGTCAGGGCGAGCGTGTGCTTGGAGGAGATCGCAATGCCGTCCGGGTCGCCGTAGCCGCGGTGAAAGCCGGCGCGCTCGATGAACCAGGCCGCCGATGTCTTCACCGCACGCGCCTGCACCGGCCACGCCGGCGGCCGGACGTCGGCGCCGAGCTGCTCGGCGGCGCGCTCGGCGAAGGCGTCGAAGTCCCGCGCGCGAAGGATCGGGTTGGTGAAGAACGAGCCGGCGCTGACCGTGTCGGGGTCGGCCGGGTCGAGCACCATGCCCTTGCCGCGGCGCAGGGCCAGCACCGCGTCGCGCACCTCGCCGACCGGCGCCCGGCCGCCGATCTCGACGCCGAGGCGCGCGGCGAGCTCGGCGTAGCGGATCGGCTCGGAGACGCCCGTCGGCTCGAGCGCCAGGCTCACGCCGAGGACGACCCAGCGGCCGGGGTCGCGCTTGAAGACGCTCGAGCGGTAGTCGAACAGGCACTCCTCGACCTCGAGGTCGTGCAGCGCACCGGTCGCCCGGTCCAGCGCCCGGACGGCCACGAGCACGTCGGCGACCTCCTGGCCGTAGGCGCCGACGTTCTGGATCGGCGTCGCGCCGACGCTGCCGGGGATCCCGGACAGCGCCTCGATCCCCGCCAAGCCGTCGGCGACGCAGGCCGCCACGAGCGCATCCCAATCCTCCCCGGCGGCGACGTCGAGGCGGATGCGCCCATCGGCCATCCGGAACCCCTCGACGCCGCGCGTCGCCACCCGTGCGACCGTGCCGTCGAAGCCGGCGTCGGCGACGACGACGTTGCTGCCGCCCGCGAGCAGCAGCAGCGGCTCGTCGCGCTCGTCGGCCGCGCGGACGGCATCGACGAGCGCGTCGTCGCTGTCGATCGCGACGAGCCGAGCGGCCGGCCCGCCGAGGCGCAGGGTCGTCAGCGCCGACAGGGGAGGCACGGACTCGGCGGGCTCGCGGGACATGCGCGAGGACGCTAGTGGGTCTTCCGGCAGGAGCCCTCGACGCCCCTCCGATCGCCGACCCGGCGCCCTCGGAGGCAGGGTCCGCCGGGCGCGTGGCGAACACCGCGAGCGATGGCCCCGTTCGCCCGCCGCCGCCCGCGCGTGGTCCTTGGCATCGCCGTGCTGCTCGCGGTGCTCGCGCCGCTCGCGTTGTGGCTTCGCACCAGCTCCCTCGTTGCGGTGGAGCGCGTCTCCGTCACGGGCATCGACGGCACGCAGGCCGCCCAGATCAAGCGCGCGCTGACGTCGGCGGGGCGCGACATGACCACGCTGGACGTGCGCGAGCGCGCGCTGCTCAGCGCGGTCGCGGCCTATCCCATCGTGCGCAGCCTGCGCACCGAGACCGACTTCCCGCACGGGCTGAAGATCGTCGTCAACGCCTACGAGCCGGTCGCCGCCCTGCGTTCCGGGGCCGGCCTGACCGCGGTCGCCGCCGACGGGACGCTGCTGCGCGGGACCGCGACCCGCGGCCTGCCGGTCGTGGCGGTCGGCGGCCGGCGCGGCGCGCACCGCCTGCGTCGCGGCGAGGCGCTCGGCGCGGTCCGGCTCATGGCCGCGGCGCCGCGCGCCCTGCGCGGGCGGGTGGCCCGCGTGTACCGCGGACCGCGCGGGCTGACCACCACGATGGACAACGGGCCCAAGCTCTACTTCGGCGGCGCGACGCGGCCCGGCGCCAAGTGGGGAGCGGCTGCGCAGGTGCTGGCCAGCAGCACGTCGCGCGGGGCCGCGTACCTCGACCTGCGGATCCCCGAGCGGCCCGTGGCGGGCGGGCTGAAGCCGAGATCCGAGAACACTCAAGCTCCACTTTAGGTCTAGGGCAGCTTTTCGGCGATTCTCCTGCTCAGGTTGAGAGTCCGGGGTTTTGCAACTGTTCTTGCGTTTGTAGACTTCGCGTTGACACGAGTTCCGGCCCGTGCGTACTGTGGTTTCCCCGGAACCGGGTTGCGGGAGCCAAATCCCTCAACAATTACTCAAGGGTCGGACGTCTCCTCATGGAATCCAGCAGTAGCTATCTCGCGGTCATCAAGGTCGTCGGCGTCGGCGGCGGCGGTACGAACGCGGTCAACCGCATGGTCGACGCAGGGCTGCGTGGCGTGGAGTTCATCTCGGCGAACACCGATGCCCAGGCGCTGCAGATGACGGACGCCGACATCAAGCTCAACATCGGGCACGATCTGACGAAGGGACTCGGCGCCGGCGCCAACCCCGAGATCGGCTTCGGCGCGGCCGCCGAATCGCGCGACGACATCAAGGAGGCGCTCAAGGGCGCCGACATGGTCTTCGTCACCGCCGGCGAGGGCGGCGGCACCGGCACCGGCGCGGCGCCCGTCATCGCGGAGATCGCCAAGAACGAGATCGGTGCGCTCACCGTCGGCGTCGTCACCAAGCCGTTCGAGTTCGAGGGCAGCCAGCGCACCCGCCAGGCCGAGGAGGGCAACGAGCGCCTGCGCGAGGTCGTCGACACGCTCATCGACATCCCCAACGAGAAGCTGCTGTCGGTCGTCGAGCGCCGCACCACGATGCTCGACGCCTACCGCGAGGCCGACAACGTCCTGCGCCAGGGCGTGCAGGGCATCACCGACCTCATCACGATCCCCGGCCTCATCAACCACGACTTCGCCGACGTGCG
>JAUXSD010000021.1 GCA_030681525.1 Solirubrobacteraceae bacterium
GACCTGGACTTCCTGCGTGACCACGGAGCGGAGATCATGCTCGAGATCGCGCGCTTCTGGAGCTCGATCGCGCACCTCAACCCCGAGCGCGACCGCTATGAGATCCACGGCGTGATGGGCCCCGACGAGTTTCACGAGAAGTACCCGGGCGCAACCGAGAACGGGCTGCGCAACAACGCCTACACGAACGTCATGGTCGCCTGGATCTGCGAGCAGGCGCAGGTCGTGCTCGGCCTGCTGACCCAGCGCCGGCGCGACACGCTGCGCGCGAAGATCGGCCTCACCGACGAGGAGATCGCGCGCTGGCAGGACATGAGCCACAAGATGTACGTGCCGTTTCACGGCGACGGCATCATCAGCCAGTTCGAGGGCTACGAGGAGCTCGAGGAGCTCGACTGGGACCGCTACCGCACGCGCCACGAGAACATCCAGCGCCTGGACCGGATCCTGCGCGCCGAGGGCGACGACCCCGACCGCTACAAGCTCGCCAAGCAGGCCGACACGGTGCTGCTGTTCTTCCTCTTCTCGCCCGACGAGATCCGCCGCCTGTTCGCGCGCCTGGGCTACGACTGGGGCCCCGACAGCGCGCAGCGCACCATCGAGTACTACGACGAGCGCACGTCGCACGGCTCGACATTGAGCTACATCGCGCACGCCGGCGTGCTCGCCACGATCGACCCGCAGCACTCCTGGGAGCGCTTCCTCGTCGCGCTGGAGTCAGACGTCGGCGACGTCCAGGGCGGGACGACGAAGGAGGGCATCCACCTCGGCGTGATGGCCGGCACGGTCGACCTCGTCCAGCGCGCGTTCACGGGCGCGGAGATCCGCGACGGCGTGCTGTACTTCGCGCCGACGCTGACTCACCGCCTCGACGGGCTGTCGTTCCCGATGCAGGTGCATGGCACGCCGATCCGCGTGACGCTCGGCGGCGGCGAGCTGACGGTCGTCATCACCGGCGGCTTCAGCCGCGCGATCCGCGTCGCCATCGGCGACGACGTGCGCGAGCTCGGCGCCGGCGAGCGCTGCACGTTCACGCTCGCGAGCGCGGGCCCGCCCGGCGAGCTCGCCGGCCAGACCAGCGACAGTCAGGGGAGCGACTGATGGGTGAGGGATTTCGCGGCGCGATCTTCGACGTCGACGGCGTGCTGGTGGATTCGCCGCACGAGGCCGCCTGGCGCGACGTCTTCAGCGAGCTGATGGAGTCCGGCTGGGCCGACATCCGCGACCAGACGAGCTGGACTGCGGGAGCGTTCACGCCCGAGGTCTACCAGCAGGTGCTGTCCGGCAAGCCGCGGATGGAGGGCGCGATGGCGGCGCTCGAGCACTTCGGCGTGCCCGAGCCCGAGACGCGCGTCGACGCCTACGCCGAGCGCAAGCAGGAGATGGTCGTCGAGCTGATCGAGGCCGGCAAGTTCTCCGCCTACCCCGACGCGCTGCGCTTCCTGCTCGCGGTCAAGGACGCCGGCATCGCCGTCGCGGCGGCGTCGTCGTCGCGCAACGCCGGGCTCTTCCTGCGCCAGATACGGCTCGACGAGTTCGCCGCCCAAGACGGCCTCGAGTACGACTGGATCGAGGACGGGCTGACGCTGCTCGCTGCCTTCGACGTCGACATCTCAGGCCGCCACTTCGAGCGCGGCAAGCCGCACCCCGAGATCTTCCTGACCGCCGCGCAGGAGCTCGGCATCGAGCCGCGCGCGGCGTTCGTCGTCGAGGACGCCGTGTCCGGCGTGCAGGCCGCCAAGGCCGGCGCGTTCGCCGCCCTCGGGCTCGCGCGCCATGACGACGCGGCACTGCTCGCCGAGGCCGGCGCGGACATCGTCGTGAGCACACTCGACGACATCAACCTCGCGGGCCTGGCTGCCGGCCGCTTGGCGCCGCTCACAGGTTGACATGTACGACGCCCGAAGCGCTCCCACAGCGCTGAGGTCCAGTGCACGCTCGTGGCTCCCGGGCGTTTCGTCGGTGCCGGCGGTTCAGGCGGCGGCGCGATGGCTCACTCGGCGCGCGCGTGCCGCTCGACATCGCGCTCGGACCGCGGCAGCGCGAACTGAAGGTGACCTGAGGGCGACGCGTGCCACCGCCGCGACAGCCCGAAACTTGATTCGCGACGCGGCGGCTCGAGGCGTCGCGTGAGGGAAGGCGACTCGGTCTCCCCAGCGGTGGCCGCGATCATCGCCTTCGTCCGCGCGGTTCCTGCTACGCGGGTTATTCTCGATCAGCACGTGGCCACGAACCACGAGATCGTGCCGCAATTGCTCATGGCGGATCTTCGCCACTTCGTCGTCTCCGTCGTCGCGGCCAACGAACGTGTGCTCCTTGCTGATCTGCTCACCGAGATCGAGCGACTCGCCTCCAGTGACGATCGCGGTATTCGTGACCTTGTCGAGACTGGCTTCATCGGCGAGCTCGTGCGCGGCAGTTCGCACGAACGGCGTGCGGTCGAGGCGATCAGAGACCTGGTCGGTCCGGCTACGGGCGAGGCCCTCCGCGTCTGCGAGCGGCAGTACCACGCGGGGCCGGAACCCGGTGGCTAGCTGTAAGACCCGAGCAGGTTGTTCAGGCGGCTGATGGGTGGTTGTCGGCCGATGGCTGAGTGTCGTCGGTGATGGTTGTAGCGGTAGATCCATCCGTCAAGGGCTGCGGTGCGTTCGGCGCTGGTGGCGTAGATCGCGCCGTAGGCCCAGCCGCCGAGCATGGTGCGGATGAAGCGCTCGGCTTTGCCGTTGGTCTGCGGCCGGTAGGGCCGGGTGCGTAGGTGGCGGATGCCGATCGTTCGGCAGGCGATCGCATGGATGGTGCTGCGATAGGCCCCGCCGTTGTCGGTCAGCAGCTCGCAGACGGTCATGCCGTGGCTTTCGTAGAACGCGATCGCGCGACGCAAAAACGCGATCGCGGTCGTCGCTTTTTCGTCGTGAAGAACTTCGGCGTAGGCCAGGCGGGTGGCGTCGTCGATCGCGATATGGACGTACTCCCACCCGATCACGCAGCGATCGACGCCAGAGCCGTCGCGGCGGCGGGGCGCGCGACTGCGCGGCCGGCCGGTGATGCGCTTGCCGGCACCGCCCTGGATGCGTCCGAGCTTCTTGACGTCGATGTGGATCAGTTCGCCGGCGACCTGGCGCTCATAGCGCTGCGCCGGCTCGAGGCCCAGGCGTCCGAGCTTGCCCATCCCGATCCTGGTGAGGATCCCCGAGACCGTCGACACCGGCCGATCGAGAACCTCGGCGATCTCCGTGCCGGTGAAGCGCAAGCGGCGCAGCGCCGCGATCGCCTCGATCGTCTGCTCGTCGGTGCGGTTGGCGACGACGTTCGGCGCCGACGAGCGGTCAATCAGGCCGTCCGGCCCTTCAGCGCGATAGCGCGCAAGCCACTTACGAGCCGTTCGCTCGCTGACTCCCACGGACTCTGCGACATCTTGGACCTTCTCACTCTCCCTCTCGATCCGATCGATCAGCAGCTGCCGGCCTTTCGGACTGAGCGGGGCGTTAGCGTGCAACTTCATCCGGAACTCCTTGGGACTGGGGCCTTGAGAACCACCAGCCTCCAAGGAGGACCGGATGAACAACGT
>JAUXSD010000024.1 GCA_030681525.1 Solirubrobacteraceae bacterium
ACGGCTGCTGCGCTTCGCAGCCTATTGGCTGCTGGTGTTCGTCGTGTCGCTGGTCCTCGTCATCCTGCTGCTCGGGTTCTTTGAGTCCCGCGACGCCAGTGAGGTCGGGGCGGCCGGCGGTGCCTATGTCTCGTCCTGCCCTGGGGACAGTTCACTGTCGGCTTCCGCGTGGACGCGGTTGGGGCCGCTGGCAGCGGATCGGCCCCTACGCGGCAGCGGGATGACAGACGGCGTCCGGGCCCGATACGCGACGTAGCTGTCGCCGAAGCTACCCCGCAGTTGATCCTCCTCAAGGCGTCCGTAGCGCTCGGCAAAGCCGGCGAAGAGGGTCACGAGGGCGAGCGCAACGATCGAGCGGCCGGCGACCGCGATCCCGAGCAGCATGATCCCCCAGCCAAGGTTCTGGGGGTGTCGACTGTGCCGGTATACACCGACGGTCACCAAGCGGCGAGTGCGGGCCCCCACGAAGTCCCCGTGGCGCACGAGCACACGCGTGGCGGCGAGGAAGACGCCGAACCCGCTGATCGCGATCACCGCGCCCAGCGCTAGCGCCGCCGCGCGGGGCGCCTCGACGGAGACGGCGCCCATCCAGGCGGCGGTGGCAACAGTATCCGCGTGAAAGACGTACAGGAGCCATGACGCGACAAGCGACTTCGTCGACAGCGTGCCTGCTCCCGCGAGGTCGCGTCTGGCCCACCGCAGAACGAGCACCGCCGCAGCGGTGAAGAGGGCAACCGATACGAGCAGTCCGACCATCGGCAGGGCGCTCGCCACGGCGTCCTGCGCCATGGCTAGGTCGACGTGCCGCAGCCGATGCCGAGGATCTGCTCGTCAGCGGGTGCGGCGGCCACATCGCGACTCTACTGGCCCGCCGCTACGACAGGCTGTAGGCGTTCTGCAAACTTTCGTGTAGTCTGCCGCTCGTCAGTGATCAGCCGAACCCGCGCCGTCCTACGGCGCGGGGCGGGGGAACCATTGGGACGTTGAGGAACGTCCCGGGGGCGAATCGCCGTATCGCACGGCGTAGCGCTAGCTCTTTCTGCGCGAGCCCGTCAGCTAACCCCGTAGGCACCCGAAAGAAGGGGTCAGCCCGCGTGAAGCCGTTGTTCCGTATCGCCATGTGCCTATTGGCTGTTGTGCTGCTCGTACCCGGCCAGGCGTCGGCCAAAAAGAAGAGTTGGTCGTTCGGTGAGCGGACCCTCAAGCAGGGTCACAAGGGCAAGGACGTCAAGACGCTGCAGAAGTACCTGACGCGCATCGGCATCGCGATGGAGGCCGATGGCGTCTTCGGCGCCGGAACGAGGAGCGCCGTGAAGATCTTCGAGGGCGCACAGCGCCGCAAGGTTGACGGCAAGGTCACCCGCACCGACGCCCGCGTCATCAAGGACGTCGCGCGCAATGGCGGCGCGGTTGCATCGGCGTCGGTCACCGGCGGCGCCCTGCCAAAGGCCCAGAAGCTGAAGCTCCCGGCCACCCGGAAGCCGCGGCCGGCCGCCGATGCGCCGCTGGCGCTCGGCCCCGGATCGGTCGCGACGGTCGGCTCAGACGGCCTGGCCACAGCACCGGCGTCCGCGCCACCCGCGGTCCAGGCGGTCATCGCCGCGGGCAACAAGATCGCCAAGATGCCCTACATCTACGGCGGCGGCCACGGCAAGTGGGAAGACGACGGCTATGACTGCTCCGGCTCGGTCTCCTACGCGCTGCACGGCGCCGGACTGCTGGAGACGTCGATGGCGTCCGGCGGCTTCATGAAGTGGGGCGACCCAGGCCCTGGTCAGTGGATCACGATCTACGCCAACGCCGGCCACATGTACATGACGGTCGCTGGGTTGCGCTTCGACACGAGCGGCGCACGCGGGGCAGGCACGCGCTGGCAGAAGGACCCGCGGCCGACCCAGAGCTACGTGATCTCGCATCCCCCCGGCCTCTAGACGCGCATTCGGGGCTCGCCCCCGACAGCCGATCTAGCACGGCCGCGATCGCAGGCAAGCGCGGTGATGTCGGCGGGGGCCGGGCGACGACGGCGGGGCGTGCCGATCGTCGTCGGGGCCTTCTGGCTATCCGAATGTCGTCTTCCGGCGTGTGGCGCGGCGCACGCGGTCTGCCACCAGCAGCAAGAAGAGCGCGCCGATGCTGGCCGGCAACAGTGCTTCGGGCTTGAAGAGGTGCATCTCATGGATCCCGAGCAGCTCGTGTGCGACCAGGAACCCCAGGAGCGAACCCCCGAAGCCCGCGACCAGCGTCATCAGCACGCCGGGCTTGGCGCCCGCGAAGACGGCACGCGCGAGGAACCCCGCCGCGACCCCCCACGCGAGCGCCTCGATCATGCGCAGGCCACCCGGCGTCGCGGTGGGAGGGTCACGTCGTCAACCTCCGGTAGCCCTCGTCTCTCATACCTACGTACTGTAGGAAAGCAAACGTCGTCTTACGCCGGGCGCACCGGCAATTGCAGGATCTCTTGCCGATCGCGTCGACGTCCTACGGAGCGTCGGACGACGGGTAGCCTGCACCCTCGTGCGGGTTCTCCTGTTGCTGGTAGTGATCGCGCTGCCGCTCCTCCTGTGGTCCACGTTGCCGACGCCGTCCTCAGGGCAGTCATCGAAGGCGAGCGAGCTGTCAGAGCTGCAGCAACGCATCGATCGCGCACGCGGGCAGATCGGCCGCAAGCGCGGCACCGAGCGTGTGCTGAGCAGCCAGATCGCGCGATACTCCCGGCGCTTGGATCGTCTCGCAGCCAGGATCAGCACGCTGGGGGGACGTCAGGCCCAGATCGAAAGCGAGCTCGATGACCGCCGCGAGGAACTCGAGCAGTTGCGCACGTCGCTGCGCGTCGCACGCGCCCGGCTCGTGCGTCTGCGGCTGCGTCTGCGGCTGACCCGCACCGCACTGCGCGGCCGGTTGGTCCAGATCTACAAGGCTCCCGACGTGGACATCGTGTCCGTGGTCCTGAACTCCGACGGCTTCGTCGACCTGCTCGAGCGCGGCGAGTTTCTCAAGCGCATCTCCGATCAAGACCGCAAGATCGTCGGCATCGTGCGCCGCGCGAAGTCCGAGGCGGTGCGCAGCGAGCGCCGGCTCGATCGACTCGAACGCCGGCAGGCCACCATCACGGCCCTGGTCAAGCGCCGCCGCGACGAGGTCTCGGCGATCCGGATGGAGCTCGTCGGCACACGAGTCGGCTACGCGCGCACGAAGGGCGCCAAGGCTGCGGCGCTCGGCCGCGTACGCGGCCAGCGTGTGCAGCTCGAAAGCAACGTCGACGAGCTCGAAGCCGCTTCGCGGCGCATCGAGGGGCAGCTGCGAGCAGCGCAGCGGCGAAACAACACCGTCGGTCCGGGCGCGCCTCCCGTGACCCGTGGCAGCGGGCGGTTCATCTTCCCGGTCAACGGCCCGATGACGTCCCCGTTCGGCCCGCGCTGGGGTCGCCTACATGCAGGCATCGACATCCCGGCGCCCGACGGGACGCCGATCCGCGCAGCGGACTCCGGCACGGTGGCGCTGCTGCAGGGCGTCGGGGCCTCGGGCGGCTACGGCAACTACACGTGCGTCCAGCACACCACGACGATGTCCTCCTGCTACGCACATCAATCGCGGCTGGGGACGACGCTCGGTGCGAGCGTGCGTCAAGGCCAGGTCATCGGCTACGTGGGGAACACCGGCAACTCGTTCGGTGCTCATCTACATTTCGAGGTGCGCATCAACGGCACCCCGGTCGATCCCATGGGCTACCTGTGAGCTGCGCCTCAGCACTTCGCAGCTGCAGACGTCCAGCCGCGCGGCGATCTCCCGTCCGGTCTGCCGCTCACCGCCCCGGCAGGAATCGCAGCCGTCATGTCGCAGGCCTGTTTGTGACGCCAGCGCAGCCGGCCGCGCCGCGCGACCGATGCACCGCAGGTCAGCGGTCACGGCGCTGTCGAGGGGGCCAGCGCTGTTGATCAGGGTCGGCGCCGGCGTCGGGTTGATCGTCGCACTGTGGTTGGTCGCGACGATCGGCGTGCGGGCGGCGTATGCCGGCCGCATCCTGCCCGGCACGACGATGGGCGGTGTGGACCTCGGCTCGCGCTCGGATGAGTCAGCCCGACGAGCGGTGTCCCGCGCCCTGGCGTCGCAGCGGCCGGTGACGCTGACGGCGGCCGGCCGCAGGTTCGTCGTCAGACCCGCCGCCGTCGGCTACAGCGTGGATGTCGCGGCAAGCGTCGCCCGAGCCCGCGACGCAGGACGTCACAGCACGCTGCCGGCATTCGCGTCAACGATCACGGCACTGATAGCACCGCGCGACGTCGAACCCGTCTTTCGTGCCGACCGGGGGCGCCTCGCAAAACAGGTCGCAGTGATTGCGCGGGCCATCGATCGGCCGGCGCGCGCGGGCACCATTCGCGTCGATCGCAACGCACCCGGCCGGATCAGCGTCACCGCTCCGCGCGCGGAGCGTAGGGTCCAGAGAGCAGCGGCCGCTGAAGTGCTTCTGAGTGCCCTGCAGCGCGGCAGCCCAGGCCCGGTCGAGCTGCCCGTTCGCCGGCAGCGTGAGCCCACCCTCGATGAGGTTCAGGTCGTGGCGCGGCGCGCACGTGCGTACCTGCGCGAGCCGCTGCAGCTCGCGGTCGGCGCGCGGACGCTGACGCCGACGACACGTCAAACGGCGATGATCCTCGCCCTGCGGCAAGCCCAAGATGACCCGACGGGCGCGCTCGTCCTGGGCGTCGACCCGGCGGCCCTCGATCGCTTCGTCGACCGCCTTGCGCACGACCACGATCGTCCGTCGATGGACGCACGCATCGGAGCCCCGGCACGCCCGTCCGTCGCCGTCGAGAGCCAAGGCGACATCAGCTGGCGTCCCCGTCGAGCAGACGTCTCGCTGCGTTCGGGCAGGGCAGGGCGGCGATTGCAACGAGCGGACGCCGTGTCGGCGCTGTCTGATGCCGTGCGGCGCGGTCGCCATCGCGTGTCGCTGTCGTTCACGCCGCTTCCTGCGCGGATCACGACGTCTGCCGCCCGCGCCGTCACGCGGCTGCTGGGGACGTTCACGACGCGCTATCCGTGCTGTCAGCCGAGAGTGACGAACATCCGCCTGATCGCCAAGACCATCGATGGCACGGTCGTCATGCCCGGCGAGACGTTCTCGCTCAACCAGCGCAGCGGTGAGCGCACGCGGGCAGGCGGATACGTCAAAGCACCATTCATCGCCGACGGTGAACTGGCCGAATCGGTCGGCGGCGGCGTCTCCCAGTTCTCGACCACGCTGTACAACGCCGTGTACTTCGCGGGCCTCCGAATCGACGCTCACCAACCCCACAGCTTCTATATCGACCGCTATCCACCCGGGCGCGAAGCGACGCTGAACTTTCCGGACATCGACCTACGCTGGACAAACGATACCTCGGCTCCAGTTCTGATCCGCTCCGCCACCGACGAAACATCAGTGGTCGTAAGCCTCTATGGAACCGACACGGGCCGCCGAGTCCGCGCGCAGACGGGGCGACGCATGCCGGTGCAAGACGGCGACTTCGCGATCACCGTTACGCGTGTGCTGCGCTTCCGCGACGGCAAGGTCGATCGCCAGGCGTACACGACACGATATGACCGTCCGCCTCCGCCCGATTAAGGCGCGGCGGTCGGACGGCCGCGTCGCAGCTCAACCAGCGATGCCAGGTCCCCTACGTCTTGTAGGATGCCACTCGCGTCCCTCCTCAGAAGGCGCGATGAGGAAGTGGGCAGGCGCGGCGGCGTTACCTTGGCGTCGCCGCGCCCCTACCTCGGCCGCGCCTGTGGTGCAGATTCGGATGATGTGAGCAGGAACGATGGCCTCCTCGGTGGGCACACTGGTCTCACATCGCTACCGCCTCGACGCCCAGGTCGGGATCGGCGGCATGTCGACCGTGTACCGGGCGTTCGACACGGTGCTCGAGCGCCAGGTGGCGATCAAGCTCATGCACCGCGAGATCGCGGGCGACTCCGACCAGCTCGAGCGCTTCCGCCGTGAGGCGCGCGCGGTGGCGCAGCTCAACCACCCGCACGTCGTCGGCGTCATCGACGCCGGCGAGGAGGGCGATCCGGACCATCCGACCCCGTACATCGTCTTCGAGTACGTCGAGGGCGAGACGCTCAAGCAGCGCATCCGCCGCAACACGCGGCTGTCGATCGCGGAGTCGATCGCCGACGCGATCGAGATCGCGCGCGCGCTCGGCGCCGCGCACGAGCGCCAGATCGTCCACCGCGACGTCAAGCCGCAGAACGTGCTCATCGACGAGGAGGGCGCGGCGAAGGTCACGGACTTCGGTATCGCGCGGACGCTGCACCAGGAGGGGCTGACCGCGGACGGCCGCGTGCTCGGCACGACGGACTACGTCTCGCCCGAGCAGGCGCTGGGCCGGGCCGTCAACGGCCAGACCGACCTCTACTCGCTGGGGATCGTGCTCTTCGAGATGCTCACCGGCGACGTCCCGTTTCAGGGCGAGAACCAGATCGCGGTCGCCATGAAGCACGTGCGCGAGGACCTGCCCGACGTGCAGACCCGCCGCCCCGAGGTCTCCGCGGCGCTCGCCGCCGTGCTCGACCGCGCGACCGCCAAGGACCTCGACCGGCGCTATCCCACCGCGCAGGCGATGATCGCCGACCTCGAGGAGGTGCTCGCGACCGAATCCTCGCGCACCGGCCATGTCACCGGCGAGGCGACGACGGTCCTGCGCAGCCTGCCGCCGTCCGCCCAGAAGCGCGTGCCGCTGCGCGTGCGCAGCTCGACGAAGGCCCTGCTCGGCGCCCTGCTCGCGTCCCTGCTCGTGGCCGCCGCGGTGCTCGGCTACCTCAGCACGCGCGCGGAGCGCGGCACGGGCAAGCGCGAGAACGTCGCCCCGCCGGCCCAGGGCCTGTCGGCGGTCGCGCTCGGGCAGCGCGCGGCGGCGGACTTCGACCCGATCGGCGGCGACGGCGAGCATCCGCGCGAGACGAGCGCGCTCGTCGACGGCGACCCGGCGACGACGTGGTCAACCGAGTCCTATGTCGGCGGCCAGCTCGGCAAGGAGGGCGTCGGCGTCGTCATCGATGCCTCGCCGGGTGTTGCGGCGCAGCGGATGGCGATTCGCACGCCGACCCCGGGCTTTGAGGCGTCGATCTGGGTAGCCGCCGCCGCGCGGCCCGAGACCGCGCCCCCGGGCGGCTGGATGCGCGTCAGCTCGCAGTCGGTCGACGTCGGTCGGCGCGAGCAGATCGATCTCGACACCGCCGGCAACCGCCACGACCACTACCTCCTCTGGATCACCAAGCTGCCGCCGCAGAAGGAGTCCGTGAAGATCTCCGAGATCCTCCTGTACCGCTGAGTCAACGCCACTGCCGAGCTAAGCGTCACCGGCGGCTGAGGCGGCGCAGAAACTGCTTGGGATATGCATGTCACGAGCACCTGTTTTCAGTTCGCATCGCTCACGCCGGAGATGGTTCGCCATGCCAGATCCGTACGCTGGTCCAGTTGAAGTACGAGCGGCAGTGCGCGCGAAGTGGCATCGCCGGCTCCGCGCGCCCCTCCCTAGCCGTGATCCATCCCAGGCATGGCGTCGTCCATGGCGTCCCCATCCTTGGCATCGTCCGCGGGCACCCCGCCGGCCGGTGAGGCAGCGCCGAACTCCTCGGTTCGATGCTTGTTCATTGCGCGGATCTCGCGGGCCTGCGCGGCGATGATCTGGGTTGCGAGCTGCTTGGTCTTGGCGTTTGAGCCCTTGGCGAGCTCGGCACGTGCCATGTGGATCGCGCCTTGATGATGGGGGATCATCATGTCGATGAAGGCGCGGTCAAACGGCTTGGCGGTCTTGAGCTTGGACATGTCGCCGTCCATCCCCATCTGATGCTCCGCGACGCCGAGGCTCGTCGCCTTTATGCCGTCGGCGTCAAGCTGCGAGGCGATCGCCTCCAGCCTCGTAATCTCGTCCTTCTGCGTGCTGATGATGTCGCCGGCGAGCTCAGTGATGAACGTGCTCTGGCCCCGATCCTCGGCGATTTCCGCCATCTCGACCGCGGATTCGTGGTGCGGGATCATCTCAGCAACGAAGGCGCGATCGGTGCCGTTGCCGCTCGCCTTCGCCGCGCCGCTGTCGCTGCTTGTGTCGTCGCCTCCGCAGGCCGCGAGCGCGCCGGCGACGATGAGGCCAATGGCGAACTGGCCGATGAGAAACAGTGGTCGTCTGTGCTTGGTTGTGTCCATGGTGCTACTCCTCAATACGCGATGGTGGCCGCCGCTGAGGCGACGCGCAGGTGCTTGGGACCGAGTCCTGGTGCCGGTGAGTTGGCGCCGATCAACACCGAAAGACCTGAAGCGCCGCGGGACCTGCGCGTGAACGAGGACGCGGTTGTGATCGCGATGCGCGGACACGAAGAGGGGCGTCCGCCCGCGGCCACGCCCAGCGTGACATCGTGGCGGTCACCGAGGCGACCGTCACGATCGCAACGGCGAGCGCCAGAGCCGCTGTCTGGGCGACGGCAAGACACGCCGCGATGCCATCGCCCATGTGCCGGTCAGCCACGGCGCTGTGCGCCGCAACCACCAGCCAGCACAGAGCGAGCACCAGCAGCAGCGCCGCCAGGCGCCGGTGATGTCGACTTCGGAACTGGTTGAGCGCGATCCGCATGATGTACCCGCAGGGGCGGGTTCCCGAGTTACTACGCAGCCTACAAGCTGTCGGACGAGGATTGAGCGGCTGAGCCAGCCCGGCGCACGCCAATCTGGCGCGTCTGCAGCGTCAGGCGCGAGCCAAGGTCACGTCGTCAGACTCAGTTCGGGCAGTGACGAATCGTGTTGCTGGACTGTTCGGTCACGGCGATCCCCGCAAGCGTGGCCGACGGCAACGCCGCGCTGAGACCGACGACAAGGACGACCATGCTGGCCGCCAGGACGTCCAAGCGGGCACGCCGTCCCGGTGAGCCCGTCCCGTCGAGCAACTGACGCACGCGGCGCGTGACCGCGCCCCCGCTGAGTGTCAGGATTGCGCCACTGGCGCCGTCGGGCGGCTGCGCGGCCTTGCAGATCGCGCTCGCCAAGGCCATCGGATCGTGCTTGCGATCCAGCGCCCAGCAGTCGGCGTCGCGTTCAAGGTGGAAGATGAGTTCGGCCACCGCACGGCGCGTGCCGGGAAGCAGCCGGGCCAGCGAACGTGAGACCTCGGCCACGACGAGGACGAATCGATGACGGCGGACGATATGCCCGCGTTCGTGGGCGAGGCTCGCGGCGAGCTCCTCATCGTCGAAAGACGTCAAGGCACCCGCCGAGACGATCACGCGCGGGCGCCTCAACCCGGCCGCCGCCACGACGATGTCGTGCTCGCCAACGATCACGCTTTCCTGCGGGCCAGGACCGATCGCAGTGCGTCGCACCCACGCGCTGACCGCGCGAGTCGCCCGCCAGAGGCCGACGGAGACCGAGACCAGCGACACCGCGATCGCAAGCAGCGGCGCCAGCAACGCGACGTCACCGACGCTGTGGCCGCTGAAGCCGAGATGCGATGTCAGGAGGGGCACCGCAGTGTGCCAGCACCAGTGGGTCACCATCGCGAAGAGCGCCGTCGTCGGGACGTAGAAGACGAAGAACACGACGACGAACAGCGCGACGAGCGCGCGCAAGCAGACCGCTGACAGCCAGATCACCGCGGCGGTGGCGGGGTGCGCGCGCTCGAGCGGCAGAAGGTGCGGGACGGCAATTGCCGTGCCGACGAGCAACGCGACCAGCACGCTCACCGTCGCTTGCCCCTCCGGGCGGCGTCGACCTCATCGGTTAGCCGCTTCAGGTGGGCTCGCTCGTTGTCGCCGAGTCCGCTGATGAGTTGCGCAAGCGCGGCCTGGCGCGCATCTGGCGAAGCGGCCGCGAGCGTGTGCTTGATCGTGCGCGACAGGTATTGCGCCTCGGTGAGCTTGGGCTTGTAGACAATGGCCGGTCCGCTTCGCTCGCGCGCCAGAAAGCCGCGCTCGGCAAGCCGGTTGAGCACGGTCTGCACGGTGGTGTAGGCGCCGCGATACCGTGAGGGAAGCGCACCTCGAACCTGCTCGACCGTGCCGGTTTCGAGGCGCCACAGCGCCGCCATGATCTGGGTCTGAAGTTCGCCCTGGATCGGCGTGAGGTCAGCCACGGGCCTCAGTATCGCACCGGCTGACGTGCCTGCGCGATGCCACCCTCGTGCGCGAGCACGGCCACGTCGACATCGACGAACCCGGCGGCGGCCAGTGCACAGGTCCACCACTCGGCCCGCGCCGGCCGCTCCCAACGCCCGCACCCGAGCCGGACGGCATTCTTGGCGAGGCGCAGCACACCGGCTGGCCCTTTGCTGAGCATCGCGCGCACCTTCTCCGCGACGACCGCGCGGTTGCGCGGGTCGTCGGGGGACAGATCGAACATCATGTCGCCGATCACGAGGCGCCCGCCCGGCCGCAGGACGCGGCGGACCTCACGCAGGGCGCGATGTTTTTCGGTGTCGTCCATGTGATGAAAGCAGTAGTTCGAGACGACCAGATCAGCGAACGCGTCGACGAGCGGAAGGCTCACCGCGGAAGCCACCGCGACCTCGATGTTCTGCCGGCCCGCGCTGGCAGCCTTCGTGCGCAGGTAGTCCACCATCGAGGGTGAGATGTCGATCGCCCACACGCGTTCCACGTGGGTCGCGATCTCGAGAGCCAGCAGGCCGGTGCCTGCGCCGATGTCGACGACAACGTCCGTGGGGCGCGGATCGGCGAGCTCGAGTATCCGATCGCGCAGGTGCCGAAAGCCCGGGCCGCGAGCGATCTCCTCGGCGTCTGCGACGTGCCGATCCCAGTCCTTGGTCATTGTCGTCATGCGTTCTTTTCCTACGGCGCGTAGGAGGCTACTGCACAACTACGAACTGTAGGATCGAGGGGTGTTCTCGCTGCGCCGAACTCCTGCCGGCCCCGCCTCGGCGGCGGCGGCACGGCGGCGTCGGCTGATCGCGGCGGCGCTGCTGTCCATCGTTGTAGGCGCGGCGGTCGCGGTCGGTACCCGTGACGACTCGAGCGCGACCCTGGCCGCGCCCGCCGCTCCGCGTGAAAGGGTGATCGCGGTCTACGGCGGGCAACGGCCGCTCATGCAGATCAAGGTCCCGGTCGATAGGCCGCCTGAACGCGTGGCGCTACGGCTCGCGCTGACCGCTCGGCTGACGCCCGGGACGATTGCGTCCCGCGGCACGGCGCGGATCCGCTACGTCTACGACATCGAGGCAACGACCAAGCGCGTACTCGAGGCGCGAAGCGATGTGCAACGGGTGCAAGCAGTTCGCACCGCGGTGTCGTCGCGGATCATGGCGCCGGTCGTGCGCCAGTTCGCCCGCAACGCCTGCGAGGCAGCGGCACTGCACGTCCTGCTGAGCACGACAGGCGTCCGGGTTTCTCAACAGCGACTGCAGGCAACCTTCCCGCGGTCGGGCCCACTCGACCCCGAGGGCAGCGGACCCCAGCGAATTTGGGGTGACCCGGACCTGGGTTATGTCGGGCGCTCGGACGGTGGCGGCGCTGCCGGCGGCTTCGGCGTCTATCCGGGTCCGGTAGCGGCGACTGCCCGCCGTTACGGCCGCCGCCTCGACGATCTCAGCGCGGGCGCGGCGGCCCGCATCTACGCCCGGCTGCGCGCTGGGCGTGCCGTTATGGCGTGGATCGGGCTGTCCGACGGCCCGTACGGCGAATGGCGTTCGCCACAGGGGAAGCGCATCAAGGCGAACTTCGGCGAACACACGATCGTGCTGACCGGCATCAGCCGTAACGGTGATCTCCGCGTCATCGACCCGCTGGAGGGAGTGCTTGCGAGCTGGAGCCGCACACGATTCGAGGCCGCTTGGCGGTTGCTGGGTCGCCGTGCGCTCGGAGCACGGGCGTGATCAGTACCGGTCCCGCGGCCAGTGTGCTTTGAGCATGGGCACGCGACCACCCGCACGCTCGGCACCCAAGGGAAGCGGACGCCCAGGCGACCGGCGTAGCGACGAAGCAATGTCGCCTGTTCAAGCGCGCATGAACGCCGACGCTGGGGCGCCTCTGGACGTGCGCGGAGCTTCGGCTGGCGCGAGTTGGGTACGACCATCCGTAGGAACCAGCAGCGCCGTACGAGATATCACGGTCCATGGAGACCGCCCTTCCGAGGGGTTTCCCTTTTGCGCAGCACGGGAACGCGGTTAGATCATGTCCTGCAGGTCGTAGGAGCTAGCTTGACGAAGGTCGTGCTCGTCCGCAGCAGCACGGTGGCATGAGCAGGCGCGCCGCGGGGAAACCGCCCAAGCCGCGTAGACGGTAGGCAGAAATAGCGATTTCGGAGGTGAGCAGGTTGCGAGGAGAGAATCGGACGAGAAGCCGCGGTGCACCAGCCGTCAACGGGCGGATGGCCGCCGTCGCGGTGACCGCCGTGTTCGCGGGGGCGGGCGTTGCCGCGCCGGCCGCGGGCGCCGCTGCGCCGTCCAAGTCCCCTGGCGCGGCGTTCGCCCAGAGCTGCAAGAACCAGAGCAAGCAGCGTGTTGCTGGTCAGCGGTCGACGTCCTACGGCAAGTGCGTTACCGCGATGAGGCGCCTCGCCCAGGCCCAGTCGCGCTCGCCGCTGACCGCCTGCGCGACTCTCAGCCGCAAGCGCATCAAAGGTACGCGGAGCACGGCGTACTCCCGCTGCGTCGCCGCCGGCCGCACGCTGACGCGTCGCGGCAACGGGATCGACCTGTACTACGTCGAGCAGATGATCCCGCACCACGTCTCGGCGGTTGAGATGGCCCAGTACGCGCTCGAGCACGGCGAGAGCGAGTACATCCGCCGGCTGTCGGCGAACATCATCAGCTCACAGAACGTCGAGATCGCGACGATGCGCAGGATCGCGGCTTCGCTGCGTGCGGCGGGCATCCGGCCTGTCTCGATGGGGCTGACGACAGAGCAGATGGGCATGAACCACGACATGTCGCACATCGTCGGGGCACGTCCGTTCGACCCGGTCTTCGTCGACATGATGATCCCGCACCACCAGGGCGCGATCACGATGTCCGAGGTGCTCTTCAGGCGCGGCACGGGCACCCGGACGCGCGGGCTCGCGCAGCAGATCGTGGCCTCGCAGGCGCGCGAGATCCAGGAGATGCGGGCCTTCCGCCTGGAGACCACCGGCGCGCCTTCGCCCGCGCCGGGTGAGGGCGGCGAGCATCCGCACTGACCCATCGCTTCAGGCAACGCAGACCCGCGTAGGAAGGCTGGAGGCTCGAGGGGCTCCAGCCAGCTGCGCTGCGTCCGTCGGCCGGGTGCGGCATCACGCTGCCGCCAGGCGCTTGGATCTCCGTGCGGCGACGACTTCGCGGCATAGGAGTAGCCGCAGTTGTCGATGGGCCGTCACCACGCGTCTCAGCAGCAGGGCTTGTCGTACGGCGCGGCCGTAGCACCGAGGGCGGCCTGCCTTCTCCGGGTAACGCTACGCCGGTCACGCCCACCCGGGCAGAGTGGACCGTGGCCCACAGTCAGGGCCGGGGCCGTCGGTTCTCTGCGGCGGTTCCCGGCGCCTGCTCCGCTATTTGCTGCACACGGAAGTAGCAATTACCTGTTTCGACATCGTGTACGGCTGTCGGTCGGGAGGGCAATCGCGATGGCCCGGTCAGGCGACGACGAGCACGACGGCGACGAGCACGACGGCGGTCGGCTGCTGCAAGAGCCGGTCGGCTCGTGTCCGATCTGGTCGCGCGGCGCCACCGCGGCGAGCTGCGTCCGGGCGAGATCCGCGCGGCCGCGGCTCGAGCCGGTGTCGGCGAGCGCACGCTGTGGCGCTGGATCGCGGCTGGCCGGCCGCTCGAGCGCGGCCGTCCGAGTCCGCGCCGGCTCGTGCTCACGCCGGAGTTGCGCGACGCCTACCTGCGGCGTGGCGGCAACGTCTCGGCGGTGTGGCGCGAGGCGCGCGAGCGCGGGTTCGAGCCGCCGCCGCTGCGCACGCTGCAAGCCGCGTTCGCTCGCGAGCTCTCGCCGGCCGAGCGCGCTTCGGCGCGTCGCGGCGAGGCTGGTCGCCGCGAGCACGGCCTGTATCTACGCTACGAGGCGCCGCACCGCAACGCCGTCTGGCAGGGCGACCACAAGCAGCTTCCGGCGCTCGTCGTGCCACCGGGGCGCCGAAGGGGCCGGCGCCCGTGGGTCACGCTGTTTCTCGACGACTTCTCGCGCGTATCATGGGCTGGGCGATCTCGCTGCAGCCCAGTTCCGCCGAAGTGCTGGTCGCGCTGCGCGCCGCGATCCTCCTGGACTCAGACCGCGACCCCTTCGGCGGGCTCCCGGGCCGGCTGCGGTGGGATCACGGGCTGGAGTTCGCCGCCGGGGCGGTCGAGCAGGGGGGCGCTGGCGCTCGGCATCGACGTCGACCCGGCCAGGCCCTACGCCCCGCACGAGAAGGGCAAGATCGAGCGCCTACACCGCACCATCACGAATGGCTTCGTCGCCGGGCTGCCCACATGGACGGGCGGGCCGCGTGACCACCGCGGCCAGCTCGACACGCCGGGCGCACCACTGGCGCTCACCGAGCTGGTGGCCCGCTTCACGCCTGGGTGCGCGCCTACAACGCCGAGCGGCCGCACCGCAGCCTCGGCGGCCAGACGCCCTTGCAGCGCTGGACGGCGGACCCGACGTCGCTGCGACTGGTGGCGCCCGAGGACGCGCGGCGGCTGCTGACCGCGCGGCGCTGGGCGCGCGTACGCCGCGACGGCGTCCACCACGGCGGCCTCGCCTACACGGCCGTCGAGCTGACCGAGCTCGTCGGGGCGACGACGTCGAGCTGGCCTTCGCACCGCACGACCAACGAGCGGTCGAGGTCTACTGGCGCGGGCGCGTGGCTGTGCACCGCCCACCCGCACGACGCGCTCAGCACCAGCGAGCAGGAACAGATCCTCGCCGAGCGCCGCCGGTTCTCAGGCGAGCTGCGCCGCCGTCAACGCCACGCCCGAGGGCAGGCAAAGAGCCGGCTGGCACCCGCCACGAGCGAGCAGCCGACGCCGGCGGACGTCATCCGGCTTCCGCCGGCGCAAGGTCATCACGTGAACGAGGCACGCGCCGCGATGAGGCGCTGCGCGCCGCCGCGGGCACCGATCTGCTGATCCCCCCACACACGTCCGCCTGGAGCGAAGCAGTAGATCCACGATAGCCAGGCACTTCCTCGACCTCGCAGGGACGGCGACGCTGGAGACCGAGTCCTACCTGCTCGCTCAACGCGCTGTCACCGACGCCGTGGACGCCAACGCGATGGCCGTGCTGCGCGGCGACGCCGGCCTGGGTAAGACGTTCGCCGCCGAGGACGCGCTCACCGCGCCGCGGCTGCCGCTGCTGTGGGTCTCGTTCCCGTCGCGGCCGACGCCACGCCTCATCGCCGCTACGCTGCTGGAGGCCATGACCGGCCGTCCCGGCTGGACCGCTTCGCGATCATCCGTCGCCTGACTGAGCTGCTCACCGAGCGGCCGGCGAGCGGGAGAGGACTCGGTGGTCGACCCCTCCTTGCGGGTGCGCGGGGTCGAAGGGCTCAGGGTGGCCGACGCGTCCGTGCTCCCGAGCCAGCCAGGCAACACTATGGCGCCGTCCATCGGGGTCGGCGCCATGGCCGCACGGATCAACAGCGCGGAGGCTGAGTCCCGACCGGTAGATTCGGCGTCGGCGCCCGCCTCGTCCCTTCAGCTAGAGGGTGGCGGCCCCGCGGCACCGCCGGCGTAACCCAGTCGGTCCGGTTAGATAGATACCCCCACATGGCTCTTAAGCCTCACTTGCTGAGCACCCGGTTCCGTCCGGACACCCGATTACCGGACTGGACGGAGCTAGCACGGACCTCGGCGACGGCAGACGGCGCCAGCGTGGGAGGTCGTCCCCCGGGACGCCTCGCGCGCTTCGCTATGAAGATGCAGAGCCCGATCGGAACCGTCCACCGACGCCCTGACGCCATACCGCTGAGCTTGGCTTACAGGGCGGTGATCCGCCCGGTGTCGTGCCGTCAGCGTCTTCCGATGCGGCAACGTGTCGGGAGAGCCAGCCACGAGTCCGTGGCCGCTGCGCGAGAACTGTTCCAGAGCGGTCGCGAGGGTTCTGGCGCCGTTCGCCAGGACAGGTTGTCACCGCTAGCCTGCCCGGCGACGCTCGGGGGCACGGCCGGGGGGTTGGCGGAGCTCCGGGAAAGTCAGCGGCTCGGGGATGGGGGCCCGCGTCGGTTCGGCGGGGCGGATCGTAAGCGTGGTGCCCCAGTGCTCGATATCGAGCGCCGGGCCGCTGTGCAGCGTGTACGCCGCGTTCGTCGGCGTGATCTCGATGCGCAGCTGCCGTCCGCGGAAGGCAAGCGGGAAGGCGATCCGGTCGATGCCGTCGGGCAGCCGCGGGTTGAAAGGACAGGCGTCGGTCGTGGTCGCGCATGCCGGCCAAGCCGTTGATGACGGCGCTCCAGCCGCCGGCGAGCGCGGCGAGGTGGAGGCCGTCGGCGGTGTTGCGCGCGCTGTTGTGGTGGTCGAGCAGGATCGCCTCGGCGAGGTAGTCGTAGGCGAGCTGGGTGTCGCCGACCTCGGCGGCCAGGACCGCCTGCGTGCCGGCCGACAGTGAGGAGTCTCGGACGGTGAGCGGCTCGTAGTAGGCGAGGTTGCGGCGCTTGTCCTGGTCGGTGAACGCGTCGCCGCAAAGGGCCATCGCCAGCACGAGGTCGGGCTGCTTGACGACCTGCCGGCGGTAGAGCTGGAAGTAGGGCACGTGTAGCAGCAGCGGGTAGTGCTCGGGCGGGATGGCGGCGAAGTCGAGGGGCGCCTGGCGGGTGAAGTCCTCGTCCTGGAGGTGGATGCCGAGCTCGTTGTCGTAGGGGATCGTCATGGCGTCGGCCGCCCGGCGCCAGGCGAGCACCTCGCCGGGCTCCACGTCGAGCGGCTCGTGGCCCAGGCGGTCGACGAGCTCGGCGGCGGCGCGCAGGTTGGCCTGCGCCATTAGGTTGGTGTAGAGGTTGTTGTCGACCAGCGTCGTGTACTCGTCGGGGCCGGTGACGCCGTCGATCGAGAAGCGGCCGCCGCGGCGCTCGTCGTGGTAGCCGAGGCTCGCCCACATGCGCGCGGTCTCGACCAGCAGCGGCGCGCCGGTCTCGCGCTCGAAGTCCGCATCGCCGCTGGCGGCGGCGTGGCGCACGGCGGCGTGGGCGATCGCGGCGTTGACGTGAAACGCGGCGGTGCCGGCCGGCATGTACCCCGAGCATTCCTCGCCGGCGATGGTCCGCCACGCGAACGCGGCGCCGCGCAGCCCGAGCTGGCGCGCCTTGGCGCACGCCTGCGGCAGCGTTGAGGCGCGCCAGCGCAGCGCGTCCTCGGCGTGCCGTGGCGCGCAGTAGCTCAGGACGGGTAGCAGGAAGATCTCGGTGTCCCAGAACGTGTGTCCGCTGTAGCCGGGGCCCGTCAGCCCCTTGGCCGGAATGCCGCGCCCTTCGGTGCAGGCGGCGTTCTGGTGCAGCTGAAAGAGCGCGTAGCGCAGCGCGTGCTGGATCTCGGGATCACCGTCGAGCTCGATGTCGGCGTGCGCCCAGAGCTCGTCGAGCGCGGCGCGCTGCTCGAGGGCGAGCTGGTCGAAGCCGAGGGCGCGGGCCTCGTCGAGGCCTCGCCGCGTCGCGGACACCAGTGCCTGCGCGGCCTCGCCGTCAGGTGCCCAGTGATAGGCCAGCAGCTTAACGAGCTGGATCGGCCGTCCGGGTTCGGTCGTGGCGGTGAGCTGCCATCGCGCCATCGACCCGTCGCCGTGGAGCGTCTCCTCGAACCCGTCGGCGGTGATTGCCTCATGGTCCATGCCCGCGGCGAGCACGTGGCGGCTACGCCTTGTCTGGTGCACCAGCAACGCACGGCGCTCACCATCGCGATGCGCGCCGGCCGGCACGAGCGTGTCCGATGGCAGGACCCCACCGGCACGCGGGTCGGTGGATTGTCGGCGCGCCGCGGCACCGGCCGCCAGGTCGGACTGCACGGTCAGCCGGAGGGGACGCCCGACGGCTTCGACCTCGTAGGCGAATCGCCGCGATCTCACGGTGGGCGAGCGAGACCAGGCGCCGGCTGCGCAGCGTGAGCTCACGACCTGCCAGCGAGCGCCAGCGCAGCGCGCGCACGAGCACGCCCTCCCGCAGGTCGAGCACGCGTTCGTGCGCGAGGATCGTCCCGGTCCGCAGATCCAGCGGCTCATCCTCGACGGTCAGGGCGATGCGCGTTCCGTCGGTCGCGTTGACGATTACCTGATCGGTCTCCGGGTCGCCCGCGCCGCGTTCGGCGTACGAGATCGGCCGTGTCTCGTACAGCCCGGCCAGGTAGGTACCCGGGTGGGCGGCGGGTGCTCCTTCGTCCAGCGTCCCGCGCACGCCGAGGTAGCCGTTGCTCAGCGCGAGCATCGTCTCGCTCTCGGCAGCGCCGTGGGGCGACCAGCCGGTCTCGCGATGCACCCACGGCTCCAGTTGCGGGCTCATCGCTCGCTGAGCAGCTCGGCGAGATCTTCGACGACGATGTCGGCGCCGGCGGCGCGCAGCTCGTCGGGCTGTCCGATGCGGTCGACCCCGACGACCAGGCCGAATCCGCCGGCGCTCCCGGCGGCGATGCCGGCCAGCGCGTCCTCGAAGACGGCCGCGCGCGCCGGGGCCACCTCCAGGCGCCGCGTGGCCTCCAGGAAGACATCCGGCGCGGGCTTGCCGGCCAGGCCGAGCTCGTTCGCCACGGCGCCATCGACCGTGACCTCGAACGCGTGCTCCAGGGCGGCCGCGTTCAGCACAGCCGACCCGTTCTCGCTCGAGGTCACCAGCGCGCACGCCAGGCCGGCCGCGCGCGTGGCGGCCAGGAACCGCACCGAGCCCTCGTAGGCCGCCACGCCGTCGCGGGCGATCAGCTCCTGGACGAGCTCGTTCTTGCGCCGGCCCACTTCATGGACGGTGTCTGCCGAGGGCGGATCGCTGGCCGTTCCCTCCGGCAGCGCGATGCCCCGTGACGCCAGGAAGGTCCGGACACCGTCGGCGCGCGGGCGGCCGTCGACGTGGGCGACGTAGTCGCCGTCGACGTCGAACGGCCGTGCCGCCGTCGCGCCGTCGGCGCAGTGGCGGGCCAGGAACGAGTCGAAGGTCTGCTTCCACGCGGCGGCGTGAACCTCGGCGGTGCGGGTGATCACTCCGTCGAGGTCGAACAGGCATGCCGCTATGCCATTGGGGAGCCGCAGTCGTGCGGTCATCGGGCCTCTTCGTCGGTCCGACCGTGCAGGGCGGCGCGGACCTGACCGGCGATCTCGAGATCCTCGCGCGCGGTGACGACCAGCGTGCGCACGGCCGCGCCGGCGGCGCCGATGTCGGCGTCCGCGGTCGCGGCGGCGTTGCGTGGGGCGTCGAGGACGATCCCGAGGCTTGCCAGGCCGGCCGCCGTCCGGGCACGCAGCGCCGGCGCGTGCTCGCCAGCGCCGCCGGTGAACACCAGCGCGTCGACGCCGTCGAGCGCGACCGCCATCGCGGCGATCCCGGCCCGCAACCGGTGCACGTACACGTCCAGCGCCAGCGTTGCGTCCCGATCGCCCGCCTCGACGCGAGCCAGGACCTCGCGCCTGTCGGCGGTGCCGGCCAGGCCGCACAGGCCCGACTCGTGCTCGAGCGCGTCGGCGACAGCGGCGGGCGTGAACCGGTTCTGTTCGAGCAGCCACAGCAGCAGTCCCGGGTCGACGTTGCCCGAGCGGGTCGCCATGACGAGACCTTCCAGCGGCGTGAAGCCCATCGTCGTGTCTACCGAGCGCCCCCCGCCGATGGCACACAGCGAGGCCCCGGCTCCCAGGTGGCAGCTGACTACGCGCAGCTCGTGCTGCGAGCGGTTCACCAGCGCGGCTGCCCGGCGAGCGGCGTAGGCGTGGGAGAGCCCGTGGAAGCCGTAGCGCCGCAGCGGCCACCGTTGGCGCCACTCGCGCGGCAGCGCGTACGTGGCGGCGGCCTCCGGAAGCGTCGCGTGGAACGCGGTGTCAAAGCAGGCGACCGCCGGCGTCCCGGGCAGGACGCGTTCGACGACCGCGTGGGCGGCCAAGCCGGCGAGCTGGTGCAGCGGCGCAAGGTCCGACAGCGACTTGAGATCTTCGACGACTGCGTCGTCGAGTCGCACGGCGTCGCGGTAGCGCGCGCCGCCGTGGACGATCCGGTGGCCGACCGCGTCGGGTTGCGGCAGCCCCGCCAGCGCGGTGGCGAGCGCGCGTTCGTCAACCTCGCCACGCTCGGCTACGAGATCATGCTGCCCGATCACCGAGTCGTGGCGATCGAGCAGCCGCAGCTTCAGGCTGCTCGAACCAGCGTTGACGACCAGGACCTCCACGCCGAGCGCCTACCCGCGCACACCGCGGGCAGGCTCGGCGGGCGGGCTGTCGCTTCCAGGCCAGATCCAATCTCGCACCTCGGGCATGTCGTCGCCGACCTCGCGCGTGTGGGCGCGGTGACGCAACCGCTCGTCGACCATCCGCTGGCGCAGCGCGGCCGCACGCGGACCGAGACCGGGCACACGGTCGATGACGTCCATGACGAGGTGGAAGCGGTCCATGTCGTTGAGCATCACCATGTCGAAGGGCGTCGTCGTAGTGCCCTCCTCCTTGTAGCCGCGCACGTGCAGGTTGTGGTGGTTCGTGCGCCGGTAGGTGAGGCGGTGGATCAGCCACGGGTAGCCGTGGTAGGCGAAGATCACCGGCCGGTCGGTCGTAAACAGCGCGTCGAACTGCGCGTCCGGCAGGCCGTGCGGGTGCTCGCGCTCGTCCTGCAGCCGCATCAGGTCGACGACGTTGACCACGCGGACGCGCAACTCCGGCAGGTGCTCGCGCAGCAGCGCCGCGGCCGCAACCGCCTCGAGCGTCGGGATGTCGCCCGCGCAGCCGAGCACGACGTCGGGCTCGTCGCCGCCGTCGGTCGACGCCCACGGCCAGATGCCGACGCCCCGCGTGCAGTGCAGGATCGCCTCGTCCATCGACAGGTAGTCCAGCGAGGGCTGCTTGCCGGCCACGATGACATTGACGTAGTCGCGGCTGGCGAGGCAGTGGTCGGCCACCGACAGCAGGCAGTTCGCATCCGGCGGCAGGTATACGCGGATGATGTCGGCCTTCTTGTTGACGACGTGATCGATGAAGCCGGGGTCCTGGTGGGAGAAGCCGTTGTGGTCCTGGCGCCACACGTGCGACGTCAACAGGTAGTTCAGCGACGCGATCGGCCGCCGCCACTCGATGTCGCGCGTCACCTTCAGCCATTTCGCGTGCTGGTTGAACATCGAGTCGACGATGTGGATGAACGCCTCGTAGCAGCTGAAGAGGCCGTGCCGGCCGGTCAGCAGGTAGCCCTCCAGCCAGCCCTGGCACAGGTGCTCGCTCAGCACCTCCATGACGCGGCCGTCGACCGCGAGCTGATGGTCGTCGGGCCGCAGCTCGGCGTTCCACGTGCGGCTCGTCGCCTCGAACACCGCGCCGAGCCGGTTTGACTCGGTCTCGTCGGGGCCGAACAGCCGGAAGTTGTCGGGGTTCATCCGGATGACGTCGCGCAGGTAGCGCCCGAGCACCCGCGTGGCCTCGCTTGAGCGCATCGCCGGCTCGGGGACCTCGATGGCGTAGTCGCGGAAGTCGGGAAGCCGCAGCGGGCGCAGGAGCTCGCCGCCGTTGGCGTGCGGGTTGGCGGCCATCCGCCGCTGTCCCTCCGGCGCGAGCGCGGTGAGCTCGGGTCGCAGCGCGCCGCGCTCGTCGAAGAGCTCCTCCGGACGGTAGGAGCGCATCCACGCTTCAAGCTGCGCGAGATGGTCGGGGCGGCTGCCGAGCTGGGCGAGCGGGACCTGATGCGAGCGAAACGAGCCCTCGGTCTGCTCGCCGTCGACCTCCACGGGCCCCGTCCAGCCCTTGGGCGTCAGCAGGACGATCATCGGCCAGCGGGGTCGCTCGGAGCTTCCCGACGCGCGGATCGCGGCATGCTCGTCGGCGATCTCGTCGAGCGTCGCCGCCATGAGCCGGTGCATCTGCGCCGGGTCGGAGCCCTCGACGAAGTGCGGCGCGTGCCCGTTGCCCTCAAGCAGCGCGCGCAGCTCGTCCTGCGGGATGCGGGCAAGCACGGTCGGCCCCGCGATCTTGTACTCGTTGAGGTGCAGGATGGGCAGCACGATCCCGTCCCGGCGCGGGTCGAGGAACTTGTTCGAGTGCCAGCTCGCGGCCAGTGGCCCGGTCTCGGCCTCACCGTCGCCGACGACGCAGCAGACGAGCAGGCCCGGATTGTCAAACGCCGCCCCGTAGGCGTGCATGAGCGAGTAGCCGAGCTCGCCGCCCTCGTTGATCGATCCCGGCGTCTCGGGTGCGACGTGGCTCGGCACGCCCCCGGGGAAGGAGAACTGGCGAAACAGCCGCCGCATCCCCTCCTCGTCACGGCCGACCCGGGGGTACACCTCGCTGTAGATCCCCTCGAGGTACGTCTGGGCGACGAGCGCCGGCCCGCCGTGACCCGGTCCGGTGACGAAGATCGCTGACAGGTCGCGCGCGCGGATGAGACGGTTCATGTGCACGTAGATGAAGTTGAGCCCCGGCGTCGTGCCCCAGTGGCCGAGCAGCCGCGGCTTGACATGCTCCAGGCGCAGCGGCTCGCGCAGCAGCGGGTTGTCGAGCAGGTAGATCTGGCCGACCGACAAGTAGTTCGCCGCCCGCCAGTAGGCGTCCAGCAGTCGGAGCTCCTCCCCGTCGAGCGGGTCGGTGCCGTGCACAGTCTGCTGCTCGGTCATCCTCGTCATCACTCCTTCGCAATCGCGTGCGACCATTATGTGGCGCGCCGGCCGGTAGATAAAGTGATGGCTCCGGTGTCCTCGGCTCAGCACGAGCACGCCGGCGGCGCGGCCGCCGGCCAGCACGCGCACGACCCTGACGGGGGCCGGCACGACGCGCACGCCCACCACGGTCACGGTGACCACCCGTCGCAGCCGGCGGGCGGCGGTCACGAGCACGCAAGGCGCCCGGATCGCCGAGGAGCTGGGCGTCGAGCACATCTCCTCCGGCGACCTGCTGCGCGCCGCGGTGGAGTGCGACACGCCGCTGGGGCGCGAGGTCGCCGAACACCTAAAGGCCGGCCGGCTCGCCCCCGGACGAGCTCGTCAACCAGGCCGTGCGACCTATGCTCGAGCACCGCGACGGCTACGTGCTCGATGGCTTCCAGCGCAACCTCGCGCAGACCGAGGGGCTCGACTTCGACGCCGTAATCCACCTCGACGTGCCGGACGAGGCGCTCAAGCAGCGGCTGCTGGCGCGCGGGCGCGCGGACGACTCCGAGCCCGTAATCCAGAAGCGCCTGCGCCAGCACGCGGCGGACACCAAGCCGCTTGTCGACCACTACCGCGACCGTGGCGTGCTGCTCGAGGTCGACGGCAACCGCCCGCCGGACGAGATCACCGCCGAGCTGCTTCGGCGGCTCAAGAACGCCTGAATCGCGCCCAACGCCGAGTCCGGCTCGTCGCGCATCTAGCAGTGAGGCTGCTGCCGACCCGGCGATAGGCCGAGAATAATTCTCGGACGTTTCAAGCTGACCCGCACGGCCGGCGCGGCTACCACTCGATCGTCGCGATGCGCGCGGGCAGCGACAAGCTGCTGTAGATGCGCGCGAGGAAGGGCTCGGTGACGCTGCCCGCGACGCGCCGGGGTTCGTCGAATTGGGGCGTAGCATGGTGGGCATGACCGCGTCGGATCGCGAACATGGGACGCTGACTGGTTCCGATCACCAGCGTGCCGGTCATGACCGCGGCGGACGTGATCACGACGGCCGGGTGCCGGCGCCGGATACCGGCCACGGTGCACATGCGGGGCACGGCGTCGACGCCGATCACGGCCCGGGCCATGGCAAGCACGCCGGCCACAGTGTGGAGATGTTCCGGCGGCGGTTCTGGTGGAGCCTGTTGCTGACGATCCCGATCGTCCTCACCAGCGAGATGGTGATGGACTGGTTCGGGTACGAGCTGGACTTCCCGGGCATCAAGCTGGTCGGCCCGGTGCTCGGCACGGTGCTCTTCGTGTGGGGCGGCGAGCCGTTCCTGAAGGGTGGCGTGCGCGAGGCCAAGCTGCGCCAGCCGGGAATGATGATGCTGATCGCGATGGCGATCACGGTCGCCTACGTGGCATCGATGGCGACATCGCTCGGCGCGTTCGACCTGGACTTCTGGTGGGAGCTGGCGGCGCTGATCACGATCATGCTCGCCGGGCACTGGCAGGAGATGAAAGCCCTCGGGCAAGCCCAGGACGCGCTGTCTGCCCTCGCGGCCCTGCTACCGGATGAGGCCGAACGACTGACCGACGACGGCACGACGCAGACGATCCCGGTAGCCGAGCTGGAGCCAGGCGACCTCGTGCTCGTGCGCTCCGGTGCGCGCATCCCCGCCGACGGCGAGATCACCGAGGGCGGCGCCGAGCTGGATGAGTCGATGATCACCGGTGAGTCGCGGCCCGTGGCCAAGGCGACCGGCGACACGGTCGTCGCCGGCACCATATCGACCGACTCGTCGCTCCGGGTCCGCGTGACCGCGATCGGCGAGGACACGACGCTCGCCGGCATCGGGCGCCTCGTCGCCGAGGCGCAGGACTCCCAGTCGCGCTCACAGGTGCTCGCCGACCGCGCTGCGGCGCTGCTCTTCTACGTGGCGATGGCGGCGGCGCTGATCACCGCGATCGTCTGGACGGCGACGGGCGAGGGCGACGAGGCTGTCGTGCGCGTCGTCACGGTGCTGGTGATCTCCTGCCCGCACGCCCTGGGTCTGGCGATCCCGCTGACCACGTCGATCTCAAGTTCGCAGGCGGCGCGTAACGGCATACTGATCAAGGACCGCCTGGCACTCGAACGCAGCCGCAAGCTCGACGCGGTGCTGTTCGACAAGACCGGCACGCTTACCAAGGGTCAGCACGTGGTCGTCGGCGTCGCGCCCGCGGACGGACTGACTGACGGTGAGTTCCTGCGGCTTGCCGGCGCCGTGGAGGCCGAGAGCGAGCACCCGCTTGCACGAGCCATCCTGGCCGCTGCCCGGGAGCACGACGGCGTCGCCCGAGCGACCGACTTTCGTTCGTTGCCCGGTCGTGGCGTGCAGGCCACGCTCGACTCGGAGACCTACAAGGTGGGCGGGCCGGCGCTGCTGCGCGCGGCCGGTGCGGGCGTGCCCGGGTCGATCACCGCCGCGGTCGACGCCTGGAAGCAGCGTGGTTCCTCGGTGCTGTACCTCGTGCGCGACGCCGAGATTCTCGGCGCGGTGGCCGTCGAGGACGAGGTGCGTCCCGAGGCGCGCCAGGCCGTCGCCGACCTGCACGCCGACGGGCGCACCGTCGTGATGATCACGGGGGATGCCCAGCAGGTCGCCGACGCCGTCGCCGCCGACCTCGGCGTCGATGAGGTGTTCGCCGAGGTGCTGCCCGAAGACAAGGCCGCGAAGGTCGCCGAGCTCCAGGACCGGGGTCTGCGCGTGGCGATGGTCGGTGACGGCGTCAACGATGCCCCGGCGCTTGCGCGAGCCGACGTCGGCATCGCGATCGGCGCGGGCACCGACGTCGCGATCGAGTCCGCCGGGCTGATCCTCACGAGCGACGATCCACGCGGCGTGACCTCGATCATGAAGCTGTCCGCCGCGGTCTACCGCAAGTCGCTGCAGAACCTCGTGTGGGCCGCCGGCTACAACATCCTCGCCATCCCGATCGCCGCCGGCGCCCTCAACTGGGCCGGCGTCTCGATGCCTCCGGCGGTCGCCGCCGTGCTGATGAGCGTCTCGACGATCGTCGTCGCGCTCAACGCCCAACTGCTGCGCCGCGTGGATCTGCAACCTTCCACCGACTCCTGAGCCGGTCAGCGAGACCGCGGGGATCCAAGCAGATCCCTGCGCACACCACGACGAGCAGTCGCTGTTCGCGCGGACCAGGACGCCGTACCGTATAGGGATCCTCAAACGGGATGGTCCCGAGCGACCGGCCGCTGCGGTCACTCTGCCACTCGAGCTGCGCACGCTCTGCCACTCGACTGGCGCCCGACACCCGACGCAGCCTCGGCACTGTTCGAGGCGGCGGCAGCATCGTATCCTGGAAAGGGCATTTTGGGACGTGTCGCTGCGCGAGAGCGTCGGGGGGTTGGTCTTCGCTGTTGAAGGACCGGCGCGTGCCGGTCTGCCGATCGCGGTGCGCTTACGGGAGGTCGAGGCGAACGCTGCCGACGGGGCCGGCACCGGGCGGGTTGCGCCGCTCGCGGACGCCGATGTCCGGTGGTTGATCGCCGGGTTCTGGCCAGGAGCAACGCGGCGTGTGCCGGCGTAGGCGCAGCTTGCACCAGATGCCGTCGGGTGTGCGGCTGAAGTACAGCCCGCGGCCGGCGACGGTGAGACGGATCTCGACGTGCTGGCGCGAGTAGCGCTTGGCGCGAAGGGCGCTGGCGAGCAGCACCAGCACGGCTAGGCCCGCTATGGCGAGCTGCAGCCACGGCTGCATGTCAGCGGTGACCGAAAGGGAAGACCCACCTGAACACGCTGCCGACGAGGCGCTTGCACCAGCAGTCGGGCTGACAGCCGCAGGCGGTCACACCTGTTCGCTCGCGCACATGACCAAGCGCGGCCAGTGCCAGGTACACGCCGGTGACGACGAGCAGCAGGCGCTTCATGACGCAAGCGTACTCCCGCGGCGCGGTGCGCCGTGAGCTACTCAGCTGCGTGCACGGTGGGCGCCCGAGAGGCTCGAGCGCGGCGTCGTCATCAGCGCTCACGCCGCGAACGTGCGACAGCCGCCAGCGAAGGCGGCGGCCAGGTCCAGGATCTCGCCTTCGGGGTGGGCGTCCTGCCAGCTGCTGGCCGCCTCGGCGCCCGCCAGAAAATGGACGTGGCAGCAAACGAGCCGGCGAGGTCGGCGGTGTCGGTTGTCGCTGCCGAGGGAAACGAGACGTAGAGGTCTTGTGGCTGGGCTTGCTGGATGGCGTCGGGCGCGACCACCAGCTCCACGCGGGCACCGGTGACGGGGCAGGTCGAGCGCACGCGCGCGGTTGCGCCCAGCAGGGCCGGCAAGAACAGCGTGTCCCACGCACACCACGTGTGCAGCCGCTGACCCTCGATGTAGAAGCTGTGCGCGGTCGGCCGCAGCGTGAGCCCGGAGAATCCGATGACCGCATCATCGGCGTCACGCTCGATGTTCGGCCAGCCACTGAGCCGCCGAGCGACGTCTTCGGGCGCCCGCGCCGGCGCGTCGGCGAAGGCCGCGGTCGTCACGGGCCGGCCTTGGGCCAGCAGCCCGAGCAGCGTCGAAGCCAGCGGCGCGTCCTCGCAGTCGGCCAAGAGGCTGCGCAGCGCCTGGTCGGAGGCCTTCGTGCCCTGTCGCGAAGACGGCTCGGTCATGCCGACCGCTTCGCCCCGTCCACGTCGCGAGCCGGCGACGGTCCTGCGCGTCGCAGCGCGGCGAGGATCCACTCGTCAGCGGGAAGGCCGCGCAACCCCTCGCGCGTGGCGAACAGCCGGCACCTCAGGCCGAAGTCGTCACGCTCGGCGGCGCCGGGCTCGACGTCCTGGCCGTTGATGCGGACGGTCGGCGAGCCGAGGAAGCGCTCGCGGTCGGCAGCATCGTGATCGTCGACCTGGACAAGCTCGATCTCCGCGGTGACGCCGCTCGTTGCGAGCAGCCCGCGCAGATGTGGCAACAGCGACTCATGGTTCGGACAGCCCTCGAAGTAGAGAACCTCGACTTTCATCGCCAGCCCCGAGCCGGCCGCGGGTGACCGATCGGGACGCTCACAAGTCAGCCACCGCGCGAGCACCGCGCGCAGTCGGCGGCTGGGCTCCCGCCGGGACTTCGGCGCCGGTCTCGCGATGCACGCCGCCGGCGGCGGCATTGACGCCCTCGGCCAGCGTCGGGTGGACGTGGATCGCTTGTGCGAGGTCGCGGTAGGTCGCCCCGATGACCATCGCGATGACGACCTCGTGGATGAGGTTGGCGGCGTCGGACCCGGCGATGTGACAACCGAGGATGCAATCGGTGCCGGCGTCGGCGACGAACTTGATCAGGCCCTGCGTGTCGCCGATCGCGCGCGCCTTGACGACTCCCGCGAAGTCCTGGCGGCCGATCACGACGTCGTGACCCTGCTGTCGTGCCGCCTGCTCGGTCAGCCCGACGGCGGCGACCTCGGGGTCAACAAAGACCGCGTGCGCGACGACGCGGCCGGCGGTGCTGCGCGGCTGGCCGCGAAACACCGTGCGATAGACGACGTCGGCGTCGTCGCGGGCAGTGTGCGTGAACATCGGCCCACCGCGTATGTCGCCCAGCGCCCAGACGTTCTCGACGGCCGTCTGCAGGCCGTCGTCGACGGCGACGAACCCATCCGCTCCGAGTTCGACACCGAGGTGCTCAAGCCCGAGCTGATCGGTGTTCGGCATCCGGCCCGCGGCGAGCAGGGTGTGGCTTGCAAGCACTTCGGTTCCGTCTGCGCAGATGACGCGGATCTCGCCGGCGTCACCGGCGACGGCAACACACTCGCGACCGAGCAGGACGTCGATGCCGTCGGCGCCAAATCCGGTGGCGACGGCGGCGGAAATCTCGGGGTCCTCGGCGCTCAGCAGCCGCGCGGCGCGCTGCACGACCGTCACGCGCGAGCCAAAGCGGCGAAACATCTGCGCGAACTCACAGCCGACGTAGCCGCCGCCGATCACCACGAGGTGGTCGGGTATCTCGCGCACGTCGAGCATCGTGCGCGACGTCAGGTAGGGCACCGTCTGCAGACCGTCGATCGGCGGGATCGCGGTGCGCGTCCCCACGACCAGGAAGATCCGATCGGCCTCCAGTTCGGTGTCGCCGACACGCAAGCGTCGCGGGCCCACGAACTCGCCCTGCGCCTGATAGAAGGTGACGTTGTCTGCGCCTTCGACCGTGCGATAGGCCCCGGAGCGGATCGACTCAACAATCTGATCCTTGCGGTCAACGACCGCGCCCAGGTCCACCTCAGGCGTTCCGACACGCACCCCGAACTCGCCTGCCCGGCGCACCTGATGAGCGACCGCCGCCGAGGCAATCATCGTCTTGGTCGGGATGCATCCGCGATTGAGACAGGTACCGCCCAGCGTTTCGCGCTCGACAAACGCCACGTCGCCGTGGCGAGCCGCCCGCAACGCCAGCGGCAGCCCGGCCATCCCGCCACCAACTACCAAGGTGTCATATCGCTGTGCCATGCCTGCTCCGTCTCTCGAGTGCGAGGACCTTCAGCGATCTGCCTGCGCAAGATCGCGCTTTGTCGTCACGTCAGCAGGCTGCGATCGCCACGCGCCCGCCCTGTGACGTGCATGACAGGCGGCTGTTCGGCGCCGGCGCCCGACAACGACGGCGCCGGCCAGCAGCAGCAGTGCCGCCAGCGCGCCACCCGCCACCCCGACGAGCGTCCCGACCGTCAGACCGCCGATGACGGCGAGCACCAACAGATGACCGCCGCAGCAGACCAGCATCACCAGCCCGCCCACGCCCAGCGCCGCGCCCGTTCCGCGCGCTGTCGGCTTGTCGGCCATCAGCAGCCCCCGTCGTCGAGGCGCTGGCACGAGGCGACATGCTCAGCGTTGTCGCCGAGGACCGCCCGGGCAACCGCCAACAGCTCAAGCGCGCGGTCGTCGGCCACTCGATAAAAGACGTTTGGGTGCCGGCGCTCGCGCGCCACGAACCCACACCAGCGCAGACACGCAAGGTGATTGGAGACCTTCGGCTGCGGCTGCTCCAGGCGCCGGACGAGCTCGCCGACAGTCAGCTCGCCATGCTCGTCAAGCAGCTCCAAGACGCGCACGCGCGTCGCGTCCGCCAGCACCTTGAAGTACTTCGCCACAAGATCAGCCTCAGCCGGCTGCTCAGGCAACACAAACGGCATCTCCAACGACGGGCGTGGCACATGACCATGTTATCACCCCGGAGTGATAACGATGCGCCCAAGCTTCGCCGCGCCGACTAGACGAAGCCATCTGACTGGCCGCCTGCTGGCGCAACAAGCGCTACCGGTCGCGCCCTGGCATGGTGGTGTCCTGGAAGCGCAATCTCGGACATGGCGCGATCACGTCTCAATGGAGGTTGAGGCGTTGCTACGATCGCGGACATGGCCGATGACCGCTGCGACCTGCTGTGCCTGGACCTGCCCAAGGCCGAGGCGTTGCGGGCGGCGCGCCTGCCCGAGGAGCTCGCGCGCCCGCTCGCTGAGCGCGCCAAGGCGCTTGCCGACCCCACGCGGCTGACGATCGCCGCGGCGCTCGCGCAGACCGACGAGCTGTGCGTATGCGACATCGCATGGGTCTGTGAGCGCCCGGAGAACCTCGTCTCCCACCACCTACGCGCGCTGCGGACCGCCGGAGTTGTCGCCAGCCGACGCGACGGCAAGATGGTCATGTACGCCGTCACCGACGCCGGCCTCGCCCTCCTGGCGGCCGTCCGCGCCGATGTCGAGCGCGCGCGATGAGCACACCGGTCGCCCTCCCGTCGGCCGCGCCGGCACCGAACGATCGCGAAACGTACCGGCGCCTTGCCACGCGCGTGAAGCTGCTGTCGTGGGTCAGCCTCGCCTACATGACGCTGGAGGGATCGATCGCGATCTTCGCGGGGGTCCTGGCCGGCAGCGTCGCGCTGATCGGCTTCGGGCTGGACTCGGCGATCGAGGGCTTTGCCAGCGCGATCATCGTCTGGCGCTTCACCGGCACGCGGATGTTCTCCGAGGCCGCCGAGCAGCGCGCGCAGAAGCTCGTCGCGATCCAGTTTTTCATCCTCGCGCCGTACGTCGGCGTTGAGTCCGTCCAGGCGCTCGTCCAGGGCGAGCGGCCCGACGTCAGCTGGCTGGGGATCGCGCTCAGCGCGTCGAGCTTGGTGGTCATGCCCTACCTCGGCATCGCCAAGCAGCGCATCGCCGACCAGATCGGCTCGGCGGCGACGAAGGGCGAAGGGCGCCAGAACATGCTGTGCGCGTACCTCGCCGGCGCGCTGCTTGTCGGGCTGCTCGCCAACGCCGCGCTTGGCGCCTGGTGGCTTGACCCGATCATCGGTCTGCTGATCGCCGCCGTCGCGATCAAGGAGGGCCGTGAGGCGTGGAGCGGCGAAGGCTGCGCGTGCACATCAGATCCGCTCGCCGCGCTGCGCGAGGAGGACTGCGACGACTCGTGCTGTCAGACCGGCTCGGGGCCGACGCGTTGACACGCGGTCGCCTTGCACGGCTGCTGCTCGTCGGCGCGACGGCACTGGCCGCCGTGACGTCGCTCGCGCTGCTCGCGGCCAGCGCGCCCGGACCCGATGATGATCGGCTGACGCGCAGCGCCACGAGCGCGTTTCGCGCCGGGGAGCTTCCGCGCGGGATCGCCGGCGCCCGAGCACCCGGGTTTGCGCTGCGTGACGCGTACGGCGATCGTGTGGACACCTCAACCCTCGCCGGGCGCCCCTATGTGGTGACGTTCTTGTACACCGACTGCCGTGACGTCTGCCCGCTGATCGCCCAGGAGCTCAAGCTGGCACTGCGGCAGCTGGGCGCGCGGGGGCGCGAGGTCAGCATGCTGGCGGTGACTGCCGACCCTGAGGGCGATACGCCCGCCGCCGTCCGCGCCTGGCTGCGGCGCCAGCGCATGCCCGATAGCTTCCGTTACCTCGTGGGAGACCGGCGTGAGGTTGAGGGCGTGTGGCGCGCGCACTATGCCGCCGGTCAGCCGCGCGATCGCGCCGAGAGCGCGCATTCGGCCAGCATCTGGCTTGTCGATCGGCGCGGGCGCTGGCGCGCGAAGTTCTCCGGTGGCCTCCCCGTCGCGCCCGCCGACATCGCCCACGACCTGCGGCTGCTACTCGATGAGCGCTCGTGACCTCCGCGCGACGAGCGATGGCGATCGGGGCGGTGCTGTTGCTGATCGCGGGGTGCGGCCAGGACGACTCTGCTCCATCGCAGCGCGCCATCGACGAGGACCCCGGCCCGATCCACGTGCACGGCGTCGGCGTGAACCCCGCCGACGGCGCGCTGTTTGTCGCCACGCATACCGGCCTGTTTCGCGCCGCCGCCGGCGAACGACGATCGCGCCGCGTCGCCGGTCGCTTCCAGGACACGATGGGCTTCACCGTCGTCGGCCCCGACCGCTTCCTCGGCTCCGGCCACCCCGACCTGCGCGACAAGCTGCCGCCGTTTCTCGGGCTGATCGAATCAGACGATGCCGGCCAGTCATGGCAGCCGGTGTCGCTGCTCGGCAAGGCCGACTTCCACATCCTCGAAGCGCGCGGCGATCGCGTCTACGGCTACGGCTCGGACTTCAAGACCCGGACGCCGCGCTTTCTGACCAGCACCAACGGCGGGCACACGTGGCAGCGCCTGAAGGCACCCGAACCGCTGATCTCGCTCGCGATCGCGCCGGACACGGCGAACACGACGATCGCGTCGGGCGAACGCCGCGTTTTGCGCTCCACCGACGCTGGGCGCACATGGGCACAAGTGGACGCGCCGAGCGCCGGCCTGCTCGCCTGGAACGACGACGGCGTGTTTCTCGTCGCGGCCGACGGGCGGGCGTGGCACGCCGACCGGCCCGACGCCTCGTGGCGGGAGGTGGCACCGGTCGGCGGCCAGCCGGCCGCGTTTGACAGCGGACGCCCCGGCGAGCTGCTCGTCGCGCTGCACGACGGCACGATCAAAAGCTCAACCGACGCCGGCGCCAACTGGACGATCCGCTCGCAGCCCTGACGCGCATCCGTCGGCTGGACGAAGTGATCTACAGCGCGCTTTTGAGCGCGCGTTCTACGGCGTTGAAGCCGAAGGAGCCTTCCAGGCGGCTGGTGAGGCGCCCCTGCTTGTCAAAGACAAACAGCCACGGCTCGGTTTGCAGGTTAAACGCGCGCAGCGGCGGGCGCAGCCCGTTTGTGGGGTCGTTGTCGACGAAGACCTCTTGGTGGATGAACTGCACGCGGTCGCCGTAGCGGGCCTTGAGCTGCAAGGCGATGTCGACAACGGGGCCACAGACGCGCGACTCGCACAAGGCGGGGGTCGCGAACAGCAGCGCGACTGGTCGCTTGCCGATCACGTCGGCGAAGTTGACGTCGTGCATGTCGTCGGGGGGCAGCCGGGTGTCGATTGCCTCGACGTTGCCGCTGGCCGAGGCGACGGTCTCGGTGCTGATCTGCGGCGCTCGCTCACCCGGTCGCGGGATCCGGTCGCGGCGCACCGGCTTGACCGTGATCTGCGTGGGTGCAACGACGAGCGCAACGCCGTTTTGCGGCGGGTCGAACTTCGTGGCGACAAGGACGGATTTCTTGCCGGTGCTGGTGAAGGGCACCCGCGCCTCGTAGATCGCGGCGAAGGGGTCGTCCTCGCCTGCCGCGGTCTGGCTGCGATACGCCGGGTCGGTGACGAGCAGGTCAGCGGGTGCGGGAAACGGTCCGCGGGCCTTGGCGTTTGGGCTGTCGGCAACGTAGACGGCGGTCTTGCCGTACACAAAGCCCGCTTTGGCATCGATGACGCCGAAGGCCAACCGGTTCTCGCCCGGCGTGAAGACCGAGCCGGCCAGGCCGACCTCGGTACCGGTCGCGCCGATGCTGTCGGCAAGGGCCTGCAGCGAGCGCCCCGCGGTCGCCGGAAAGTCGCTGACCTGCGATCGCGTGGCGCCCTGCAGCTGCGTGCGCAGCGCCGCCGAGGACTCAGCCAGCGGCGCGCGCGAACCGTCGTCGTCTGAGCTGCCGCCGCAGCCGGCGAGCAGCAGCGCCGCGGTCACGACGCAGACCAGGACCTGTCGTAGGTGCACGCGCGCCAGCGTAGCCCGTGGGTTCGTTTCGCTCGCTGGCCTGCGCGCCCGGATGGCAGCCCGTCAACGCCTGCCGCTGCTCGGCGCCCTCGCCGTCGTCTTCATGGGGCTCGCAGCGCCCGAGTCCGCGCTCGCGCACGCGCTCGTCGGCCGCGAGAGCCTGCCGATCGCGAAGTGGCTGTTCGGCTGGGACGCAGCAGTCATGCTTGTCGCGTCGTTTGTCGCGCTTGCTGTCCTGTGGTCCAAGCCACGCCTCGAAGGCGCAGAGGAGCGGCGCGGCCGGCCTACCGCGGGGTGGCTTGACGTACCCGCCGGCGCTCGGCGTAGCGAGCGTTCGCGCTCGTCGTCTACGCCGGGTCCGCCGGGTCAAACACGACGACGAACCGCCTCGCGCCGACTGTCATCTTCGTGCTCTTCTGGGTCGCGATCGCGATTGCGAGCCTGTTTCTCGGCGATGGCTTCAAGGCCGTCGCGATCGATCGGGCTCGCTGCGACCGAGAACAAGTGGTTTCAGCCGACCGCCAGCGGGCGCCAGCGCAGGACGGGCGGCCGCCACGGCGGAGGAACGAGAGCCGCTAGTCAGGGTCGGGGAGCGTCCTGCGGAGGGCAGTACGGGATGCTCTGATGCGCCTGGTGTGTGCCGTGATTCAAGTGGGGGACGTTCGAGTGGGCGTTGGCGGTCGCTCCGTGCTCGCATCCGGTATGGGTGGCCCCCGCGACTGACGCTGGTACGAGCACCATCGACGCCGTCGTCACCGTTGCTACAAGGGCTCTGCGCACGTTGTCTCCTTGGGTCGTGGGTCGAGGCGGCACGGAGCACCGGCCGCAGCCGGGATGGAAGCTCGTATCGCCATGGCCTCGGGCTACCCATCTCTCGCGCGCGAAACGCCGCTTTTTGCGCCATGTGGCGGAGCGCGACGACGTGGGTACGGTCGCACCGGGCGCGATCGGACAGGAAGGCGCTGCTCGCTCGTGGGTTGCCTCATCTGACGGCCATCGCTTCGCGGTCTGACGATCGGCTGCGAGCGGGCGCCGTGCGCGCAGGCACGGCGCCGTGCGCGGACTGAAAGCGGCGCAGCCGCAGCGCGTTGGCGACGACCGAGACGCTGGAGAGCGCCATCGCGACGCCGGCGAGTGCCGGGTTGAGCAGGCCGGCCGCGGCGATAGGCAGCGCCGCGATGTTGTAGCCGAAGGCCCAGCCGAGGTTCTGCTTGATCGTGCGCAGCGTGGCGCGGCTGAGGCGGATGGCGTCGGCGGCGGCTCGCAGGTCGCCGGAGACGAGCGTCAGGTCGCTGGCCTCGATTGCGACGTCGGTGCCGGTGCCGATCGCCAGGCCGAGGTCGGCCTGCGCCAGGGCGGGTGCGTCGTTGACGCCGTCGCCGACCATCGCGACGGTGCGCCCTTCGGCCTGCAGGCGCTTGATGACGTCGGCCTTGCCGGCGGGCAGCACCTCGGCGATGACGTCGTTGATGCCGACCTCATCAGCGACGGCGCGCGCGGTCGTCTCGTTGTCACCGGTCAGCAGCATCGTTTGCAGCCCGAGGGCCTTCAGTGACGCGATCGCCTTGGCGGATGTCGCCTTGACGGTGTCGGCGACGGTGAGCACGGCGCGCACCTCGCCGTCCCAGGCGGCCATGACGGCCGTGCGGCCCTGCTGCTCGGCTGCCCGCTGCGCGCGGTGAAGCTCGGCGGGGATGGGCAGGTTCCACTGGGCCATCAGCGACGGACGCCCGACCTTGATCTCGTGGCCGTCGACGGCGCCTTCGACGCCGAGCCCCTCGCGGTTGACGAAGCTTTCGACGCTCGGCAGCCGCCCGAGCTGCTCGCGGGCGGAGCGGGCGATCGCTTGGGCGATCGGATGCTCGGAGGCGTCCTCGAGTGCGCCGGCGAGCCGCAGGACGTCCTCGCGGTTGGTGTCGGGCGTGGTCGTGACGTCGGCGAGGGTCATCCGCCCGGTCGTGATCGTGCCGGTCTTGTCGAGCACGATCGTGTCGACCTTGCGGGTCGACTCGAGGAACTCCGGGCCCTTGATCAGCAGCCCCAGCTGGGCGCCACGGCCTGTGCCGACGAGCAGCGCCGTCGGGGTCGCGAGGCCGAGCGCGCACGGGCAGGCGATGACGAGCACCGCGACGGCCGCAGTGAACGCGAACGTCACGCTCTCGCCGGCGCCGATCCAGAAGCCGAGCGTGATCGCGGCCAGGGCGATCACGACCGGGACGAACACCGCGGAGATCCGGTCGGCGAGGCGCTGGACGTCGGCCTTGCCGGTCTGCGCGTCGGCGACGAGCCGGGCGATCTGGGCCAGCGCGGTGTCAGCACCGACCTTCGTGGCGCGAACGACGATCCGGCCGCCGGCGTTGACCGACGCGCCGGCGACATCGTCGCCGGGCTGCTTTTCGACCGGAACGGACTCGCCGGTCAGCAGGGACTGGTCGACGGCGGTGCTGCCCTGTTCGACGACGCCGTCGGTGGCGATCTTCTCGCCCGGTCGCACGACGAAGCGGTCGCCGACCTTGAGCTGGTCAACGGGGAGGCGGCGCTCGCGCCCGTCGGCGTCGAGGATCGCGACGTCCTTGGCGCCGAGCTCGAGCAGCGCGCTCAGCGCGGCGCCGGCGCGGCGCTTGGCGCGCGCCTCGAAGTAGCGACCGGCCAGCAGGAACGCGGTGACGACCGCGCCGACCTCGAGGACGATGTGCTGCTCGCCACCGTCGCCCTGCGGGATGAGCTCGAAGTCCATCGTCATGCCGGGCATCCCGGCGTCGCCGATGAACAGGGCATACAGCGACCACACGAGCGCCGTCAGGGTGCCGAGGCTGATGAGCGTGTCCATCGTCGCCGTGGCGTGCTTGAGGTTCGCCCACGCCGTGCGGTGAAACGGCCACGCGCCCCACAGGATCACCGGCGCCGTGATGTTCAGCACGAGCCACTGCCAGTAGTCGAACTGCAGCGCCGGGATCATCGAGATCAGCACGGCGATGAGGGCCATCGGCGCCGAGAACACCAGCCGCTGGCGCAGCGCCGCGGTGTGATCGAGCTCAGGGCGCTCGCCCGCTGAATCCGCCGGCTTCTCGGAGGGCAGCTGCGCTGCGTAGCCGGCCGCCTCGACGGCGGCGATCAGCTGTTCGGGCGCCACCGACTGCGCGTCGTAGTCGACGCTCGCCCTCTCCGTGGCGTAGTTCACGGAGGCGCTGACGCCGTCGAGCTTGTTGAGCTTGCCCTCGATGCGCCTCACGCACGAGGCGCATGTCATGCCCTCGATCGACAGCTCGACGTGTTCGGTCGAATTCGCGGCGTCTTGGAGCGCCATGGCTACTTCACCTCCTGCGTGAACGCGACCGTGTGCACGGTGCCCTGATGCTTGAACTGAAGAAACAGCCGGTAGCGCCCGGCGGTCGGGAACGTCGCCGCGAAGGCAATCGGCTCGCCGTGCGGCGCCGAGTTGCGCTCGCCGTGGCCGTGCTCGGACGGATGCACGTGCAGGAACGCCAGGTCACCTTCGCGCAGCGCGACGAGGTGCCCGCCTGCGCCGAGGTACGGCTCAGGCTGCACGGCCTGACCGTCCTCGCTGATCTCAAAGCGCAGAGATGCTTCCTGGCCGGGACGCGCGCTGCTCTCCTGCTTGCGGACCTCATAGCCGCCGTCGCTGATCGCGGTCGTCGCCGCTGGCGGCAGCGGCTGCAGGTCGGCCTGCCCGTCGACGCGCAGTTCGGTGGCGAGGGTTGCCGGCTGCCCCGCGTGGGCGAAGTCGGCGAACAGCCGATATGAGCCGGCTAGGGGTAGGCGCACTGCGACCGTCCAGCTGCCGTCTCGGTTCTGCGAGGGATGCAGGTGCTGGAAGCCCGCGAGATCGCGCCGGACGACGATTACATGCATGCGCTTGGTGTGCGCGACATCGAAGTCGCGCACCGTTTCGCCGCGGTCGTCGACGATGCGAAAGCGGACCTCCTCGCTGTGCGCGCGGCGCAGCTCGGGGGTGGAGACCACGAGGCGCAGGCCGTTTTCGGCGACCGCGAGGCCGCGTACCGGATGTGTCTCGTCCTTGGCGCCATGCGCGGGGGCGGCGTCCGGGCGTGCCTTGACCGGGGCGCTCGTGTGCTCGTCTGAGCCAGAGTGTCCGCCGGCGCTTGGCGTCGCAGGGTCTGCACCGTCGTCGGCTCCTCGCTCGCGGTCAGGATCGATCGCTCCACCCGCCAGAGCAGCTGTGCCGGACAAGGCGATGAGGAGGGCGGCGAAGCCGGCGAGCTTGACCGGAGCGGTGGCGAGACGGCTCCGGAGGCGGTTCGGTTGTGACGTGGGGTTCGGCATCGCGGGAACTCCTTCCGATACGGGTGGGGGGTATCTACCGGGCGACTGTAGCATATACCCCCAGGGGGTATTACAGGGCGGAGCCAACATACCCCCGGGGGGTAGTTGACAACTGCACGCTCCCTGCGGTACGGTCGCCTCGAGCAGATACCCCCAGGGGGTCTAATCAAGAAGGGAGAACGAGATGTCCGCACTGCAGATCAAGAGTCAACTGGAGGACCTGCAGGCTGAGCGGGCTCTCGCTGACATCGCCGATCTGGGCGACAACGGCACGTACATGCTCGACCTCGAAGGCGAGATCGCGGCGACGCGTACCGCGCTCGAGCTCGCGATTCTGAAGCTCGACGCACATGCGCCCGCCGGGGCCGCCCCGGCAACCGAGGCCCCAGGCTGGTGAGAAACCCGGCGATTCACCCGGCGCGACCGACCGCCTAGCTGCACGAGCCTAGCGAGGCGCCAGTCCCGGCGCCCCAGCGCAGAAGTTGGCGAGTCGAGGAGCCCCAATCATGACGACCTTTTCCGAACCTTTCCCGACAGACAGCGGCTGCCGGCGGCTCGCCCCTCGAGTGGCTTTAGATCCTGTCGCCCCCAGGCCGAGCTCGAGCCCTAACTGTGGGGCAGATATTGGGTCGCCCTCCGATGTGCAGGCGACGGCAACCGCAGACACTCGTCCCATACCTGATCAGACCCCTCCGAAGTTCTCAGCAGCGATCAACCTCAGAGAGGCCCAGATGACCACTAGCCCGACGACCCCCGTCGTGGACGCCCCGGATACAGATCAGCACCACCACGAGATGCCGACGTCCGGTGGCGCGTTGAACCGGGTCGCGCTCAGCGCCACGCTGCACTGCCTGACCGGCTGCGCGATTGGCGAGGTGCTCGGCATGGTCATCGGCACTGCGCTCGGGTTCTCAGATCTGGGCACGATCGCCCTCGCGGTCGCGCTGGCATTCCTGTTCGGATACGCGCTGACGAGCCTGCCGCTGCTGCGCGCGGGGTTCGCGCTCGGCGCCGTCATCCCGATCGCCTTGGCCGCCGACACGCTCAGCATCGCGGTCATGGAGATCGTCGACAACGCGATCATGCTCTTGGTGCCCGGCGCGATGGACGCGGGCGTCGGCAGCCTGCTGTTCTGGGGTGCGCTGTCGTTCGCGCTCGTGATCGCCGGCGCCGTCGCGTTGCCGGTCAACCGCTGGCTGATCGTCCGCGGCAAGGGTCATGCGGTGGTCCACGCCACCGGCGTGCATGGCGGCGTGTCGCCGCGCGTCGTCGGGATCGTCGCCGCGGTCGCGTTCGTCTTCGGCACGAGCGTTCTGGCCGCCGAGATCTTCGACACCGACGAGCCCGCGCACGACGACGGCCACGGCGCCGTCGTCGCGCCACCCGCTGAAGTCGGCGTTGCGCAGCGCGCGGGGGTGGCGTGATGGCGCGCATCGACCCGATCGATCCCAGCCGCGCCAGCGGCAAGGCGCGCGAGCTGCTCGACGAGCTCGCCCAGCGCGGTGGCACGCTCGGCCCGATGGTTCTGGCGATGGCGAACGCCCCCGCGTTGCTGCGCGGCTACATCGATCTCAACCGCGCGATGAAGCGCAGCCATCTCGATCGTCGGATCAGCGAGCGGATCGCGCTCGCCGCCCAGGAGTGGATCGGCTGCGACGTCTGCCTGGCGGCCCACGCCCACGCCGCCCGCGAGCTGGGCCTGAGCGACACAGACATCGAGCTGGCCCGCCAGGGCACCGCCACGGACGCCAAGACCGCGGCACTCGTGGCGTTCGGTCAACAGGTGATCGCCGCGCCGAGCGAGGTGAGCGACGAACAGATCGACGAGCTGCGCGCCTTCGGCTACCGCGACGAGCAGATCGCCGAGGTCGTCGGCCTCGTGTCCCTGCAGCTTCTGACCGGCGCGTTCAACCTCGTCGCCGGCATCCACACCACCCCGACCGCGAGGAGCGCCGCATGAGCACGTCCTACCTCGCCTGGGCAGCGGCGGTCGGCGCCGCCGGCTGCGGGCGATGCGCGAACGCCGTCTAGCGCCCTAGCGCGCCGGACGGTCGGCCGTGGCCTCAGGCCCGGCTTCCGCATCTACTCCAATTCACGTGGAGTCGCCGTCGGGCGGCTCAGAAAGGCAGATCATGCAGACCGCACATCCGCGGCGCTGGGCGGCGCTTGCCGTCATCGCCCTCGCACAGTTCATGGTGATCATGGACACCTCGATCATCGGCGTCGCGCTGCCGGAGATCCAGACCGACCTCGGCTTCAGCCCCGAGAACCTGTCGTGGGTCTTTAACGCCTACGTCGTCGCCTTCGGCGGCCTGCTGCTGCTCGGCGGCCGCCTGTCAGACCTGTTCGGCGCCAAGCGGCTGTTCACCGCCGGCTGGGCGATCCTCGCCGCCGGCTCACTGGCCGCCGGGCTTGCTCAGTCGACCGGCGTGGAGATCGCAGCGCGCGCCGTCCAGGGCGTCGGCGCCGCGTTCATCGCCCCATCGGCTCTGACGTTGCTGATGATGCTCTTCGGATCGAACCCCAAGGAGCTCATGAAGGCATTCGCGATCTACGGCGCCGCCGCTCCGGCGGGCGGCACCGCCGGCGTGTTTCTCGGCGGCGTGATCACGGAGTGGATCTCCTGGCCGTGGGTCTTCTACATCAACATCCCGATCGCGCTACTCGTCCTGGCGCTCATTCCGGCGCTGATGCCGGATGCCCCCGCACGGCGAGGCTCGATCGACCTCGCCGGCGCGCTGACGGCGACAACGGGCCTCGCCGCGACGGTGTTCGGCATCGTCCGCGCACCCGAGGAGGGCTGGGGCAGCTCGGTGACACTGCTGACGATCGCGGCCGGCCTCGCGGCGCTCGCCGTCTTCGTGGCCATCCAGGCGCGTCGCCGCGAACCGCTCATGCGCCTGTCGATCCTGCGCACGCCGAACCTCGCCGCGGCCAACCTCGCGCAGCTGCTGCTGGGCGCCGCCTGGATCCCGATGTGGTTCTTCTTGAACCTCTATCTGCAGCAGGTCCTGGGCTATGGCGCGTTCGAGGGTGGCGCGGCGCTGCTGCCGATGACCGTGGCGATCATGGTCCTGATGGTGTTCGTGGCGCCGCGGGTGGTCAACCGCTTCGGCTTCAAGCCACCGATCGTCGCCGGGATGCTGCTGCTCGCCGCGGGCATGGCGATCATGTCGCTCGTGCGGCCCGACGGCAGCTTCGCCGCCGACGTGCTGCCCGCCTCGCTGATCGCCGCCGCCGGCATGAGCCTCGCGTTCATCCCGTCGCTGGGAACGGCGATCGGGTCGGCGAGGCCCGAAGAGGGCGGCCTCGCAGCCGGGATCGTGAACACCAGCTATCAGGTCGGCTCCGCGCTCGGCCTCGCCGCGATGACCGCCGTCGCCGCCTCCCAAGGCGCCAGCCGGCTCGGCGACCTCAGCGCGCTGACCGACGGCTACTCGGCGGCGTTCCTCGGCGCTGCCGCGATCGCCGCGGCCGGCGCGCTGCTCGCGGCGCTGCTACTGCGCACGCCGCCGGCGGACGCCTCTGCCGTCACACCGTCCGAGACCCCTGCCGACGATCGCCAGCCGGTCGCGGCCTGACCACACCCGGTCGGCGGCGCGACGTCGCCGCCGACCGGTCCACCCAAGGAGTTGACATGACATCCACCGGACCCATCCTGATCGCCTACGACGGCTCAGACGACGCGCGGCACGCGATCGACCACGCCGCCGCGATCCTCGGCGGCGCCGACGCCATCGTCCTCTACGTCCGCCCCGCGCTGGAAGGCATGGCCGCCCACGCCGCAGGCCACCCGGCGCTCGAGGACGTCGGCAGCATCGACGACACTGCCCTGGACGGCGGCAGGCGGATCGCCGCCGAGGGCGCCGAGCACGCGCGCCGCGCCGGCCTGAACGCCGAGGCGCGCGTCGCGAGCTCGATCGACGCCGTCGCCGAGACCGTCGTGCGCGTCGCCGACGAACTCGACGCGAGCCTCATCGTCCTCGGATCGCGCGGAAGCCGCGGCCTGAAGTCGCTGGTGCTCGGCAGCGTCTCCGATCACGTCGTCCACCACGCCCGGCGCCCCGCGCTTGTCGTCCCGTCGCCGGGTCTCGCAGCGGCACGTAGGTACGTGACCAACGCGATCCCCGACATCCTCCTCGCGGCCCAGGTGCACGGCCGCTAGGCATCCCGGGAATGCTGTGCCCGGCGCGCGCGTCGCGCCGGGCTCGGCATCCCGCGTGCAGCGATGACCTCCACGGCGACATCCCACCTTAAGGGCGGTACCAGCCGGCGTCGACTGATGGTCGGCCGCGCGGTCCGACGCGTCCTCGGCGTGGTCGCGCTGGCCCGCGTCACGCAGTTCGTCGAAGTCGTCCTCTTCCCGCTCGTTGCCGTCCAGCGCGGAGCCGGCGCCACGGGCGGCGCGCTCGTGCTGCTCGCGCTCGCAGTCGGCTCCACGGCGGGCTCCGTGCTCGGCGGGACCGTCGTCGATCGTTCGGGCCCGCGGCGGGTCGCCGCTGCCGGCCTGTCGATGTCAGCCGTCGGGGCGGCGACACTGGCTGTCGGGCAGTCGCTTGCGCTGCTGGCGATCGCCGCGCTGCTGTACGGCCTCGCCACTGCCGTCTGGCGCCTCGCCCTGGAAGCCGCCACCGCTCACGGCCTGGCCCACGACGCTACGTCCGGGGACGTCGATGACGAGAGCTCGCGCGAACAGGCCTTCGCCGCGTTCGTCTGGCTGGTCAATCTCGGCGCGCTGGCGTCGGCCGGGGCGCTGGCCGCCGGGGTCAGCCTGAGCCTCGCCGTCGGCATCCAGGCGTTCATGATGGCCGCGGCTGCGCTCGTGGCCGCCGGGCTCCTTCCGCGCACACACCCCGCTGCACGCACGGGCGACAGCGTGAGCCCCGGCTTTCGGGACGTGCCCGCCCACATGTGGGTGCTCGCGATCGCCTACGCGCCGCTCACCATGGTGATGTTCCAGGCCTTCTCTGGGCTCGCTCAGATCTTCGACGACGGCGACTACCGCACCATGATCCTCGTCAACGCGGTCGTGCTCGTCGCCTTCCCACCGCTGCTGTGGTCGATCGCCGCACGCGTCGACGGCGTCCACGCGCTCGCGGCCGCCGGCACCGTCCAAGGGGTAGGGATCGCCGCCGCCGCCATCACCACCGACCCGCTGCTGAGCACCATCGTGTGGTCCGCCGGCGAAGCGATGTTGATCGCGATCATCCCCGCGGTCATCGCGGGCATCGCCCCGCACGCCGCCGCGGGGCACTACCGTGCCGCCTTCGCCACGGTGCAAGGCGTCGCCGCCGCCGTCGCGACGTTCGGCGGGCCACTCATCGCACGCTGGTCGGTGGACGGGTTCGCCGCCGCGAGCCTGATCCTGACCGCGGCAGGAGTCGCGGCTGTCGTCTCGCGCCGGCGGTTCATCGCCGTTGGACTCAAGCAGCCCGTCGCCTGCCCTTGCGGTGCCCTGCTGTGCGCGTGCGATGCCTCGCACATCGGGTGCGCGTTCCCGTCGCCGGTCGTCGTGTATCGCGCAGCATCGGCCAGCGACAGGTGACGAGGCATCGCGCGCCAAGCCGCTGCGCCAACGTCGCCACCGGTCCCAGCGTGGGATATACACCGAGCATCCGAATTGGAAGGACACACATGGCGGGAAAGATCCGCGGAAGACATGCTGCAGTCGCGCTGGCGCTCACCGGTGCGGTACTCGGGACCAGCTCCCTGTCGGGCGGCCTGCTCGCCCAGGGAGCGCAGTCGGCGAACAAGCGGCTCGCGCGAGCGACCCTCGTCAACGCCGCGGGACAGGCGGTCGGATCGGTGCGCTTCGAGCGGCGCGGCAAGAGCCGCGCGCTCCGCGTCTCGGTCAGCGCTCGCAGGCTCTCGCCGGGCTTTCACGGTTTCCATGTGCATGCGGTCGGCACGTGCGAGGGGCCGAGCTTCATGTCGGCTGGCCCGCATCTGAACCCCGCGGGAAGCGGCCACCCTGCGCACGCCGGTGACATGCCGCCCCTGCTCGTGATGAGCGGCGGGACGGCAGAGGCAAGCTTCAAGATCGACCGCTTCTCGCTCGCTGCGCTGCGCGACGCTGATGGCAGCGCGGTCATGATCCACGCGCTCGCCGACAACCACGCGAACATCCCGACCGAGCGTTACGACCCGGACCCCGACGCGACGACGCTCGCCACCGGCGACGCGGGCGCTCGCGCCGCCTGCGGCCCAGTGCGGTAGCAGCAGGCCAGAGCGCCTTCGCGGATCGGCCCCCACGCCGAGCCGCGGCGCCGCGAGTCCGTGGCGATCGACGGCGTCGCTGCCTACACAGAATCGGCCGGTGCCGGAGCGTTGCTCGGCGGCGACGACGTCGCGCGTCGAGCGTGCTGCTTTCGCTGCCCGTACCGGGTCATTCCGGACGGCTTGAACACCGACAACGTCGCAGCGACGAGCAGCAGCAGCAGCGCGACACCGGAATGCAGCAGCGGTGACGCGCTCCGCAGCCCGTCGAGGTCGCCAGCGGCGACCGGCGACTGTGCCGCCACGCCTGCGAGGTGCTCGAGCGTCTGCATGTACAGCAGCAGGACGATCGTGGCGACCACCGTGATCGCGAGCTTCATCACGACCCAGTAGTGCACGAACAGACCCCACTTCGTCCCCAGCGACTGCACGAGTCCGCTCAGCAGGGAGGCGACGCTCAAGGGGACGAGGACAAGCCAACCGATCGATTCCATCGCGACATACGCGGCGCGTACGACCGCAGGATCCTGCGCGGTCAGACCCACGACGGAAAGAGCCAGAAACACGACGACAGCCCCGAGCCAGCCGACAGACGAAACGACATGCGCAGTCAACGCGAACTTGCGCAGACGCGGCTGGCTGCTCATCACGGCATGTGGCCGGCCGCGCGCGCGGCGTGGCCACCAACGCCGGGTGACTCCACGACGCTGCCCGTCGGCACCGTCTTCCCCGGGGTCCCTGAATGGCGACCGGGGCCATGGTTGCCGCCGCCGACGAGGAGCAGCACGACAACCAGCACGACCACAACGAGGGCGATCACGCCGAACGCCTTCACCCACCGTGGAGCACCGGTCGTCGGTTCGACGTCCGGCGCGGCGCCGAAGTCGTCGCTCCCAGCGGGAGCCGGCTCAGACTGCGGGGGCAAGTCAGTCATGAAGACGTCTTCCTCTGTTGCGCGTGGTCATGAAGCTTCCGTTTGGGATTCGCAGTTTTGCGAGACATAGTGTCGCTGTCAAGTCCAGTATGTCTGTGGGGTGCGCATCCCGTAATCTTGAGCGGTGCCGCGGCTCTGGGACGAAACGATCGAGGCGCATCGCCGCGCGGTCGGCGACGCGATCCTCGACGCCGCGGCGACCCTGGCGGCCGAGCACGGCCTGCGGTCGGTGACGATGTCTCAGATCGCCGAGCAGACCGGCATCGGGCGCGCGACGCTCTACAAGTACTTCTCCGACGTCGACGCGATCTTGGTCGCCTGGCACGAGCGTCAGGTCCGCGGCCATCTCGAACAGCTGCTCGCTATCCGTGATCGAGGCGATGCCGCCGCCGAGCACCTCAATGCCGTCCTCGAGACCTACGCGCTGATCTCCCACGAGCATCACGGCAGCGAACTTGCCGCACTTCTGCATCGCGGTGAGCACGTCGCCCGGGCACGGCAGCACCTCAGCGACTTCATCCGCGACCTGCTGATCGAGGGCGCACGTGACGGCGACATCCGCGACGACGTTGCGCCTGACGAGCTCGCGAACTACTGCCTCCATGCGCTCAGCGGAGCCGGGAGCCTGCCGTCGAAGACCGCCGTCCGCCGCCTCGTCGCAGTGACCCTGGACGGACTGCGCCGGCGCGCGCCCAAATAGCCACAGCCTGCTCTCGCGCTTCGTCCCGGCTCACGCGGGCGACGGTGCGATGACTCCCGCGGCGAGCACACCCCCCACAAGGAGCGCGCGGGTAAGGCGCCGCCGACGCGCAGGTGTCGTCCAGCCCGGCGCCCGCGCCACAAGCCACGCCCGTAGCCCGGTCGCTGCCGCGCCGGCTGACATCGCGCCCATCATGCATTGCACGCACATGCCCTGACCTACGACCTGCCCGCTGGCCCGCGCACGGCAGTTGCTAGCGCGATGAGCGAAGTGCACGCCCCGAGACGCCCCGGCGCAGACAGAGGGCGCGGCGCGAGCCGCGCCTCTCTGTCTGAGCGCGAGCGCGGGGCGAGGTCCCTATGACGCTGCAGGAAGTCGACCAGGGTCGCCGCTTCATGGAGGTCCTCAAGGGCATGAGGCGCGTCGGCATTTCGTCGCTGCGCGGCGTCGGGGCCAGCCTGACCCTCGTGACGGCGTTCGTGGTGCCGGCAAATCGTCGACACGGCACGTCGCCCTTCGTCGTCGCCCCGGTGGCGTTCTTTGCCGCGATGTTCGCCACGGTCGTGCTCGTCTACGGGACTGGGGCCAAGAGCCTTGCGGCGCTTTTCGGAACGGCGGCGCCTGCTACCGCACTGATGGCGACCGCGAGTCGAGGGTCGTGGGAAACGCCGCGGCGATCGCGATCGCGATCGCGTCGTGTGTCGGTTCCGGCACGCTGGTCGCCGCGGTTTCGACGCCGCCGAGACGGTGCACGGTGTGCCGTCGTCGGCTCGGCTGGGATCATCGGACCGTCATGAACGACACGCCCGCCGAGGTGACCGACAGCTTCGTTCCGGCGGCAGGCCGGGCGTGGTTGACGGGCGGCTATGACCGTGCGGTCGCAGTGTCGATGCGTGAGCGCGCGTGGCGCCCCTCGCTCGTTTCCGCGGTCGCGCGGGACCTGCCCTCGTCTGGGACGGTGGTCGAGGTCGGATGCGGCACCGGATCGCTGACGGTCGCGCTCGCGGCCGCGCGGCCGGACGTGACTGTGATCGGCGTCGACGGTGACCCGGGGGTCCTCGCGATCGCACGCCGCAAGCCCGGTGCCGGCCGCGTCACGTGGATCGAGGGGTTCGCCGGCTCATTCCTTCTGCCGACCGCAAGCGCACATGTCGCGCTGAGCTCGCCGCTGCTGCATCACCTCAGCGACGCGGACAAGGCCGCCGCACTCGATCACATCGCCGACGTCCTCACCGACGACGGTGTTCTGCATGTCGCCGACTGGGGCCCCCCACGAGGAC
>JAUXSD010000031.1 GCA_030681525.1 Solirubrobacteraceae bacterium
CGGCAGCACGACGTGCTCCCACAGGTCGTCGCGGATCTGATCGCGCGTGGCCTTGTCGTGGTGCTGCGTGGAGATCAGCAGCTTCTCGACGGCGACCGGCACCCCGTCGGAGTAGCGCACGGAGACCTGCGTCTTGCCGTCGGGGCGCAGGTAGTCCAGCGTCCCGTCGTGGCGCACGAGCGCCAGCCTCCGGGCGAGCTGGTGGGCCAGCGAGATCGGCAGCGGCATGAGCTCCTCGGTCTCGATCGTCGCGTAGCCGAACATCATCCCCTGGTCCCCGGCGCCGGCCTTGTCGAGCTCGTCGTCGTCGTCGGGGTCGGTCTGCGTCTCGTATGACTGATCGACGCCCTGGGCGATGTCCGGCGACTGCTTGTCGATCGTGTTGAGCACGGCGCACGAGTCGGCCGAGAAGCCCAGATCGGCGTCGATGTAGCCGATCGCGCGAACGGTCTCGCGGGCGACGTCCTGGATGTCGACGAACGTCTCCGTCGAGATCTCCCCCGAGACGACCACGAGACCCGTGTTCACCAGGGTCTCGCAGGCGACGCGTCCCGTCGGGTCGTCACGCATGACGGCATCCAGCACGCCGTCGGAGATCTGATCGGCGACCTTGTCGGGGTGACCCTCGGTCACCGACTCGGAGGTGAAGAGGTACTCGTGCTGGGCGAAGTTGGTCATGCGCAGAAGGCTATCGGGCATGGCCGCCGCGGGACTTGCGATCGTCGTCGCGGATCTCGCTGCGCCGGGCCTTGCGCTCGTTGAAGTCGATGATGAGCGGGATGCCGTCCATGCCGAACCGCGCGCGCATCTTGTTCTCCACGTAGTACGCGTAGTCGCGCGTCACGCGCTGACGCGAGTTCACCTGTATGGCGAAGCGCGGCGGGCGCTCGCCGATCTGCGCGGCGTACAGCAGCTTGAGGCGGTGACCCTGCTTGGCCGGCGGCTGGCGGGCCTGCACGACCTCACCGATGAAGCGGTTGAGCTCGGGCGTCGGGATGCGCCCCTGCATGCGGTCGCCGAGCGCGACGACCTCCTTGAGCAGGCGCTCCATGTTGCGGCCGGTCAGCGCGCTGGCGGTCAGCACCTTCGGGCGCAGGCGCAGCTTGTTGGCGACGTGCGCGCGTTCGTGGTCGAGGTCGGCCTCGGTCATCTGCGCCGTGTCCCACTTGTTGAGGACGATCGCGGTGGCGCAGCCGGAGGTCATCGCCAGGTCGGCGATGCGCAGATCCTGCTGGGTGACGCCGTCGTTGGCGTCGCAGACGACGAGCGCCACGTCGGCGCGCTCGGCGGCGCGCTGGGAGCGCAGCGTCGTGTAGTACTCGACGGACTCCGAGACCTTCGACTGGCGCCGCATGCCGGCCGTGTCGACGACGACGATCTTGCGCCCGTCGATCTCCAGCGGCAGGTCGATCGCGTCGCGCGTCGTGCCGGCGACGTCGGAGACGATCACGCGGTCCGAGCCGACGAAGCGGTTGACGAGCGAGGACTTGCCGACGTTCGGGCGGCCGATCACCGCCAGCCGGATGAGCGTCTCGTCGATCTCCTCGTCGTCCTCGGGCAGCAGGTCGACGAGCCGGTCGAGCAGGTCGCCCGTCCCGAGGCCCTGGGCGGCGGAGACGGCCATCGGCTCGCCGAAGCCGAGACGGTGCGCCTCGACGGCGAGCGGGATGTCGGTGACGCTGTCGATCTTGTTGGCGGCCACGACGACCGGCATGCGCGAGCGGCGCAGCAGGTCGGCGAGCTCGTCGTCGCCCGGCCGCAGGCCGGCCTTCGCGTCGAAGACGAACAGCGCGACCTGGGCGTCGGCCAGGGCGGCCTTGGCCTGGTCGCGGATCGAGCCGGAGATCGGGTCGGGATCCTCGTTGTCCATGCCGCCGGTGTCGATCAGCGTGAAGCGCCGCCCGTTCCACTCGGTGGCGATCTCCTTGCGATCGCGGGTGATCCCGGCGCGCTCGTGGACGACCGCCTCGCGCGAGTTCGTCAGGCGGTTGACGAGCGAGGACTTGCCGACGTTCGGATAGCCGACGACCGCGACCTTCATCGCACGGCCTGCACGAGCTGCGCGATCCGGTCGACGACCGCGTCGACGCTCAGCCCCGTCGTGTCGACCTGCAGCGCGTCGTCGGCCGGCTGCAGCGGCGAGTGCGCGCGGGTGCAGTCGCGCTCGTCGCGCTCGAGTTGCTCGGCGAGGACCTGCGCGGGGTCCGCCCCCGTCTGCGCGGCGCGGCGCTGCGCGCGCTCCTGCGGCGACGCGGTGAGAAAGACCTTGAGCTCGGCGTCGGGCGCGACGACGGTGCCGATGTCGCGACCCTCGGCGACGTAGTCCCCTTGGCGGATCATCTCGCGCTGCAGCGCGACGAGGTGGCGGCGCACCTCGGGCCGGGCCGCGACCTCGGAGGCGCGCGCGCTGACCTCGGGCGTGCGGATCTCGTCGGTGACGTCCTCGCCGGCGAGCTTCACCCGGCCGCCGCGGAACTCGATCTCGCCGGCCAGCGGATCCGCGGTCCCGCGCAGCTCCGCGAGCGCCACGCAGCGGTACATCGCCCCGCTGTCGAGGTACGTGAAGCCGAGCGCGTCGGCCACCGCGCGCGCGACGGTCGACTTGCCGGCCCCGGCGGGACCGTCGATGGCGATGAGCATCGACTGAGCATAGGAGCCGTCGGCGGCGCGGCCCCCGTGCTACGCGTCGCGCCGCGCGTCGCGCAGCGTCCAGAAGAGCGTCGCCTCGCCCACCCCGAGGTTGCGCCACGTGATGATCGGGGTTCCGTCGAGCACGAGCGCCTCCCCGGTCGTGAGCACGGGTCGGCCCGTCTCGAGCACGACCTGGACGAGCCCGCTGGCGACCGTCACGAGCTCGACCCCCTGGTGCGTCATGTGCGGCACCGCCGAGCCGCGCCGCGGGATGCGCACGAGGTACACGCGCAGCCCCGCGTGCCGATCGTCGAGCAGCGGCAGCGGCGCAATGCGGTCTTCGCTGCGGCGGCCCGGCGAGGAGCGCCGCCGGCCGAGGCGGTAGCCGGTCGCCACCTCCCCACGCAGGAGCTCGTCGAGCGTGACGTTCAGCCCCGTGGCGAGTCCGAGCACGGTCTCGAGCGACAGCCCGCGCTGGCCGCGCTCGGCCTGCGATATCGCGCTCGCCGACACCCCCGCGATGCGCGCGAGGTCCGACTGGCTGAGGTTGCGCTGCAGCCGCGCCGCGCGCAGCGCGTTGCCGATCCGGGCGACCATCGGCGCCGGCGTCAGCGCCGGCCGGCCGTCCGCCTCGGCGACGCGGAACACGCTGCCCTGGATCCCGGGCGGCCGTCCCTCCGCCTTGGCGACGCGCAGCCGTCCCCCGTCGAGCAGGAAGACGCACTGCGTGACCTCCTCGACGGTCCGGCGCAGGGCGACGTGGCCGTCGCTGGCCGACATGGTCCAGTAGGCGATCGCGCCCACCTCGAGCAGCTGCGGACAGCACGTCGCGAAGAAGCGACCGGCGACCTCGGCGCCCCAGCGCTCGGCCATGACGTCCAGCCCGTCGAACATGAGCAGGTTGCGCTCCGCGCCCCGGCAGCGCTCGAACACCGCGTGCAGCAGCGGCGCGGGCTGCGCGAGCTTGCCGTCCGGGCGGGCGTCGATGACGTCGAAGCCGGGATACGCCGGGAAATCGTCGTGCAGCCGGACGACCAGACGCTGGTCGTACACGACGTCGCTGGCCGCGATCGCGCGGTAGAACGGCGCTGCCGTGGCGCCCTCGGTCACGGCGAAGACGACGTTGTCGCCCCAGAACAGCCCGCCGAGCGCCTCGTCGAGCTCGGCGACGCCGGTCGCGGCGACCTCCCCCTGCAGCGCCGGTGGCGGCTCGCTATGTGTCTCCGTCATCTATGAAGCATAGCTTCCAGATACTGCTCGGATTGTTGCATCGGCTCTAGCTTGCGGCCCTGATCTTGCGACAAGGAGCCGCCGACTTTGTGCTTTAAGAACCTCCCGATCGAGTTCGACGCCGCGGGCAACGCGACGCTGAAGCAGGGTGCCGCCAACCCGTACTCCTACACGGAGACGCCGCTTCCGACGCCGATCGAGGACGACCCGCAGCGGATGAAGGAGCTCTTCGACCGCAACGGCGCCGTCCGGCGCGTCGACTTCGACCCGGTGACCCGCGTGGCGGGCGCGCTGGCGTTTCACACGGTCGTCGATCTCGAGAACCGCCAGGTGCTCGAGACCGCGTCGATGGCGACGCTGTTCCGGGGCTACGAGATCATCCTCAAGGGTCGCGACCCGCGCGACGCGATCTTCATCTCCAGCCGCGCCTGCGGCGTGTGCGGCGGCGTGCACGCCAACACCTCGGCGCTCGCCTGCGAGATGGCGTTCGGCATCCACCCGCCGCCGCTGGGGTCCACCGCCCGCAGCATCATGCAGGCCGTCGAGTACCTCTACGACCACCCGATCCACCTGTCGCTGCTGGCCGGCCCGGACTTCTCCGAGCCCGCCGTGCGCGAGACGAACCCGGAGATCTGGGAGCGCGCCACGCACACGCGCACGCAGGGCCGCGCCAAGCTCGGCTACGAGTTCATGTCCGAGCTCATGACCGACCTCACGCCGCTGACCGGCAAGCTGTACCTCGAGGGGCTGCACTACACGCGGCTGGCGCGCGAGGCCTACGTGCTCATCGGCGGCAAGTTCCCGCACCCGCAGACCGTGGTCCCGGGCGGCGTGAGCACGACGATCGACGCGTCGGATCTCAACGAGATCATGCTGCGCGTCGTCAAGTACTTCGACTACGGGCGCAAGACGGCGGCGATCTGGGACGACCTCGCGGGGTTCTTCTACGACGTCAACCCGAAGTACCAGGACATCGGCACGCGACCGAAGAACCTCATCGAGTGCGGGCAGTGGGACGACGCCTACGCCTACGACGGCACGTACGCCAACTGCGACGACTGGGGCCGGCGGCGCTGGGCGCCGCCCGGGGTGGTCGTCGACGGCGAGCTGGTCACGACGAGCCTGCAGATGGTCAACGCCGGCCTGGAGGAGTTCGTCGAGCACGCCTTCTACGAGGAGTGGACCGACGGCACGTCGCCCCGCTTTGCCACGGACCCGTCCGGCAACCCGCTGTCGCCCTACCACCCGTGGAACAAGGAGACGGTGCCCAAGCCGACGGCGACGAGCTGGAAGGAGAAGTACTCCTGGTCGACGGCGCCGCGCTGGGATCGCATGGCGATGGAGACCGGCGCCTACTCGCGCATCTGGATCGCCGCGCAGACGGGCGCCGCGAACTACCGCCAGTCGGACTTCATCCACTCGACGGGGAGCAGCCTGCAGATCGATCTGCCGAAGGCCGCGCTGCCCAACGATCCGATCGAGTGGCGCATCCCCGAGGTCTGGGGTGCGTTCGAGCGCAACCGCGCGCGGGCCTACTGCATCCTGTACACGGCGGCGATCGCCTACGACAACCTGCTCATCGCCTACGACCTGATCCGCAAGGGCGGGCCCGACGCGAAGATGTCGACGCCCTACAAGATCCCCAAGGATCACCAGATCGGCGTCGGGCTGTGGAGCGCGGGGCGCGGCTTCCTCACGCACCACATGGAGATCGACAACGGCGTCATCGAGAACTACCAGATCCTCACGCCCTCGACGTGGATGGCCTCGCCGAAGGACCCCTTCGGCAACCCGGGCCCCTACGAGGAGGCCGTGCTGGCGACGCCGCTGCT
>JAUXSD010000037.1 GCA_030681525.1 Solirubrobacteraceae bacterium
TGACCCGGCGAAGCTGCGCTACCACCGGATCATCATCATGACCGACGCCGACGTCGACGGCGCCCACATCCGGACCCTGCTCCTGACCTTCTTTTATCGGCACATGCCGCAGATCATCGAGTCCGGCTTCCTGTACATCGCCCAGCCTCCGCTGTATCGCGTCAGCACCGGCAAGGTGACCCGCTATGCACAGAGCGACAAGGAGCGAGAGCGGATCATCAAGGAGTTCAACGTCAAGAACCTCTCCGTGCAGCGGTTCAAGGGCCTCGGCGAGATGAACGCCGCGCAGCTGCGCGACACGACGATGGACCCGGCGACGCGCACCCTCGCCCAGGTCGGGATCGAGGACGCCGCCCAGGCGGATCTCATCTTCTCGACGCTCATGGGCGACATGGTCGAGCCGCGCCGGCAGTTCATCGAGGACAACGCCCGCCTCGTCGCCAACCTGGACGTCTAGGCCATGTCCTCGGTTGACATCCTCGGAGGCGGCAACATCGAGCCGCGCGCGCTCGAGGACGAGATGCGCTCCGCGTACCTCGACTACGCGATGTCGGTCATCGTCGGGCGCGCGCTGCCCGATGTGCGCGACGGCCTGAAGCCCGTCCACCGCCGCGTGTTGTTCTCGATGTCGGAGAACGGGCTGGGCCCGACGCGGCCGTACCGCAAGTGCGCGTCGATCGTCGGCGACGTGATGGGCAACTACCACCCGCACGGCGACTCGGCGATCTACGACGCGCTCGTGCGCCTCGCCCAGGAGTTCTCGAGGCGCTACGAGCTCATCGACGGGCAGGGCAACTTCGGCTCGATCGACGACGACCCGCCGGCCGCGATGCGCTACACCGAGGCCCGCCTCGAGCGCATGGCGATGGAGATGCTGCGCGACCTCGACGCCGACACCGTCGACTTCGTGCCGAACTACGACGGGCGCAAGCAGGAGCCCGTCGTCCTGCCGGCCCGCTTCCCGAACCTGCTCGTCAACGGCTCGTCGGGCATCGCCGTCGGCATGGCGACGAACATCCCGCCGCACAACCTGCGCGAGGTCGTCGCCGCGGTCGTCGCCTACATCGACGACCCCGCGCTCGACAGGATGGATCGCGGCGCCGCCGCCGCGGCGCTCATGGCGCACATGCCGGGCCCGGACTTCCCGACCGGCGGCATCATCCTCGGCCGCCAGGGCATCTTCGACGCCTACGAGACCGGCCGCGGCCGCGTGCGCGTGCGCGGCAAGGCCCACACCGAGGACATCGGCCGCGGCCGCGAGGCGATCATCGTCACCGAGCTGCCCTACGCGGTGAAGAAGGGCGGCGACAACGGCCTCGTCATGAAGCTCGCCGAGCTCGTGCGCGAGAAGAAGATCACCGGGATCGCCGACCTCGAGGACCACTCCTCCGAGCGCGGCGGGATGCGCATCGTCATCACGCTCAAGCGCGACGAGATCCCCGAGGTCGTCCTCAACCAGCTCTACAAGCACACCGCGCTGCAGACGACGTTCGGCGTGAACATGGTCGCCCTGGTGGACGGCGTGCCGCGGACGCTCTCGCTGCAGGAGGTCATCCGCCACTATGTCCACCACCAGCGCGAGGTCATCGTGCGGCGCACGAAGCACGAGCTGCGCGTCCTCGAGCGGCGCGTCCACGTGCTCAAGGGGCTGCTCATCGCGCTGGACAACCTCGACGCGATCATCGAGCTCATCCGCGCCTCGCGCGATCGCGAGAACGCGCGCAACGAGCTCGTGGCGCGCTTCGCGCTGACCGAGGTCCAGGCCTCGGCGATCCTCGACCTGCGTCTGTCGCAGCTCACCGCGCTCGAGGCCGGCGCGATCAAAACCGAGCACGACGACAAGGTCGAGCGCATCGGCGAGCTGCGCGAGATCCTCGGCTCGGAGGCGCGCGTCTACGCGATCATCCGCGAGGAGCTCGAGGAGATCGCCGACCGCTTCGGCGACGAGCGGCGCACGCTGATCACCGACTCCGAGGACGAGATCGGCATCGAGGACCTGATCCCCGAGCAGCAGATGGTCATCACGATCACGAAGTCGGGCTACATCAAGTCGCTGCCGCTGACGACCTACCGCGCCCAGCAGCGCGGCGGCCGCGGCGTGACCGGGATGGACATGAAGGACGGCGACTTCATCGAGCACCTCTTCGTGACGTCGTCGCACGACTACCTGCTGTTCTTCTCGAACCGGGGGAAGGTCTACCGCTCCAAGGTCTACGAGCTGCCCGAGGCCTCGCGGACGGCGAAGGGGCGCGCGCTGGTCAACGTCCTGCCGCTGCGCGAGGGCGAGCGCATCCAGTCCGTGCTGTCCACGCGCGACTTCACCGAGGGCCGCTACGTCGTGTTCGCCACGAAGCGCGGCGTCATCAAGAAGACGGAGCTCTTGGCCTACAACACGCCGATCAAGGCCGACGGCATCATCGCGATCAACATCCGCGACGACGACGAGCTCGTCAGCGTGCGCCGCACGAGCGGCGACGACGACATCCTCATGGTCTCCCGCAAGGGGCAGGCCGTGCGCTTCAACGAGTCCGACGCGCGGGCGATGGGACGCGACACCTCGGGCGTGCGCGGGATGAACGTCGAGCAGCCCGACAACGAGGTGCTCGTGATGGACGTCGCGCGCGACGACCAAGAGCTGCTCGTGGTCACCGAGAACGGCTACGGCAAGCGCACGTCGATCGCCGAATACCGCAAGACCAAGCGCGGGGCGATGGGCGTCGGCACGATCAAGCTGACCGACGCCAAGGGCGCGCTGGCCGGCGCGATCGTCGTGCGCGAGCATGACGAGCTCGTGTTCATCTCCCAGAGCGGAATGGTGCAGCGCACCGCCGTGCGCGGGATCAGCCGCTACGGGCGCCTGGCGCAGGGCGTGCGGCTCATGAACATGAAGGAGGACGACCTCGTCTCGGCGGTCGCGCTGATCGTCGAGGGCTCGGCGGTGGCTCCCGCCGACGCCGACGCCGACGCCGACCTCGCCATCGAGGTCGATCCCACGACGGGCGGGGCGACGATCGCGGTCGAACCGATGGGCGGCGGCGATCTCGGCGGCGAGGGTGGCGCGGACGAGCCGGAGGACGACATCGAGCCGGACCGTGACGCGCCTGCGTAGCCGCGCGGGCGTGAGACGGTCGATCCGATGAGCGAGCCGCTGACGTTCGGCCCGTCGCCCGGCGGGCTTGCCCTACGCCGCGGAGACGAGGTCCTCGCCCGCATCGTGTCCGACGGCGACGACGTCGCGACGCGCCTGGAGATCGGCGAGTCCACGTGGTCGCTCGGCATCGAGGGCGACCGCGAGGCGCTGGCCGCCACCTGGCAGGCCGTCGCCCGCGACGCCGCCGGCGAGGAATCGGCCGTCTACTACCACGGCAGCATGCGCGGCGGGCGCGTGAAGATCGGCGACAGGTCGGGCAGCCTGCGCCGCGAGCTCGGGCTGGGTACGGAGTGGAAGCTGCGGTTCAAACCCGACGCGGGGCTCACGCTGCGACCCACGCCGCGGCCGGAGGGCATGCATCTCGATCTCACGTACGTGCCCGGCAGCGCCGACGTGCCGGAACTGTTGCTGGCGCTCGTCTGCTGGAGCATCGTCACCGAGGAGGCGACGGGCCCGGCCCGCCTCGGCGGCTGACGACGCATCCGGTCGCGCCAGGTCGAGAATCGAGGCGCAACCATCGTCGGCGTCCGCTACGCTTTTCTCACCAGAGAAAGGAGGTGGTCCGAATCAGCTCAAGTTCTTGCGGGACCCTGGAGGTGCCCGGCCGCTAGGCCGGACAGGCTGGCTCCGCCCAGCGAATCCAAACCGGGCCACCCCTGTGCAGGACGCCGGACTGGTCCCACC
>JAUXSD010000038.1 GCA_030681525.1 Solirubrobacteraceae bacterium
CGGCGATGCCCGCCGCCGCGCGGGTGGCGGCCACGCTCACCGCCCGCGGGCACGACGCGACCGCGGCCGGGCGGCTGGTCGTCGCCCGGCTCGGCGCCGCGCCCGGCGAGGCGGCGGGGCAGGCGCTCAGGGTCGGCGCCGCCGCGGGGGCCGCGCCGGTCGTGCTCGCCCTGGCCGGTCCGCGCGCCAGGGCCTTCGACGAGCTGCTCGCCCTGCAGGATCTCGTCGTCGTCGGCGTGGCGGCCGGGGCCGATCCGTCGCTCGCCCGTCTGGCCACCGCCGGCCTGGAGCGTGCGGTCACGTGCGACGTCCCGCCGGCCGATCCGGGGCGCGTCCTCGCTGCCGCCGGGCTCGTGCTGCTGCCCTCGACGCGCCGCGCCGTCGCGGCGCCGGTCGCCGCCCTGTCCTCATGACGCCGCGGACCGCACGCTCAGCCCCGTGGCGTGGCGCCGTCGCCGACCCTCGCCGTCCGACGTGGCGCGGCGAGAGCGGCCAGGCGACGATCCTGCTGCTCGGCCTCACGCTCGCGGTGCTCGCCGGCGCGCTCGTTCTCGGCGGGATCGCCCAAGGCATCGGAGCGCAGAGCGACGAGCAGCGGGCGGCCGACCTCGCGGCGCTCGCCGGGGCGCGCGCGATGCACGACGCGTACGGCGGGCTGTTCGAGCCGCGCGTCGTCGCCGGGCGCGCGAACCGCGCCCATCTCGAGCGCACGGACTACCTCGAGCGCGGCCGCCGCGCGGCGCTGGCGACCGCGCGCAGCAACGGCGCGCGCGACATCGCGGTCTCGTTTCCCGACGACGACACCTTCGCTCCGGTCCGCGTGCGCGTCGAGGTGCGCGACGCGATCCGGGTCGGCCGTCGCGCTCGCGACGAGGTCCCCGCCGGGGCGCGCGCGGAGGCCGAGCTCGCCGCCCCGGCCGACGTGGCGCTGTGGTCGGCCGGCCCCGGCGAGTACCGCGGTCCGCTCGCCCACCGCCAGGGCAAGCCGATGCGACCGGACGTCGCGGCCGCGTTTGACCGCATGCACGCCGCCGCGCAGCGCGACGGGGTGTCGCTGGTCGTCGTCAGCGCATTTCGCTCCAACGCCGAGCAGTCGGTGCTCTTCGCCCGTCATCCGGATCCCAAGTGGGTGGCGCCGCCGGGCCGGTCGCTGCACCGGCTCGGCACCGAGCTCGATCTGGGGCCGCCCTCCGCGTACGGGTGGCTCGCCCGCAACGCCGAGCGCTTTCACTTCGTCCAGCGCTACTCCTGGGAGCCGTGGCACTATGGCTTCACCCTTAATGCCGGCTCGTCGTCGGTCGGGTTCACCTCGGCCGCCGGCGGCGACGGAGAGACCGCGCGCTCGCTGCCCTCGTTTGTCCCGGCGCGGTTCGCCGCGCCGCTGGCGCGCGCGGCGCAGCGCTGGAACGTCTCCGCCGGCCTGCTCGCCGCGCAGCTCATGGCCGAGTCGAACTTCAACCCGTTCGCGCGGTCGCCGGCGGGGGCGCAGGGGATCGCCCAGTTCATGCCGGGCACCGCGAAGGAGGTTGGTCTGCGCGACCCGTTCGACGCCGCCGCGGCGATCGACGCCCAGGCGCACCTCATGCGCGATCTGCTGCGCCGGTTCGGCTCGGTGCCGCTGGCGCTGGCTGCCTACAACTCCGGCCCGGCGCCCGTCGTCGCCTGCGGCTGCGTGCCGCCGTTCCCCGAGACGCGCGGCTACGTGGCGCGGATCCTCGGCCTGCTCGGCGGGGCCGGCGAGGCCGTCGCCGGCGGTGGGCTGGAGGTGCGCCTCGTGAGCTGATCGCCGGTGCCGAGGCCTGCCGCGGTAGCCGGCGAGGACGCCCTTCGCGGGCTTGAGGGCCGGCCCGGGCAACTGGACGAATGCACTAGTAGCCGGTGCATTGCAGGCGTGGGATTTGCCTGCAAACCCGCCCTTTTCAAGTTCTCGCCGGCAAAGGTCGATGGGTAGGCATCGGCTCCGGTACGCGACCTCCGCTGTCCCTCGCTGTCGAGCGTCTCAGCCGCCGCCGTGGCGCGCGGCTCATGCGCGGCCATGCCCGCCGGATCGCCGCCCAGCTGCCGCAGGGCCGGCTGCTGCCCGACGCGGTCTGGCGGCGACGCCATCACTCGATCACCGTGCTGCTCTGGCTGCACGTGCCGGCGCTGCTGGCCTTCGCGATCGTGCGCGGCTACGGCGTCGTGCACTCGACGTCGGAGATGCTGCTCGTCGTCTCGCTGGCGGTCGTCGCGAGCCTGCCGCGGCTCGGCCGCGGGGCGCGCTCGTCGGCCGCCGCGCTCGGCCTGGTCGCCTGCTCGGCGCTGCTCATCCACTTCTGGGAGGGTCAGAGCGAGGGGCACTTCCACTTCTTCGTCGTCGTGTCGCTGCTGATCCTCTACCAGGACTGGCTGCCGTTCCTCATCGCGGTCGGGTTCGTCGTCCTGCACCACGGCGTGCTCGGCTCGGCGATGCCCGACACGGTCTACGGCAGCGAGGCGGCGGCCGCTCACCCGTGGTCGTGGGCGCTCATCCACGGCGCCTTCATCCTGGCCGCCTCGGCCGCCAACATCGTCTCCTGGCGCGCGACCGAGCAGCTGCTGCGCGACCCGCTGACCGGCCTCGCCGGCCGCGCGATCATGTTCGACCGCCTGCGCCTGGGCCTGCGGCGCGCACATCGGCGCAGCCTGCACGCCGGCGTCATCTTCCTCGACCTCGACCGCTTCAAGGTGCTCAACGACTCGCTCGGCCACGCCGCGGGCGACCGCGTCCTCGTCACCGCGAGCGAGCGGCTGCGCGAGGCCGTGCGCGCCAACGACACCGCCGTGCGCTTCGGCGGCGACGAGTTCGTGATCGTCTGCGAGGACCTGCGCGACACCGACGAGGCGGTCGGCGTCGCCGAGCGCCTGATCGCCGCGCTGCGCACGCCGTACCTCGTCGACGGCCACGAGATCGTCCTGACCGTCTCGGCGGGCATCGCCGTCGGCGGTCGCGGCGACGACCGCAGCGCCGAGGACCTCATCCGCGACGCCGACGCCGCCATGTACCGCGCCAAGGAGACCGGCAAGGACCGCTACGTCATCTTCGGCGAGGAGATGCGCACCCGCGCCCTCACCCGCCTCGCCGACGAGGTCGACCTGCGCCACGCGCTGCGCCGCGGCGAGCTGCACCTGCGCTACGAGCCCCAGTTCGCGCTCGGCGGCGGCCGCGTCCGCGCGCTCGAGGCGCTCGTGCACTGGCAGCACCCGACGCGCGGCCTGCTCGCGCCGCGCGACTTCATGGGGCTCGCCGAGGAGACCGGCATGATCATCCCGATCGGCGAGTGGGCGCTGGCCGAGGCCTGCCGCCAGCTCGCCGGCTGGCGCGGCGCCGGTGCGGCACCCGACCTCGTCGTGTCGATGAACGTCTCGGCCCACCAGCTCGCCGACTCCGGATTTCCCGCGACCGTCAAGCAGGCGCTGCGGGCCGGTGGGCTCGAGGCGCCCGCGCTGTGCCTGGAGATCCCCGAGGCGGCGGTGATGGCCGATCCGAACGCCACGATCACGGCACTCGACCGGCTGCGCGCGATCGGCGTGCGCCTCGCGCTCGACGGCTTCGGCACGGGGCATCTGTCGATGAGCTGCCTGCGCGGGCTGCGCTTCGACACCCTCAAGCTCAACCGCGTCTACGTCCGAGACCTCGCCCAGCCCGGCGGCGAGGCCGTCCTGCGCGGGATCGTCGACATGGCGCACGCGCTCGCCAGCGACGTCACCGCCAAGGGCGTGGCGACCGGCGCCCAGCTGCGCAGCCTGCGCGCGATCGGCTGCGACCTCGCGCAGGGCCCGCTGCTGGCCCGCCCGGGGCGCGCCGGCGCGATCGGCCGCCTCGTCGTCTCGCCGCCGCGCTGCACCGGCGACGTCGGCGGCGGCCGCCCCGCGGCGAGCCCGACCGCGACGCTCTAGCCTAGGCCCAACCGCGCCCGAGCCGGAGCCGGAGCCGAGCCCGGCGCCGCCGCGCCGCGCACGCGATCGGCGCGCGGATCGGGCAGCGGGGTCAGCCGGGCGGCGATCTCGGCCCGCCGCGGCTCGAGGAACGGCGGCAGGATGAGCTTGGTCCCCAGCTCCTCGACCGGACCGTCGACGGTGAAGCCGGGCTCGCGCGTGGCGAGCTCGTAGAGCACGCCGCCGGGCTCGCGGAAGTACAGCGAGTGGAAGTAGTGGCGGTCGACGTAGCCCGAGTTCGGGATGCCGGCCGAGGTGACCCGGTCGATCCAGCTCTGCATGTCGGCGTCGGTCGTCGCCCAGGCGATGTGGTGCACGGTGCCGGCGCTCTGACGGCCGCGCGCCGCGGGCGCCGGGTCCCAGGCGATCCAGCCGCCGCGGCGCTCGCCGCGCAGCTCGAACGTGGCTTCGTCGTCGCGGCGCTGCGCACCCATCAGCCGCTCGAGCAGCAGCGCGCTGTCATCGGGCCGGAAGCTGTAGGCGCGCACGCCCTCGAAGCCCTGCAACGCCAGCGCGGCCGGGATCTCGGGGTGGTCGGCGATGAGCGGCTCGTCGCCGGACGCGTCGACGACGAGCTCGTGGGCGAGGCCCTCCGGGTCGGCGAAGCGCAGCGAGCCCCCGTCGCGCTCGGTCGCCACGCCGTCGTCACCCAGCCGCGTCGCCCAGAAGTCGATCGCCTCGGGCGAGGCGACCCGCCAGACGATGCGGTGCACCATGCCCGCGCCCGCCCGCCCGGGAACCGCGCCCGGGTACTCGAAGAACGTCAGGTCGGCGCCGGGCTGCGCGTTCTCGTCGCCGTAGAAGAGGTGGTAGACGCTCGGATCGTCCTGGTTGACGGTCTTGGCGGTCATCCGCAGGCCGAGCACGCGGGTGTAGAAGTCGACGTTGCGCGGGGCGTCGCCGGTGATCGCGGTGATGTGGTGGATGCCGTCAAGGTTCATGGTCGTCCTTTGCGAAGACGTGGGCGGTGCGTGAACACGACTATACCAAAGTAGTTGCGCCCGCAACCATCTTCCCGGCGGGAGCGGGAGCGGGAGCGGGAGCGGCAGCGGGAGGGGGAGCGGCGGCGGCGGCGGACCGACCGTGCGCCAGGCGCCCGGCTCAGCCGGACGCCCCGGCACGCCGGGCGCTCACGGCGCGCGCCGCGTCGCCACCAGCGCGCTGCCGCCGCCGCGCCGCACCGGCTCGGCGGCCGCGATCATCCGCCCGCGGCCGGGCAGCTCGATGCCGGTCGCCGCACCGATCTCGCTCGTCAGCGCGAATGCGTGGCCGCGCGAGGCGAGCACGACGGCCTCGGGTGACTTCAGGAAGGCCGGCTCGGCCGACGTCGTCGGCGTGTCGCGCTGGCTGGCGCGCGGCATCGCCATCGCCGTTGGCAGCGGCATCCCGAAGTCGATCCGGTCGACGAGCAGCCCGAGCACGGTCGTGATGATCGTCGAGCCGCCCGGCGAGCCGAGCGCGAGCCACGGCCGGCCGTCGCGCAGGACGATCGTCGGCGCCATCGAGCTGCGCGGGCGCTTGCCGCCCTGGACGCGGTTGGGATGCGTCCGCGAGGTGAAGTTGAAGTCCGTCAGCTCGTTGTTGAGCAGGAAGCCGTAGCCCGGGACGACCAGGCCGGCGCCGCCCGTCGACTCGATCGTGAACGTGTAGGAGACGACGTTGCCGCTGCGGTCGGCGACGGTGAGGTGCGTCGTCGTGCCCGCGCGCGTGGAGGTGACCGAGGGCTGCGTGGCCATCCGGGACGTCGCGCTGTCGTACGCGTACGGGTCACCCGGGGCGGCCGGGCTCGTCGCGGCGCGATCGCCGATCCGGGCGCGGCGCGAGGTCGCGAAGTCCTTGGACAGCAGCCCGTTGCGCGGGACCACGAAGAAACGGCGGTCGGCGATGAACGCGCCACGGTCGGCGAAGGCCAGCCGCGACGCCTCGAGCATGAGGTGCTGCGCGGTGGCGCGCGGCAGGGCGCCGAGCTCGTAGCCCTCGAGGATGTTCAGCGTCTCGGCGACGGTCAGGCCGCCGCTGGACGGCGGGCCCATCCCGTAGACGTCGAGGCCGCGGTACGTCGAATGCACGGGCGCGCGCTCGGGCGCGGTGTACGCGCGCAGGTCGTCGGTGCGCATCACGCCGGGCCGCCAGCGATGGTCCGCGGTCGCGGCGATCTGGGGCTCGCGCACGGTGCGCGCGATCGCCGACGCCAGCGGGCCGCGGTAGAAGCCGCGCGCGCCGCGCCGCGCGATGAGCCGGTAGGTCCGCGCCAGATCCGGGTTGCGGAACACCGTGCCGACGTCGCGCGGGGTGCCGTCGGGGTCGAGGTACAGCGCCGCCGTGGCCGGGACGTCGTCGAAGTAGGCCGCGTTCTCCTCGACCTGCGAGAAGAACGTCCGGTCGATGACGAAGCCCCGCAGGGCGACGCGGACCGCGGGCGCCAGCGCCTGGGCCAGCGTGATCGTGCCGTGCCGGCGCAGCGCGCGCTCCCAGCCGAGCACCGTGCCCGGAACGCCGACCGACAGCCCGCTGTAGCGCGCGTCGTTGAAGCCGAGCGCCGCGCCGTTCTCGAAGAAGGACTCGGTGTCCATCGCCAGCGGCGCGCGCTCGCGGTGGTCGAGCGTCGTGACGCGTCGCCGCCGGGCGTCGTAGGAGACCATGAAGCCGCCGCCGCCGATGCCGGCGGAGAACGGCTCGGTCACGCCGAGCACGGCGGCCGCCGCGACGGTGGCGTCGGTGGCGTTGCCGCCGCGGCGCAGGGTGTCGACGGCGGCCTTCGACGCGAGGCGGTCGACCGTCGCCGCGGCACCGCCGTAGCCCGTCGACGTGGGCGGGTTGGAGGCGTGCGCCGCAGGAACCGCCGCGGCGAGCCCTGCGATGACGGTGAGCACGGCGATCGGCGAGCGCATGGGGGCAACCTTCCCCTCCGGGCGTGGGTTCACGCGCACACGTCGCAACGCGCAGGGTAGGCGCCTCCGGCCGCCCGCCGGGATCGCCGCCGCCGCGCGTCGCCGCTACTGCACGAGCGCCATCTGCGGCTCGCCGCGCGTCGTCAGCCCGTTGGACGCGCGCACGCAGCGACCGCCGCGCACGCTGCCGCCGTTGTACGCCTGGCGCAGGCAGTTGCGCATCGCCAGCTGACCCCAGTAGCTCGCGTGGCTGGCCTCCTGCAACTGGTACGGGCCGAAGACCGTCGTCGCGGTGCGGATCTGCGCGACCCACTCCGTGCTGTCGACGGCGCCGGGGCTCGTCCACGCCGCGATGCCGCGCTCCTCGAGCAGCCCGACGGTGTTCTCGCACAGCCGCCGCCCGTTGAGCGCCGTCTGCATGTCGAGCACCGCGACGTTCGGCAGCCCGCTCGTCGCCGCGGCGTTGCGCGTCGTCGAGTTCAGCGCGTTGACGACGACGTCGTTGGCCCAGTCGGCGTCGCGGTTCCAGACGCCGCAGCCGCCGACCGTCTGGCGCGTCCAGCCGCTCTCGGCGTAGCGGATCTGCGCACCGCGCGGCACGGGCGACCAGTACGTCTGCGCGAGGATCTTGTACTGCGACGTGCTGTACCCGGCGCCCGCCATCGCGTCGCGGACGCGCAGCAACGCGTTGCGCACGTTCGCCGTCTCGGCGGCGATCCGCGTCGATGTGAAGCGCGACGTCATGTCGCTGTCGTCGGAGCAGTAGTTCTTCCACCAGGTCGGCGAGGACGCCCAGTTCGTCACGCAGCGGGTGACGATGTCGGCGAAGCCGTAGTTGTTGGCGCCGATCATCACGACGACGGCCTTGACGTTGCGCGTGGCGGCCAGCGACTGCAGCGCCCGCGCCTGGCCGACGCGGCCCTGCGCGTCGGAGTAGAAGTCGATGCCGGGCTTGAAGTCCTGGTCGGCGCCGGTGCCGGTCGTCGACGTCCGCGCGCCCGAGCAGGCGAGGTTGAAGCCGAGCACGCCGCCGCCGATGAACGCCTGCGCGGCCTTGGAGCGATGGCAGCCGGCGATCGACTCGCCGCTCGCCGTGTCCCAGTACGCCGTCGCGCCCAGCGCGTCGACGCGCCAGGACTCGGTGTTCGTGTTGCCCGCCCAGCGGCCGGCCTCGCCCGAGATCGCGGAGTCGCCGAGCGTCACGACGGCCGGCGTGCCGACACCTGGTCCGTCGGCGGCGGCCGGGGCGGCCAGGCCGAGCGCGAGCGCGATTGCCAACAGCACGAACCGGCCTCGATCTCCCATCGCAACCCTCCCGTGAACACGTGACGCCTTGCCAGGCGCGACAGTACGCCTCAGTCCAGTGGCCGTCAACGTTCAGTGAGGCACCCGGCACAGGCCGCCTCCTATGCTCGAACGATGGCCGCGAGCCCGCCGACGAACGCCTCCACGCGCATGCGCGACCAGCGCCGCAGCCTGCCCGACGGGCCGGGCGTCTACCTGTTTCGCGACATCCACGGCAAGGTCATCTACGTCGGCAAGGCGAAGTCGATCCGCAAGCGCGTCGCCGGTCACTTCTCCAACCGGGTGACCCGCGGCGCCGTCGAGATGGTCGACCTGGCCCACCAGATCGACTTCCTGCTCGTCGCCTCCGAGGCCGAGGCGCTGCTCACGGAGAACCAGTTCATCAAGCAGTACAAGCCGCGCTTCAACATCCGGCTGCGCGACGACAAGTCCTATCCGTTCTTGGCGATCTCGCTCGACGAGGACTATCCGCGCGTCTACTTCACGCGCGAGCGCCATCGCCGCGACCGGCAGTACTTCGGCCCGTACTCCAACGCCAAGAAGGTGCGCGGCACGCTGGACCTCCTGCAGAAGGTGTTCGCCTTCCGTTCCTGCAGCGGCACCGTGCCGGGGCGGCGCAGCGGCTCGCCGTGCCTGGACTACTACATCAAGCGCTGCGGGGCGCCCTGCGTGGACTACCAGTCCAAGGAGGAGTACCGCGCGGCGATCGACGGCGTCATCGCCTTCCTGTCGGGCCGCTACCGCCAGATCGAGCGCGACCTCGAGGCGCGCATGAAGGCGGCCGCCGCCGAGCAGGAGTTCGAGCAGGCGGCGCTGGAGCGCAACCGCCTGAAGGCCGTGCGCAGCCTGCTCGAGCGCCAGCGCGTCGCCAACGAGGCGGTGGGCACGCTCGACGCCGTCGCGATCGCGGTCGACGGCATCGACGCCAACGCGCAGGTCTTCCAGATCCGCGACGGCGTGCTGTCCGATCGCCAGTCGTTCTATCTCTCCAACGAATCCGCCTTTCCGCTCGGCGAGGTCGCCGAGGAGTTTCTCCTGCAGTACTACGGCGACGCGATGGCGGTGCCGCCGCAGGTGCTCGTCCAGCGCGACGTCGTCGAGTGCGAGGTCCTGGGCGAGGTCCTGAGCGAGCTGCGCGGCTCGCGCGTCGAGGTGCGCGTGCCCGAGCGCGGCGACAAGCGCCGGATCCTCGAGCTCGCGGAGCGCAACGCGGCGCTCGCGCTCGACCAGGAGCGCCTGAAGGACGAGCGCCGCCGCCAGCAGCGCGTCGAGGCGCTCGACGGCCTGCAGGAGGCGCTCGGGCTCGACGCGCTGCCGCTGCGCATCGAGTGCTTCGACATCTCCAACCTCATGGGCACGAACACGACCGCGTCCATGGTGGTCTTCGAGGGCGGCGCGCCGAAGAAGAGCGATTACCGGCGCTTCAACGTGCGCACGACGACCGAGGGCGTGCCCGACGACTTCGCCGCGATGGAGGAGGTGCTCGGGCGCCGGCTGGCGCGCTGGGAGGCCGAGCAGGACCTCAGCCCCAACGACCCCAAGCGCAACGAGTCGTTCGCGACGCTGCCGTCGCTCATCGTCATCGACGGCGGCCCGGGCCAGCTGTCGGCGGGCCTGCGCGCGCTCGAGGGCTTCCGCGAGCGCGGCGTCGCGGTGATCTCGCTGGCCAAGCAGCTCGAAGAGGTCTACATGCCCGGTCGCCGCGCGCCGCTGCGCCTGCCGCACGACACCCCGGCGCTGCAGTTGCTGCAGCGGGTGCGCGACGAGGCGCATCGCTTCGCGATCACGCACCACCGCACGCGCCGCGACCGCCAGATGACCGAGTCCGTGCTCGACGGCCTGCCCGGCGTCGGCCCGAAGCGCAAGCGCGCGCTGCTGAAGCACTTCGGCTCGCCGGAGGCGATGCTCGGCGCGTCGCGCGACGAGCTCGAGTCGGTGCCCGGGCTGCCCTCGAAGACCGCCCGCGACCTGTACGCGTACCTCAACCGCACGTCCGGGTGACCGGACGGCGACCCGGGATGACCGGTGCGCCCGGCACAATCACCGGCGTGACCGGCTCAGACGACGCGCCCGTCACGACCTCGAGCCTCGAGGACCTCGTCGTCATCACGGGGTTCTCCGGCGCGGGCAAGTCGACGGCGATGAACGTCTTCGAGGACGACGGCTACTTCTGCGTCGACAACCTGCCGCCCGAGATGATCCGCGGCCTCGTCGACCTGTTCGTGCACGAGGGCGCCAAGGTGCGTCGCGCGGCGGTCGTCTCCGACGTGCGCGCGCGCGACCTCTTCGAGGCGCTCGGCGGCGTGCTCGACGACCTCGACGCGCGGGGCCTCACGCACCGCGTCCTGTTCCTCGACGCCGACGAGCAGACGCTGCTGGGCCGCTACAAGGAGACGCGCCGGCGCCATCCGCTCAGCCCGACCGGCTCGGTCGCCCACGGGATCGCGCTCGAGCGCGACGCGCTGGAGACCATCAAGGCGCGGGCGGACTTCGTGCTCGACACGAGCGGGATCGGCGCCGCCACGCTGCGCCGCCGGATCGCCGACGAGTTCCTGCCGCGCCAGGCGCGCACCAAGCTCGCGCTCACGCTGTCGTCGTTCGGCCACAAGCACGGGCTGCCGCGCGACGCCGACATCGTGTTCGACATGCGCTTCCTGCCCAACCCGCACTGGGAGGCCGACCTGCGGTCGCTGACGGGCTTCGACCCGCGCGTCGTGGAGTACATGTCGCGCGGCGGCAAGCTCGAGGCGTTCTACGAGCGCCTCGAGCCGCTGCTGGACTTCCTCATCCCCGAGTACATCGCCGAGGGCAAGGCGCACCTGGCGGTCGCGGTCGGCTGCACCGGGGGGCGCCATCGCTCCGTCGCGATCGTCGAGGCGATGGCCAAGCGGCTGCGCGCGCGCGACGACGTCGAGGTGGACGTCGTGCACCGCGACGTGGGACATTCGCCGCGATGATCGTCCACGTCGCCCTCGAGGTCTCCGACCTCGCGCGCTCGGCGCGGTTCTACGACGCGATCTTCTACGCGCTCGGCGCGCGCCGGACGTTCGAGAGCGAGCGCGCCGTCGCCTACGGTCACGACCACGAGCAGTTCTGGATCGTCGACCGCGGGCGGGCGCCGGCGCCCGGCTACGGCCACGTCGCGCTCGCCGCGGCGGGCCGTGCCGCGGTCAGCGCCGCCTACGAGGCCGGCCTCGCCCACGGCGGCAGCGACGACGGCGAGCCGGGGATGCGGCCGCAGTACGGACCGCTGTACTTCGCGGCCTATCTGCTCGATCCCGACGGCCTGCGGCTCGAGCTCGTCACCGGCGCGCACTGAAAAGCGCGCCATGCCGCTACCGCGCGGGGCGGATGTGGGCGATGCGCACGCCGTGGCGCAGCCCCAGCCGCTCGGCGATGAGCGAGCGATGGCAGGCCTCGGGATCGGCCTCGACGCACAGCAGCGCCGTCGTCGTGTCGTGCGGCAGCTCGGCCGCGAGCGCGCCGAGGTCGGCGTGGTCGAGGATCTCGCGCACGTAGCCCGCGACGTAGGCCGGATCGAGCACCGCCCGCGAGCGCTTGCCGACCCGGTTGCGGTCGTCGGCGGCGTACTGCAGCCGGCGCAGTTCGGTGGTCGGGGCCAGCTCGCCGTGGTGGCGGTAGGCGATGCCCGCCTCGGCGAGCGCGACCTGCAGCCGCCGCGCGTTGGCCCACGCGTAGCGCGCGCCGCGCACGCCGCGCCGCTGCCTGACGTCGAGCAGCCGGCCGACGTCGTGCCCCCGCAGCGCGGCGAGAAACGACGGCAGGTCGAACTCGTAGACGCCGATCGTGACGACGCGCGGTGCCGGCGCGGCGCTCAGATGCGGCGCGTGGGCTCGGTCGGCGGGGTTCCGCCCGGGCGTCCGGGTCCGCCGGGATCCGGCCCGGGGCCAGGGCCGGGGCCGCCGGGACCGGGACCGACCGGTCCGCGGTCGACGGGATCGCCGGCGACGGGATCGGCGGGGTCGCTGCGACCGAAGCGGCCGCCCGGCCGGCCATGGCCGCCCCCGAGCGAGTCGGCCGGGTTGATCGCCACGGAGATCCGCGCCACGGACAGCACCGCGCCGGCGGTCATGAGGATCGCGGCGGCGAGCGCCAGCCAGAGCCCGGTGGAGGGATCGCCCTCGGCCAGGACCGGCGGCGGGTCGATGAGCGTGTAGAGCACGATGACCAGCGCCGCGATCGCCGGGCCGATGAGCCAGCTCGCCGGGCGCGGCGCGCCGAAGCCCATCCGGCTTGCGACGGCGACGAGCGCGACGATCGCCAGCGCGGCCAGCACGAGATCCCAGACCTCGAAGACGTCCCACGCCTCCAGGCCCGGGTCGAACCACTCGAGAAACAGCGAGACGAGGAGCAGGAGGGCGCCGGCGCCGATCAGCAGCATGCCCGCCTCGATGGTCCTCGCGTCGTCGGGCGTGCGGATGGAACCGGCGGGCATGACGTCTCCTCGGTGTCGAACAGGACGAACGCACGGCTGCTACCCCGCCGACTGCGCCGTGAACCCCGCCCGGCACCGGACCGCCGCGGATCTCGCCGCGCCAGCACCTAGGCTGGAGCGCGTGGGCATCGACGAGCGCCTCGACGTCATCGGCCGCCACCCGTTCCGGGCGCGCTTTCACCTGCGCGGCCGCGAGCGCGCGATGGTCCAGCTGCACGGCATGGGCGCCGTGCGCGGGCACGCCGCCGACCTCTTCGCCCGGCGCGTCGCCCCGGCCCAGCCGCGCAAGGACGGCAAGCAGACGCCGTACCGCGGCCATCCGGTGTTCGTCGCCCAGCACGCGACCGCCACGTGCTGTCGCACGTGCCTGGAGCGCTGGCACCACATCCCCCGGGGCGAGGCGCTCGACGTCGACCAGCAGGCCTACGCCGTTGACGTCATCTGCCGCTGGATCGAGCGCGAGCTGACGGTCGCCGCGTGATGGCCCCCGCGCGCGCCCGCGGCGGCATCGACCTCGGCGGCACGAAGATCCAGGCGGTCGTCGTCGACGAGCGCCACACGGTGCTCGGGCAGGCGCGCAGCCCGACGCCGACGAAGGGCGGGCCGGCCGACGTCGCGGCGGCCATGGCCGCCGTGATGCGCGAGGCGGCCGCCGCCGCCGGCCTGGAGCCCGCCGCCCTGACGCACGTCGGGGTCGGCTCGCCGGGTACCGTCGACGCCGCGCAGCGGGCGGTCTCCAGCGCGAAGAACCTGCCCGGCTGGGCCGGCTCGTACCCGCTCGCCGAACAGCTCGGCGAGGCGCTCGGCACCGCGGTCGCGCTGGGCAACGACGTCCAGGTCGCGACGGACGCCGAGGCCGCGCTCGGCGCCGGCCGCGGCTACCGCTCGATGCTCGGCGTCTACTGGGGCACCGGCGTCGGCGGCGGGATCGTGCTCGACGGCCGGCCGTGGCTGGGCCGCGGCGGCGCCGGCGAGATCGGCCACGTCGTCGTCAAGGTCGACGGCGCGCAGTGCCCGTGCGGCCGGCGCGGCTGCATGGAGGCCTACGCGGGCCGCAACGCGCTCGAGGCCCGCGCCCGCGAGCTGCACGACAAGGGCGAGCCGACCGAGCTGTTCAAGATCGCCCGCAAGCGCGGCCGCGAGCGGCTGACGAGCGGCATCTGGGCGGCGGCGCTGGAGCGCGGCGACCCGCTGGCCACGAAGCTCGTCGACCGCGCCGTCGCGATGCTCGGCGCCGGCGTGGCGTCGGTCGACAACGTGCTCGACGTCGAGGTGATCATCCTCGGCGGCGGCCTCGGCGTGCGCCTCGGGCAGGCCTACGCCGACCGCATCGCCGCCGCGATGGCGCCGCACCTGTTCTTCAGCGACCGCCCGCCGCCCGTCCGCGTCGCCGCCCTCGGCGACCTCGGCGGGGCGGTCGGGGCGAGCCTCCTGCCCCCGCCGTAGGATGCGCGGCCGATGAGGGGCGAGCCCGATCGTCGCGGCGCGATCCACCGGACCAAGCACCTCTACATGTACCGTGGCGAGCCCTGGCGCCGCCCGGACCGGCCGGTGCCGCGGAACCCACCGCCGCCGGACGTCGAGATGCGCTGGCTCACGGCCGCCGAGTGGGAGCGCACTCCGTCGCTGCTGCCGCATCCCGAGACGCTCGTCGGCCGGCGCTTCGCCGACGGCGATCGCTGCCTCGCGATCCACCGGCGTGACGGCGGGGAGCTCGTGTACCACCTCTGGCTGTCGACGGCGGGAGCGTGGACGGACTGGATCGGTGCGCGGGTGGTTCCCCCGGCCGACTGCGCGCTCGTGTTCGACGTCTGGACGCACCCCGACTGGCGCAGCGGCCGCCTGCACATCCCGGGCGCGACCGAGGTGGCCCGCTCGCTCGACGACTTCGGCCTGCGCGGCATGGTCGCCGGCGTCGAGGCGCAGGAGGTCGTCCCGTTCGCGCGCATGTACGCGCGCGCCGGGCTGGGCCACATCACGCCCTACGAGGTCATCGTCTGGCACCGCGTCGGGCCGCTGTCGTGGCATCGCCGCGTGCCGCCGCCGGAACACCTGGTAGAACGCTGTGCCGAGATCCGCCGCCGCTACGAGGAGCCATGACCGAACTTCCCAAGATCCTGGTCGTGCTCGGCGCGCCTGACGCGATGGCGGCGACGCCGGCAGAGGAGCGCGAGCGCAACCTTCACCTGTCGGGCAACAGCGGCCTGGTGTCCGCCCTCGTCAGGACGCTGCGGGCGCGCGGGCTCCCGCACGTCGTCGTGATCGCCTGGCCGGACGGCGACACGGAGGGCGAGAGCCTCGTCGCCACGACCGGCGTCGAGGTCCTCGTGAACGCCATCTGCGAGCCGCTGACCCAGCGCGGCGCGCTGCAGCAGCTCGCCCGGCTCGAGCAGGAGACCGGGCTGCCCACGCTCAACCCGGCGCGCGTCGTCGCGACGACGGCCCGGCCGGACGTGGCCCGCCGCGTGGGCCGGGCGGACGGGGTGCGCGCGCCTCACTGCACCCTGTACGAGACGGGCGCGGGCCCGCTCGTCGAGCACGTCCGGGCCGCGGGCCATCGCTATCCGGTGCTCCTGCGCCCCGCCGGCTCGCACGGCAGCAGCGGGCTCGTGCGCGCCGGCGACGAGACCGACGTCGCCGCCGCGGCCCGCGCGGTCGGCACGTGCACCGTCACCGACTTCGTCGACTTCCGCTCCGAGGACGGGCTGTGGCGCAAGCACCGCATGGTCTACGCGGGCGGCAGGCTGTTCCGGCGCCACCTGCTCGTCGACGAGCAGTGGAACGTCGTCGGGGAATCGCGCTACTTCATGCACGAGCGCGGGCTGTTCGCGGAGGAGCTCGAGTGGCTTGCGCGGCCGGTCGTCGATACCGATCCGATCGAAGCGCGCGTGCTCGAGCAGTTTCAGGCCATGGAGCTCGACTTCGGCGTGATCGACTACGCGGTGCTGCCCGACGGCGAGCTCGTCATCTTCGAGATGAACGCGTGCGTGCAGCTCACCGGCACGATCCCCGAGCAGTACCGGTCCGAGATCGGCTACATCGAGGACAACAACGACGAGATCCTCGCCGCGCTGATGGACCGCGTGCGCCGGCGCGCGGCGGCCGATCCACCCGTCCGCGGGGCGGCCCGGCGGTAGGACCCGTGCGGGGTTGCGCCGTGCGCCGCCCGTGCAGCGGCGTCGCGCGGCGCGGCTCGGCCCGAAACGCTGCCCGATCGTGGCGGCCCGGCGCCGCGCCACCGGTCAGACTCGACGCTGTGCTCGAGGCGCAGCCCGCCGAGCCGGCCACCCCGCCGCCCGCGGTGAAGACCGAGGCGCCGGCCCCTGCGCCGGGCGGGCCGCCGCCACCGGCCGCCGGCGCCGCGCCAAGCTGGCGCGCACCACGAGCCGCCCTCGCCGCGCGCGCCGGCGATCCGCTCGGCGACGTGCTGGCGCGCGCCGTCGCGCGCCGCGCCGCGCACCCCGACGCGTTGCTGCAGCGCCTGCCTTCCACGAACAACGATCCGACCGGCCAAGCCGACGGCCTGTACGCCGATCGCAGCGAGACGGCGGTCATGAACGGCAAGACCGTGCCGACCCGGATCACGGCGATCATGCGCAATCCGGGCTTGGGCACGGTGCCGAGCATCGCGCCGCCGGGATGGGACTGGCTGGAGTCGCACGTCATGCGCCTGAAGGGCAACTGGGTGCGCTTCCACATCATCAACCGGCTGCTCGGGGGCAGCGGGCGCGACCCCCTGAACCTGGTGCCGACCTCGGTGGCCGTGAACAACGCGTTCTCGCGCGGCGTCGAGACCGACGCCAAGGCCAACGCCAAGCCGACGAACCCCTTCAACGCCCAGTGGACGTACATCGACGTGGTGCTGACGTACGACGGCGGCTGGCCGGCGCCGATCCCCAAGCGCATCGAGGCCGAGCAGGGCGTCTGGGACGCGCACAACGGCGGGTGGGTCGCGCTCACGCAGCAGCACCCGGCGCTCCTGAACTTCGACATCACCCAGCTGGCCGGCGGCCCCATCTACCTGCGCGGCGACAACATCACGGCCAAGCAGATCGAGCTGCGCGGCGCCCCGACGGCCCAGGCCGGCGCGTTCGCGAGGTGGCTGAAGACCTATTCGCAGGCCAACGACTCGGACGTTCGGTTCGCGAGGAACGCCGACGCCGCAGGCTTCGACTCCGACTGGCTCACGCAGATCTGGCTCGACGAGGACGAGGCGGCGCCGGGCAGCTACACCCCGGTCGTCAAGAAGCTGGAGCCGCGGACGAAGAAGAAGCGCCAGAAACCGGGGGAACCCAAGAAGTTGGTGGGGTTCAAGAAGTCGCGCAAGATGCGCGACGCCAAGCAGCAGCGGACCCGCAAGGTCGCGAAGAAGCGCGGAAGGTGACCCTCTCGCTGCGCCGCCGGTTCGCGCAGCTCGCCGACGAGCTGCGCAACGACCCGCGCATCGACGTGCTCGCGGTGGAGCTGCCCGCGCCGGCCGGCGACGCCGAGATCGCCGCGGCGGCGACCGTGATCGGGGGGCGGTCCGACGCCCTGGCCCGCTTCTACGCCGAGCTGGACGGCTTCACCCTGCGGTGGCGGCTGCGCGATGCGTCCGACCACGGCACGGTCGAGCTGCTGCCGCTGGCCGAGCTCGTCAAGGACTGGCGCGGCGTGACGTGGTTCGAGGACCGTGACGAGTACCGGGGCGTACGGCCGTGGGACTTCTTCGCGCCGGAGGCCTGCGCCGCGCTCGTCGACGACGCCGGCGCCGGTGGGCTGCGCGGCACCGTCCACTACCACTACCTCGGCGAGGTGCTCTGCGACACCGGCCACGGAATCGACGCGTTCCTCGACCGGCTCATCGCGGCGCGCGGGTACTGGTACTGGGTCGAGGCGCTCTGTCCGGCGATGCGCGGCAGTCCCGAGGCGCAACGCTTCCTCGAGCGCATGCCGGAGCTGTTTGACGACTTCGACGCGGGCTTCTTCGAGCCGGTCGGCTAGCTCGGCCAGACGGCCTGCTGCGCCGCGCGCAGCTCGCCGTCGGGCGTGAGCGCGAACCTCAGCGCATGCAGCGTCGCGGGATCGGTCTCGATCCCGCGCGCGCGAAGCACCTCGCAGACCCGCTCCCACGCCTCCAGCCGGACGCCGGTCGGCGGCCGGCTCAGGCGCATCGACATGAGCACCGACAGCTCGAGCGCCGCGAGCTTGGAGCGCTCGCAGCGCACGCTGAGCGACGCGGGCTGCGGATCGTCGACCTGCTCGCCGCCCTCGAGCAGGGCGTACAGGCGCAGGTCGACGAGCACGAAGTTCTCGTCGCCGCTCCCGTCGGGGTTCAGCGACGCACCGGCTCCGATGCTGCGGACGCTCTCTGGCATGTCCTCACCGTAGTGAGCACGGCGCCGTCCCGTCATGCCGCCGAGCCGGGATTCGGCGCGCCAGAACGGTAGGGTTCCGCCTCCGCGCCCGAGGCGCGAGGACCGTCATCGGTCCCGCAGCGTTCCGAAAACTTAGGGAAGGACAGTCACTCCGCATGCCCGTACGTGTTGGTATCAACGGCTTCGGCCGCATCGGCCGGAACGTCTTTCGCGCCGCCCAGGCGGCACAGGCCGACATCGAGTGGGTCGCTGTCAACGACCTCACCGACAACGAGACGCTGGCGCACCTGCTGCGCTACGACTCGATCCTCGGGCCCTACCCGGGCACGGTCGAGCTCTCCGACGAGGGCCTCGTCGTCGACGGCACGTCGATCCTCGTCATGGAGGAGCGCGATCCCGGCAAGCTCGGCTGGGGCGACCTCGGCGTCGACGTCGTGCTCGAGTCGACCGGCTTCTTCACGAAGCGCGACGGCGCGGCCAAGCACCTCGAGGCCGGCGCCAAGAAGGTCATCATCTCGGCGCCCGCGACCGACGAGGACATCACGGTGGTCCTCGGCGTGAACTTCGACAAGTACAACGCCGACTCGCACGACGTCATCTCCAACGCCTCGTGTACGACGAACTGCCTGGCGCCGTTCGCGAAGGTCGTCCACGAGGCCGTCGGCATCGAGCACGGGCTGATGACGACGATCCACGCCTACACCGCCGACCAGAACCTCCAGGACGGCCCGCACAAGGACCTGCGTCGCGCGCGCGCCGCCGCGATGAACCTCGTGCCGACCTCGACGGGCGCCGCCAAGGCCGTCGGCCTCGTGCTGCCCGAGCTCAACGGCAAGCTGCACGGCTTCGCCGTCCGCGCTCCCGTCCCGACGGGCTCGGTCGTGGACCTGACGTTCGTCTCGGGCAAGGAGACCACCGTCGAGGAGGTCAACGCCGCGTTCGCCGCCGCCGCCGACGGCGAGCTGTCGGGGATCCTGCAGTACACCGAGGACCCGATCGTCTCCAGCGACATCGTCGGCAACCCGCATTCGTCGATCGTCGACGGCCTGCTGACGTCGGTCATGGAGGGCACGCTCGTCAAGGTCGTCTCCTGGTACGACAACGAGTGGGGCTACTCCAACCGCTGCGTCGACGTCATCCAGAAGGTTCTCTGAGCACGTGCGGACACTCGACGACCTCGGCGACGTCTCCGGTCAGCGCGGCCTCGTCCGCGTCGACTTCAACGTCCCGCTGAAGGACGGCGAGGTCACCGACGACGCTCGGATCCGCGCCGCCCTGCCGACGATCGAGGAGCTGCGTGAGAAGGGGGCTCGGCTGCTGCTCGTCTCGCACCTCGGGCGTCCGAAGGATCGCGAGCCGGAGTTCTCGCTCGCGCCCGTGGCCGAGTACCTCGCCGACCTCGTCGGCACCCAGGTCGCGCTGGCGCCCGACCTCGACAGCGTGCCCGACGGCGACGTCGTGATGCTCGAGAACATCCGCTTCGAGCCGGGCGAAACGAAGAACGACCCGGAGCTGGCGCAGCGCCTCGGCGCACTGGCCGACTTCTACGTCAACGACGCGTTCGGCGCGGCGCACCGCGCGCACGCGTCGACGGTCGGCGTCGTCGAGCACGTCGGCAACTCCGCCGCGGGCCGCCTGCTGCAGCGCGAGGTCGAGACGCTGACGGGCATCCTCGCGGACCCCGGGCGCCCGCTCGTGGCGATCGTCGGCGGCGCCAAGGTGACCGACAAGATCGGCGTCATCGACGCCTTCCTCGAGGTCGCCGACACGATCCTCATCGGCGGCGCGATGAGCTACCCGTTCTTTCGGTCCCAGGGCCACGAGGTCGGCGGCTCGCTGTGCGAGGCCGAGGGCGTCGAGCCCGCGGCGCGCGCGCTCGAGCAGGGCGCGGGGAAGCTGCGCCTGCCGGTCGACCACGTGCTCGGCAAGGAGTTCTCGGCGGACGCCGAGCCGATCACGTCCGACGAGATCGACGTGCCCGAGGATCTCATGGGCCTCGACATCGGGCCGAAGACCGCAGAGCTCTACGCCGCCGAGATCAAGGCGGCCGGCACGGTGTTCTGGAACGGCCCGATGGGCGCCTTCGAGCTCGCGCCGTTCGCGGCCGGCACGCGCGCGGTGGCCGAGGCGGTCGCCGCGACCGACGCGGTCACGGTCGTCGGCGGCGGCGACAGCGCCGCGGCGCTCGCGCAGTTCGGCCTCGACGACCAGATCACGCACATGTCGACGGGTGGCGGCGCCTCGCTGCAGCTGCTCGAGGGCAAGACGCTGCCCGGCCTCGAGGTGCTCCAGTAGTGGCGCGCACACCGTTCATCGCCGGCAACTGGAAGATGCACAAGACGGTGCAGGAGGCCGAGGACTACATCCAGGGCCTGCTGCCGCGCGTCTACAGCGCCGACGGCGTCGACGTCGCGATCTGCGTGCCGTTCACGGCGCTGCAGGCGATGGTCGACTCCACGCGGGGCTCGCGCGTGGAGGTGTTCGCGCAGAACATGCACGAGGCCGATCACGGCGCGTTCACCGGCGAGGTCGCGGCGCCGATGCTCACCGAGATCGACGTCCACGGCGTGGTGCTCGGCCACTCCGAGCGGCGCCAGTACTTCAACGAGACCGACAAGGCGCTGTCGTACAAGGTGCTCGCGGCGCTCGACGCGGGCCTCAAGCCGATCCTCTGCGTCGGCGAGACCGAGGAGGAGCGCGAGCGCGGCGACACCGAGCGCAAGCTGCGCCACCAGGTCCAGGAGGGCCTCGAGCGCCTGAGCTCGGACCAGATCGCCGCGGTGACGGTGGCCTACGAGCCGATCTGGGCGATCGGCACCGGCAAGGTCGCCACGCCCGAGCAGGCCCAGGACGCGATCGCGTTCATCCGCGCGCTGATCAACGACAAGGCGCCCGACGGGGCGCCGCTGTCGCGCATCCTCTACGGCGGCTCGGTGTCGCCCGACGGCGCGCCCGAGCTACTCGCCCTGCCCGACGTCGACGGTGCCCTGGTCGGCGGCGCCTCGCTGGAGCCCGAGTCCTTCGCGCGCATCGTCGACGCCGCCGTGCAGGTCGCCGCCGCGTAGTGGCCGCAGACGCGGCCACCGGCGTGGGCGGCGCGACCTCGGTCTGCCTCGTCGTCCTCGACGGCTGGGGGTTGGCGCCCGACGGCCCCGGCAATGCCGTCTCGCTGGCGCACACGCCGGTCTTCGACGCGCTCTGGGAGCGGTTCCCGCACACGACGCTGGCCGCCTGCGGCGCTGCGGTCGGCCTGCCCGACGGGCAGATGGGCAACTCCGAGGTCGGCCATCTGAACCTCGGCGCCGGCGCGATCGTCAAGCAGGACCTCACGCTCATCGACGAGGCCGCGCAGCTGCCCGGCTTCGGCGGCAACCCGGTGCTGCTCGAGGCGCTGCGGGCGTCGCGCCGCGTCCACGTGCTGACGCTCGTCTCCGACGGCGGCGTGCACTCGAGCATCGACCATCTCCGCGCGCTGCTGCACACCGCCGCGCAGGCGGGCGTCGAGGATCTCGTGATCCACGCCTTCACCGACGGGCGCGACACGCTGCCGCACAGCGGGCTGGGCTTCCTGGAGACACTCGAGCGGTGGTGCGCGGAGGTGGGCGCCGGGCGCGTGGCGAGCGTCGTCGGGCGCTTCTACGCGATGGACCGCGACAACCGCTGGGAGCGCGTCCAGCTCGCCTACGACCTCATCGTGCACGGCATCGCCGAGCACACCGCGGTCAACGCCGCCGCCGCTGCGCACGCCGCCTACGAGCGCGGTGAGACCGACGAGTTCATCGCGCCGACCCGGGTCGGCGAGGAGGGCGCGATTCGCCCCGGCGACTCGGTCCTGGCGTTCAACTTCCGCCCCGACCGGATGCGCGAGCTCTCGCGCGCGCTGGCCGAGCCGACCTGCCCGGAGATCGATCGCCGCGGCGCGCCGCCGGTCACGCGCTACACGACGCTGACCGAGTACGGCACGCTCGGCGATCACCCCGTCATCTTCCGGCCGATGCGCCCGACGGTCACGCTGCCGCGCGTCATCGCCGCGCAGGGCGGGCGCCAGCTGCACGTCGCCGAGACCGAGAAGTACCCGCACGTGACGTACTTCTTCGGCGGCGGCAAGGAGCGCCCGGAGGACGGCGAGCGGCGCGAGCTCGCCCCGTCGCCGCGCGACGTCCCGACGTACGACCTCAAGCCGCAGATGAGCGCCCGTGCGGCGACCGAGGCCTTCGTGACCGCCTGGCACGAGGAGGACTTCCGCTTCGCGATCATCAACTTCGCCAATCCCGACATGGTCGGTCACACCGGCGTGATCCCCGCCGCCGTCGCCGCCATCGAGACCGTCGACGCCTGCCTGGGACGGATCGTCGAGTGCGTCGGCGCGACGGGCGGCGTGTGCCTGGTGACCGCCGACCACGGCAACGCCGACCACATGCTCGAGCCCGACGGCTCGCCGAACACCGCGCACTCGCTGAACCCGGTCCCGCTCATCGTCACGGTCGAGGGCGCCGCGCTCGATCCCGCCGGCGGCGTCCTCGCCGACATCGCCCCGACTGCGCTCGAGCTGCTCGGCATCGCGCAGCCACCGGAGATGACCGGCCGCTCGCTGCTCGTCGCGGCCCCGATCCCGTAGATCGGCGTGACCGTCGCGCTCGCGGCGCTGGCGGTGTTCCTCGGCGCGACGCTGCAGTCCGCGACCGGCTTCGGCTTCTCGCTCGTCGCGGCGCCGATGCTGTTCGCGCTGCTCGGGCCGCGTGAGGCGGTGAGCGCCGGCGTGCTGCTCGGCCTGCTGCTCAACGGCCTCACGCTGGCGACCGAGCGCCGCCGGCCCGAGGTGCTCGGCGACGCGTGGCGGCTCGTGGCCTGGTCGGTGCCCGGGCTGGTCCTCGGCGCGCTCGCGCTGCGCGAGCTGCCCGAGCGGCCGCTGTCGGCGCTCGTCGGTCTGGCGGTCCTGGCAGGCCTCGCGGTGCGCCTGCGCGGGAGCAAGGTGGCCGTCCGTCTGCGGGCGTGGCACGCGCCGGCCGCGGGCGCCACCAGCGGGGCGCTGGCGACCGCGAACTCGGTCAGCGGCCCGCCGCTGGCGTTCTACCTGCTCGGCCGCGGCGCGACGCCGGCGGCCATGCGCGACACGCTGGCGGCGGTCTTCATCGCCCAGTCGTTGCTCGCGCTGCCGGTGCTGCTGCTGAGCGCGACGTTCAGAGTGCCCGCGGCGGTCTGGGCGCTGCTGGCCGCCGCGCTCGCCGGCCAGCTCGCGGGCCGCCGCGCCTTCGCCTGGCTGCGCGGCGAGCGCCACGAGCACGCGGTGCTCGCGGTGCTCGTGCTCAGCGCGCTCGCGGCGCTCGCGGCCGGGGTGCTGTAGGGGTCTCAGCCGGCCTGCGGCTTCGGCGACGTCGCGGCGCGCTCGCGCCAGCCGCGTTCGATGTGGCGCACGAAGCGCTTGGGCTTGGGCTTGTAGAGCTTGCGCCCGCGCGCGAGTGCCTTCTCGCCCAGCCGCCGCGAGCGGCGGTCGATGACGGCGAGCAGCGCCTGCTGGTCGACCGCGGCGGTGAAGCACTGCGGGTGCGCCGCGACGTACTCGCGCAGCACGTGCAGGTCGTGGTGGTCGCCGAGCAGCCCCGACAGCTTGTGGGCGCGGCCCGCGAAGCGCTCCAGGCGCTTGGGCCGGGCGCACTGCACGATCTCGGTGGCGTGCCAGAGGTCCTTGACGCGCTTGCGCCACTCGTGGAGGTGCTCGGCGCTCGGATCCTTGCGCGCGGCCTGCATCGCCCGGCGCCCGCGGCGGTAGATGCGGCGCAGGCCGGGGGAGAGGGCGTCGATGCCGTCGGGCTCGAAGGTCCACGTCGTCGTGCGGGAGAGGGCATGGTCGATCGTGATGATCGTCGCGGCGATCGCGCCGTTGCCGTTGCGGCCACCGTCGTCGTCGAGCGCCGCCGTCGCGGCGTCCTTCTCGGCGTCGAGCCGCGCTCGCAGCGCCGCCGTCGCGTCCGGCGCCAGCTCGTCGCCGAAGCGTTCGGTCACGGCGTCGAGCGTCTCGACCAGCACCTGTGCGTCGCGCGGGGCGGAGATCCGCCGCGCGGCCGTCTTCAGCGCGCTGTTCTCGCTCTCGTAGCGCGCCTCGCCGATCGCGTCGCGCGCCAGGCGCACGCAGGCCCGCAGGCGCTTGATGCGCTTGCGCGTCTCGTGCACGGTCTCGCCGAGCCGGCGCGAGGAGGTGCCGTCGAGGTCGTCGCGCGCGTCCTGCAGCTGTCCGCGCGCGATGCGGCGGATGCCGTCGGGGACGTGCTCGTCCGGGCGCAGGAGATAGGCGCGCTCGGGGTCGGGTGGGCTCGCCGCCAGGTTGCGGGCGGCGTCAACGATGTTGCGAGCGATGTCCATGCCCGCGGTTCTCTCCGCCGGGCGCCGCGCCTAAGCCTGGCTAGGCCTGGCGCGCGATCATGGCGCGAACTGCGCGCTGCGCTCGGCGACCCACTCGGCCATCCGCGGCAGCATGCGCGGGTCGAGGTGGTGCGCGCCGGGGTGCTCGTGGTACTCGACCGGGAGTCCGGCGGCCTCCAACCGGTCGCGGGCGTCGCGCGCGAAGTCGACCGAGATGACCGGGTCGCGCGCGCCGTGCGCGATGAGCACGGGCAGCTCAGGGCGCGTCTCGGGCTCCGCGTCCCAGCCCTCGACGGTCGGGATGAAGCCGCTCATCGCCAGGATCCCGGCGGGCACGGGCCGGCGCGGGCCCAGGCCGGTGGCGTAGGACATCACGCAGCCCATCGAGAAGCCGCCGAGGATCGTGCGCTCCCACGGGATCGCGCGATCCTGCAGCCAGCCGTCGAGAAACGCCGTGAGCTGGGCGTAGGTCGCGTGGAAGGTCGCCGGGTCGGGGTAGCCGACGCGCGGCACCATGTACCACCAGCGCCCGCCGCTGCCGCCGGGGCCGGGCAGCGGCGCGCCCGGGGTGATCCCGACCAGGCGCCGCTCGGGATCGAGCACGTCGAGCAGCGACGTGAGGTCGTGCTCGTCGGCGCCGCGGCCGTGCAACAGGACCAGTGCGCCCTCCGGCTCGCCGCTCGCCTCGCGGACGATGTGGACCAGCGGATCGAAGCTCATGCTCGGGTGCCACCCCGCAACGGCATCGGCGAAACATAGGCCACCGACGGGCACGGTCTACCCGGGCCCCGCAACTCGTTGTGCGTGCAATCAGAACGCACTATCCTCGAAGACATGGCGATCATCGGCGAGACGCCCGACCTACGCCTCCTCGCGCCCGCGGAGCTGCGCGCCTGGCGCGGCATGCTGCGCGCGCACGCGGCGATGGCGAAGGCGCTGGACGCGCAGCTCGAGGCGGCGCACGGACTGCAGCTCAGCTCCTACGAGGTCCTCACGTATCTCGCCGACGCCGAGGAGGAGCGCATGCGGATGTGCGACCTCGCCTCGTCGATCCTGCTCAGCCGCAGCGGCCTGACGCGGCTCGTCGACCGCCTGCAGCGCGAGGGCCTGCTCGAGCGCGTCGCCTGCAGCGACGACGCCCGCGGCGCGTTCGCCAAGCTCACACCCGCCGGCCGCGAGAAGCTGCGCGCGGCCCGCGCCACCCACCTCGCCGGCGTGCGCGCGATGTTCCTCGACCTCTTCAGCCCCGCCGAGCTCGAGACGCTCGGCGACGCCTGGGATCGCGTGCTCGACGCGACCGGCTGGGGCTGCTGCAAGTAGCGCGCGCCGAGGCCCGCGCGTCACGCGGGCTCGGGTGACGGCGTCGCTTCGTCGGGCTGGTCCGGGGCGTCGGCGTCGCGGTCGATCTCGCGCAGCCACACGATCACCGGCGCCACCGAGAGCAGGCCCCAGAGCCGCGAGATGTCGAAGATGTCGTGCAGCAGCTCTCCGCCGGCGCTGGGGGCGAACGCGTAGAGGAACACGTCGACGCGGTGCTGCGGCCTGGCCACGCAGTACAGCGTGAACACGCCGAGCAGCCCGACCGCGATCACCTGATCGACGGGGTTGCGCAAAAGCAGGGCCGCGGGGACCAGCAGCCCGTAGAGCGCGAGCGTCGCCACGACCGAGGGGACGCCTCCGAGGCCATGCCACACGCGCTGCACGAAGCGAGCGTAGACGAGGTGTCGGCCGAGGCGCCGCCACCGCCGCAGCCACGCGCGGATCGCCTCCCCTCCAGCACAACAAACTTGACATGACCCGACTGAGGTCCTATTAACGGATCCAGGTACCACAGGACACCGCAGGAGGTATTCATATGGCACTTGTTCGTTGGGATCCGCTTCGTGACATCGACTCGCTGCAGGGCGAGATGAACCGCCTCTTCTCGACGTTCTTCGACACGCCCACCAACCGCGGCGCCAACGGCGGTGGGGTCACCCGGCGCTGGATTCCCGCGATGGACCTCATCGAGGCCGGCGAGCACTTCGTCCTCAAGGCCGACCTTCCCGGCATGACCGAGGCCGACGTCAACATCGAGCTCGAGAACAACGTCCTGACGATCTCCGGCGAGCGCAGGGCCGAGCTCGAGGACAAGCACGAGGGCTACTACCGCCTCGAGCGCACGAGCGGCGCGTTCGCCCGCTCGCTCACGCTGCCCGAGGGCGTCGACGCCGGCGCCGTCAGCGCGGCGTTCGACAACGGCGTGCTCGAGGTGCGCATCCCCAAGCCCGAGCAGGCCAAGCCCAAGCGCGTCCAGATCGCCGTCGGGGGCGGTGAGCCCCGCACGATCGAGGGCGACACGTCCACCGAGCACTCCGCGCAGTAGGCCATCCCACCGGCGTGCGGGGCGAGGGCGTCGCCCCGCCGCTTCTCTCTGCGCTCTCGCCAGGACCCCGGCCGACCCCGCGCCGGGGTCCGGCGGTCACGCGGCGGACGCGGCGGCGCCGGCCGCGATCCCCCACAGCAGCGCCGCGCCCGAGCTCGCGCCCCAGTCGGCCAGCCGCGCCGCACGCCGCGCCGCCGCGGACGGGTCCGCGCGGCGGATCGCGTCGAGCACCGCCGCCGCGGGCTCCGGCAGCTCGCCGCGCTCCGCGCAGCGCAGGTACTCGCGGCCGAGCGGCGCGCAGCGTTGCGCCG